>JANPES010000475.1:0-6346 GCA_031423035.1 Cyclobacteriaceae bacterium | reverse complement strand
ATTTCATGTCGCTATCGATCAAATACAATCCGTCCGAAGTAGAGGACAAGTGGTACGCCCGGTGGCTAGCCGAAGGCGTCTTTCACGCCAAGCCAAATCCTTCGAAAGAACCTTATTGTATAGTTATTCCGCCTCCCAACGTTACAGGCGTTTTGCACATGGGCCATATGCTCAACAACACCATCCAGGACATCCTGATCCGGAAGGCACGCATGGAAGGAAAAGAAGCGTGTTGGGTACCAGGTACAGACCACGCCTCCATCGCTACTGAAGCACGTGTGGTGGCCATGCTACGCGAACGTGGCATTAAGAAATCAGACCTGACCCGCGACGAGTTCCTGGCCTACGCCTGGGAGTGGAAAGAAAAATATGGCGGTATCATCCTTGAACAACTCAAGAAACTTGGCGCTTCCTGTGATTGGGACCGAACGAGCTTCACCATGGACGAAGGGTACTACAAGGCCGTCATCCGGGTATTTGTCGACCTGCACAAAAAGGGTTACATCTATCGTGGCCTCCGCATGATCAACTGGGACTGCGAAGCAAAGACAGCACTTTCCAATGAAGAGGTATTGTACAAAGAGGATGGAGAAAAATCTATCCTGTATTCCGTCCGATACAAAATTAAAGGCACGACCGACGAATGGGTCATAATTGCCACCCAGCGCCCCGAAACAATCATGGGAGATACCGCCATTGCGGTAAACCCAACCGACGCGCGCTACAAGCACCTCGTCGGAAAGAAAGCAATGGTCCCGTTCATAGAACGGGAAATTCCAATCATCGCCGACGACTACGTTGACAAGGCATTTGGATCCGGTTGCCTCAAGGTAACCCCCGCCCACGATGTCAACGACTATGAGATCGGGCTGCGGCATAAGTTGGCGGTCATCGATACCATCAACGATGACGGTACACTCAACGAAAAATGCGAACTCCCCCGGTACATTGGCAAAGACCGGTTTGTTGTGCGCAAGGCCTTTGTAAAAGAATTGCGCGAAGCGGGGCATCTGGTCAAGGAAGAAGAATTTGTTACCCGCATCGGACGCTCCGAACGTACCAACACCGTAGTGGAGCCAAAGCTCTCATTGCAGTGGTTTGTGAAGATGAAAGATATCTCGTACCGGGCCCTTCAGGCAGTGGAAACCGATGAGATCCGGCTTCACCCGTCAAAATTCAAGAACACGTATCGTCATTGGATGGAGAACGTACGCGACTGGTGTATTTCAAGACAACTCTGGTGGGGCCATCGTATCCCGGCATACTATTATGGATCCGGAGAAAATGATTTCGTTGTCGCCGAGTCGCTGGCCGACGCGGTCCGGGATGCCTGCTCTAAAAGTGGCAGAAACCTACTGGCGACTGACCTCCGCCAGGATCCCGATGTGCTCGACACCTGGGCATCGTCCTGGCTTTGGCCAACGGCGGTTTTTGACGGCTACGCCAACGATGCCTTTGATCAGAAGACCGGAAAAATCATTCGGGCAAACCGGCCCGACCTTGACTATTTCTATCCTACCCAGGTGCTCGTTACCGCTCCTGAGATTCTTTTCTTTTGGGTGGCCCGCATGATTATCGCTGGCTATGAATACATGGATGAAAAGCCTTTTGAGGATGTCTACCTCACAGGCATCGTGCGCGACAAACAAGGTCGCAAGATGTCCAAGTCGCTCGGCAATTCTCCCGATCCACTGGAGCTGATAAATTCCTACGGCGCTGACGGTGTGCGAACCGGAATGTTGTTCAGTTCACCTGCCGGCAACGATCTTCTCTTTGACGAAAAACTCTGTGAACAAGGGCGCAATTTTGCCAATAAAGTGTGGAACGCGTTCCGTCTTATCAAAGGATGGGAGATTGTCGAGCAGCTTCCATCCGAAGAAAACAAGAATGCAATAACATGGTTTGAGTCCAGGCTGAGCCAGGCGCTAACTGAACTCAACGATCACTTCTCAAAATTCCGGATGTCGGATGCACTAATGACCGTGTACAAATTGATTTGGGATGACTTCTGCTCCTGGTATCTGGAGATGGTCAAGCCTGAATACGGTAAGCCCATCGACCGCAAAACGTTTGAACAAACCGCAGCGTTATTTGAGCAGCTATTGAAAGTGCTTCATCCGTTCATGCCGTTCATATCAGAAGAATTGTGGCATGAGTTGCGTGACCGAAAGGAAAACGAGTTTATCGCACAAGCCGCCTGGCCTATGGGCCGCCCCATTCAAAGTGACATCCTGAACGAATCTATTGTTGCCTTCGATCTTATCGCCCAGGTGAGAAATGTCCGCAATACAAAAGGACTGTCACCGAAAGAGCACCTGATGCTGTACACACCAGAGGGCAAAGGTCATTTTCAGTTTTTTGCCAACCTGATAGGGAAATTGGCCAACATAGAGCTCACTGCGAGTGGCAACGAACTGCGTCAAGGCCACACATTCCTGGCAGGGAAGCTGGAATGCACCATCCCGCTCAAGGGCAAGGTCGATCCGGCTACCGCGCGAATAGAAATCATGCGAGAGATTGACTATCACAAAGGGTTCTTGTCTTCCGTAGAAAAAAAATTGACCAATGAGAAGTTCATGGCCGGAGCGCCACCGGGTGTAATTGAAATCGAGCTAAAGAAAAAAGCGGACGCAGAATCTAAAATCCGGATGCTGGAAGAGAACTTGGCTAGACTTATTTCCTGACCAGGGAATTATAATGGTCAATGGTAGCAATCAGATGCCCCTCACGGGTGAGGTTAATTTCATTGACTTCAATAAATTTGTCCATCTCCGCCTGTCTTGATTCAAATAGTTTTCTGACTCCCTTCTTCGATGGCATTTCATGCGCAACTAAGCCCAGCGCGTAATACATCTTTACATTCTTGATGAACTTGTTGTCTTTACTGCCAACACTATGCGACAGGTTTTTGTCGGCCGGCTTGAATGTTAGCTCGGTCATTTTCAACAAGGTGATATCTCCTTCGGCCAGGATCTGGAAGAATCCAAAATAAGGAGTGGCTTCACTACTCTTGTATTCTTTTGCGTTGACAAAGTATTGCGGCACCTTAGTCGCGCTATCGGCCCAGACAAGTGTGCGAATGAGAACGCCAGCGATTGTGCGAACGCCATTGCTTAGCAGAATATCGAATTCATTGCGTTGCAGATCGAGTTTGGCTGGATAGACCTTGGTCATTTTATTTTCATCATACAGGAAAAAAGTAGCATTCCTGTAATCAGCATTCAGGTAAACATCTCCAACAAGGCCAGGGTTGGGTGTCGCCAAGCTCCCCAAATTTGCCATGTTGCCGCCAGCACCCTGGGTAATCATTTGCTCCATCACACCCCGGTTGTGCAGGTATGATGGATTATCTTGTCCAATGGCAGGAAGGAGGAGAAAGCTAAGGAAAGCAGTACAAATCGGTCGAGTCATAATTTTCCTATTTGCCTAAAGAGTACTAATCACCCATTTAGTGATTTTCAATTTTTTTTACAGATGTCCATGACGTGACTCAGAACTACATCTGGGCGGCCATCAAAAGTTCTATGTTTTTGAATTTCATTCCAAATTTCCGAGCCACCGATTCGTTAGTCAGACTTCCCTTATACGTATAAACACCTTTCATGAACCATTTGTGAGAAAAAATCATCGACTCCACTCCACCCTCCTCAGCTGCCCGGAGGATCGTGGGCGTGAAGATATTGCTAAGTGCGGTTGTCGCAGTGTGGGCCACCCGTGAAGCTACGTTGGGTACGCAATAGTGCATCACATCATATTTCCTAAAAACCGGTTTTGAATGGGTTGTAATCTCGGAGGTAGCAATGCAGCCCCCCTGATCAATGCTCAGGTCGATGATGAGGGAATCTGGCTTCATCCGGCTGACCATTTCCTCTGAAACAACATGGCGGGCCTTTCCTTTTTCAGCCCGCAAGGCGCCAATAACGACATCGGCGGTGATCAGGCTATCGCCCAAGGTTGCTGTATCAATCGTAGATGTGTAAAATTGGTGGCCCAACGTGTGTTTGATTCTGCGCAGCTTATACAAGTGATTGTCGAACACTTGAATCTCCGCACCGAGGCTCAAGGCCGCACGGGCGGCATATTCAGCTACCGTTCCCGAACCGATGATGACCACTTTCGTCGGAGGAACTCCGGTGATGCCTCCCAAAATAATACCCTTACCATCGTGTACGGAGCTCAAATATTCTGCCGCGATGAGCATGACTGTACTTCCGGCAATTTCACTCATGCTTCGAATTATAGGCATTCCGCCCACCTTGTCTTCTATGAACTCCCAAGCGAGCGAGTTTACACGCTTTTGAATCAATGCATCGATAAACTGCTTCTGCAAGTGCCCCACCTGGAGTGCACTGATCAGAATCTGCCCTGGCTTGAAGTACTCCATTTCGGCGAGTGTAGGCGGCTCAATCTTGAGGATGATATCGGCCTTATATAATTCCTGTGCCGTATAGATAATTTTAGCCCCCGCTTCGCTGTACTGCTTATCGGTAAACTTTGAGCCCAAACCCGCTTTTGTCTCAACCCAAATTTCATGGCCATGATTGACCAGCAAAGCAACGGCATCTGGTGTGAGACTGATGCGATTCTCTTGCAGGGAAATTTCCCGCGGCAGTCCGATCAGAAAGGTGTTCCGGTCTTTTTTGACCTTCATCAGTTGTTCCTGGGGAGCCAAACTTGCCTTGGCGAGTATTTCAAATCCCGATCGTGCTTTCGCTGTCATACTAGTTGATACTCAATTTTCCTGTGATCCATATCCACAGGGCTAAGGCGGACCTTCATGGAGCTCGCAGGAGTCAGATTACCCAACTTCTCCGGCCACTCTACCAGGCAGTATTCTTGCGAGCTGAAGTATTCGTCCATTCCGATATCCCTTACTTCCTTTTCATTCTGAAGCCGGTACAAGTCCACATGATAAATTCTCCTTCCCCTATCTAGTGAATACTCATTGACAATCGGGAAGGTCGGACTGCTCATTGCCTCAATAACGCCAAGCTGGCGTGCAATGGCTTTAATCAACGTTGTTTTGCCAGATCCCATCTCACCAAAAAAAAGCCAAATCTTTCTGTTTTCGGAATGCCCGAGAAGTTCCATCGCAACGCCCGTCAGTCCAGCCAATGATACTTCTGTCCCTCCAGACGCCAATCTCCAACCGCTAGGCATTTTTCGAAGTTAAGAAAATAAGCGGAATGATCATCTCTTCCATGCTCACCCCGCCATGCTGAAATGTGTCCTTGTACATACTCACGTAATAATTGTAATTATTTGGGTAGGCAAAGAATTGATCTTCGATCGCAAACACATAGCTGGTCGATACGTTGCCCTTAGGTAAAAATAAACGTTCAGGCTTTGACCCAATCATGATCTTGTCACCTTCATAACCCAGATTCTTTCCTTGCTTGTACCGCAAATTCGCATTGACATTCCTGTCTCCAATGATTTTAAAGGGTTTTTTGACACGTATCGTGCCGTGATCTGTTGTGATGATAACCCGAGCCTTATGCTCTGAAATCTTCCGGAGAATTTCAATCAAAGGTGAATGAACAAACCACGATTTGGTGATGGACCGGTAGGCGGCCTCATCAGGGGCAAGCTCGCGCACCATGGCCATGTCAGTGCGGGCGTGAGAAAGCATGTCTACAAAATTATAGACAATCACATTGAGGTCGTTACCAAACAGATTATTTACAGAATCCACCAACTCCCTGCCTTCGTCGAGGCGCTTTATTTTGTGGTAGGAAAACTTAAAGGGCAAATTGCTGCGCTTGATATGCCGGGAAAGGAATTCATCCTCGAAATTATTCTTACCCTCATCCGTGTCTTCCCCCACCCAGAGTTCGGGGTAGTTTTTGGCCATTTCTGAGGGGAGCATTCCAGAAAAAATAGAATTGCGCGCGTAGGCTGTCGTGGTTGGCAGAATGGAATAATATGTCTCCTCCTTGTCCACCACGAAGTTGTCGAGCAACTCTGGTTCAATTGCTTTCCACTGATCATAGCGCAGGTTGTCAATCACGAAAAGAAATACAGGCCGATTGGAATTAACCTCGGGAAACACTTTTTTCTTCATGAGTTGATGCGACAGTAAGGGCTTGCGGCTGTTGGGATCATTGAGCCAGCTATCGTAATTTTTCTTGATGAAGCGGCAAAAATTGACATTAGCCTCCACTTTTTGCGACTCCAGGACTTCAACCATGCTGACATCAGACTGTCCGATTTCCAACTCCCAGTATACCAGCTTCTTGTACAAGTCAGCCCAGGCATCGTGACTCAGGTCGTCGAGGAAGGCCATGCTGATGCGCTGAAACTCCTGCTGGTAGCTCGACGTAGTCTTTTCACTCACCAATGTCTT
>JANPES010000474.1:0-20057 GCA_031423035.1 Cyclobacteriaceae bacterium | reverse complement strand
GGTTCGCTCCAGCATTTCCAATTCATGCATGGCTTTACCGGTATTTTCTTCCAGAACATAATAGTCCATCGGCACCTTTTTCCCGGTCACCGTAGTATATGTGCGGCTCACTTTTTCATACTTTCCGATGTTAAACACCAGGCAATAGTTGCTGATGGTGTAGTTGGTCTTCCAATGAAAGGTGGACTTACCTTTTTTTGTGGTGGTTTTTAGCAGAAGTCCTGGTCCGGCAGCAGTAAGTCCTTTGGGCACTGAAATGAATAAGTCGGCTCCTTCGTTTGGCTCATCGCTCGGATGGTCCTTGCATGGGAAGAAGATCTTTCCTCCTTCACCCTGGCAGGTGATCGCTATCCAGGGATTTCCCTTGCTGTCTTTTTCAAACTGAAATCCGCCAGTCCAAGGCGCTCGCTCAGAGATGCCAGGCTTACCCGAATAGCTAATCTTGACTTTGATCCTTCCCGCGGCAAGGGACTTCTCAATGCGAATGAGGTCATCATCGCCATGCTTGAACGATTCCTTTTTGCCATTGACCAGTACCTGACTGACGGTGAGGCCATGCCAAAAGTCAAAAAGAAGCAGATTAGTTGGTTGCGACAGGACAAGGTCAATCTCCGTGTACCCACCAATACTTTTGTTTGCCGGATTAATATCCAGCGCAATCGTATAGTGGCGAATGTCCATGATCGCTTGTTCCGGTTTTAAGGGCCCTCCCGATTTGAGGTTCTGGGCAGGCAAGTGAAGAACCTGAAGGAGGATAAGTCCGAACAAGACAAGGCGGAGAATGTGGGTCATACACGGCTGGTTTTGCAACGTAAAGTAATAAAAACACGACTACGTGAGGATGAATATTTCAACTTTGGGCTAGTTTTGCACTTCGTTTACAAGTCGAAGTTTTGGGTATTTAGCTCAGCTGGTTTAGAGCACTACCTTGACAGGGTAGGGGTCACAGGTTCGAATCCTGTAATACCCACATTCTCCACAGAATCTGAGAGGCAGGTGGGGAGCATCCCGATGACAATCGGGAGGGTCACTGGTTCCCTGCCCGCCGTAGCGTCTCGCGAAGGAGGGGAATCCTGTAATACCCACATCGCGGTTACATGTTTCAAGTCCCAAGATCCAAGGCCGCTTGGAGTAGCTTCTCGTTTAGGACCTTTTGTCCCATTTCTAACTTACAACAAACCGGTAGCCAACACCTTTGATGGTTACAATTTCAACTCTCGGATCTTCACGGAGTAACTCCCGGAGTTTGGTAATGTAGACATCCAGGTTACGGGAGTTGAAGAATGAGTCGTCTCCCCATACCCGCATGAGAACATCTTTGCGCGGAACAATGACGTTCTTGTTCTCAGCAAGGATCTTCAGCAAGACGGCTTCACGGTGCGAAAGCTTTTTCACGACAACTCCCAATTTCAATTCATACCGGTTCGGATGGAATTCAAACTTTCCAATCGATACGTGTTGCGTATTGGCGCCTTCCTTTTTTGAAAGCCGAAGAAGGTTGTTTATGCGCACGATTAGCTCTTCCATGCTGAATGGCTTACGCAGATAATCGTTGCCTCCAATCTCAAACCCTTTGATAACGTCTTCGGTTTGCGTCTTGGCTGTAACGAAAATGATGGGCACGGCAGGGTCAATGGCCCGAACCTCTTGCGCAATAGAATAACCGTCTTTGTTTGGTAACATGATGTCGAGTACGCAAATGAGTGGATGAACCTTCTTGAAAATATCCAGCGCATCCTTACCATCGTTCACCATATGGACCACGAAATCACGGCTTTCCAGACTCTCCTTGACAATACGTCCAAGAAAGGGCTCGTCCTCCACATACAGGATACTGACGGTTGACATCAGTGTTGTCGTTTTGGAAGTGTGACGCTGAACGTGCTCCCCTCCCCGGGGGAACTTTTTAGTGTGATTGAGCCTCCATGCTTTCTCACTACCTGATCCACATAACTCAATCCCAATCCGTAGCCCTTGATATTGTGCACGTCACCGGTTGGCATCCGGAAGAAGCGTTCAAACACCTTGCTCTGATATTGAGCGGGGATTCCAATTCCCTTATCGGAGATGGTCAACAGAACAGAATTTCCAATATCCTTCAGAAGGAGGGTAACCACCGGACCGGATGGGCTATACTTAAATGCGTTGTCAAGTAGGTTGTGTACTACATGGGTCAGGTGAAGGGCGCTCCCATCGACTACAAAATCATCTCCTTCCTTTTCGAAAGTAACCGTCGCTCCCAGTTTTTCTGCTACCAGCTTCATGGAATTCAATATTCCGGAAACCGTCTGCTCCATATCCACAGGCTCTACTTCCAGCGTGATCCCCCGTTCATCAAACAACGAGGTTGTGAGCACCTTGTCAGTCAATAGGGAGAGACGTCCAATCTCCAGTTGTGCTATATCCAGATATTCCGCCGTACGAGCGGGATTGTCAATGCCACGAAAACTTTTGAGGGCCTCCAGGGCTACGCTGACCGTGGCGATCGGAGTCTTTAGTTCATGTGTGATGTTACTGATAAAATCATTTTTGATGGCCATGAGGCGTTGCTGTGAACGGATGCTGCGATACATAACAATGAACGAAATTGCCGTAAGGATGGTCAGGAAGACTCCGAAGAAGATTTGCGGGGTGATCTCCTTGAGAAGCAAAGGGCGTACGTTGAACATCACTGCGGAGTATCGCGACGCCGGATCCACGCGAACCCATTCAGTGTGGAATTCGCTATCAAGAAACTTGCCGCGATAAGCTTCTTCTTCGGGCCCATCGCCAAAAGCCATACGGTCGAATCCGGGAGGAGTTCTGGACGTGCGCGGATAAGAGGGCAGACCGTTCATTTTCCTCAGTTCATAGGGAACGGTCTTGCCAGCTTTTGCCAATGCCCGGCTGAAATTCGCCTTGATGCTGTCGGTGTACAGGGAATCATTGCTAAACCGAATTGTGAATCTGGAATTACCTTTAATCTTTCCATCATGTACTTGCGAGGCAATGGATCTAAGCAAAAGCCTTGCGGAATCTGATCCCGGCTTTGATGTAATAAACACCTGTACCTGGCCATCCGAACGAAACTCCCGGTGCCGCCTGTGTGTAATCAAGGCACTATCATAAAGGTCAGTGATCACAGGGTTGTCCCTGTCCGCACTATCGGGAGGAACCGCTTCAATATTTTTGAGCAGTGAAGAATCACGTACAGCGAGAACTGCTTCGCGCAAAAGCCTGCTGGATTCACCACGTAAATCGCCAGCCGCTTTTTCATAGGAATTGTTTAGCCAAAAGGACTGCAAGGCGACCAACAGCATCATGCTGCTGCTCATCAGGACAAGGGTAAGATAGTTCTTTGGTCGTTTCACCGGCTTTGGGGTAGGACAAAAGTAACGGGTTTCTGAGGAAGGCCGCTGCGGGCTTAACCTTAATTAACCTTACATATAGAACTATTAACCCATGTTCGAAGTCTATACCCGTAGATTTACATCAGATTGTTTTGCTTACCATGTTAACACACAAAGCCATGAAAAATATTCTCGTCATCCTCGGGATATTGGTGTCTATCGCCGCTGTCCAGGTTGTATTTGCGCAGTCGACGACCGAGGGTGTCATCACATATGAAATGAAAGTGAATTTGCACAGGCGCATTCCTCCCGGACAGGAGTCGCGTAAGGCCATGATTCCTGAGTTCCGCACGACAAAGCAGCAACTTTTCTTCAACGCCAGTGAGTCCATGTACAAAGCACTAATTGAGGATGAAGATGAAGACACACACGCTGGCCAGGGCCACGGAGGGGTCGTAATTCGCATGCAGCAGCCGAACGATGAAGTGTATATCAATCCGGGCACATCGGCCTTGGTGGCAAAGCGGGAGTTTATGGGAAAAGATTACCTCATTGAAGATACCCTGAAAATTTCCCCCTGGAAGTTGGGCACTGAAACAAAAGACATTCAAGGCTACCCCTGTAAAATGGCTTACTACGTCGATGAGAGCCAGCCTGACCGAAAGCAGGAAATCACTGCGTGGTACACCGATCAACTTCGTCCAATGTTGGGCCCGGAGCGGTTTGGGTCTTTGCCTGGCGCTGTGCTTGCTGTGGATATCAATAACGGAGAGCGTGTGATCGTATCCCGAAAGATTGAAATGCGTCCGCTCAAGAAGATTGAAATGAAAATCCCGAGCACCGGACAAAAAGTTACCCAGGCCGAATTTCGAAAGATTGTAGATGATACCATGAAACAAATGGGTGGGAGGAATGGTCAAATGATCATCCGGAATTAATCTACTAAATCAGAATCTTAACGAATCTAACTCTGAATTTTCTCTTGGGTAACAGAATTGCTATGATCAAAAAACTATTTCTAATCATTTTTTCTTTGGCTAGCCTGTCGGCTACTGCTCAGAAATTTTCAATCAAAGGTCAAGCCACAGACTCCCTGAACAGTCCTATGCCGTCGGCAACCGTGATGTTGCTGTTGGCAAAAGATTCCTCCCTGGTCAGCTTTAGCTCTACGGACAAGCAAGGGGCATTTGAATTGAAGAACGTTAGCAGGGGGGACTATCAACTGAAGATCACTTTTGTTGGATTTGCAAATGTCTTACGCAGCCTCAAGCCTTCTGACTTCTCTACGCCCATCGTCGAGTTGGGCCGGCTGAAGTTGTTGCCGGCTTCCAGTGAGCTGGATGAATTGGTGATTATGGGCGAAAAAGCCCCGGTCACGGTGAAGCGAGACACCATCGAATTCAATGCCGGCTCATTTAAAACGAAAGCCAATGCGAATGTGGAAGACCTCTTGAAGAAAATGCCTGGAATCGAAGTGGAGACCGACGGATCGATCAAGGCCCAGGGAGAACAGGTCCAACGAGTAATGGTTGATGGACGGGAATTTTTTGGCCGTGACCCGAAGTTGGCCACGCGAAATTTACCAGCCGATGCCATCGACAAAGTTCAGGTCTTTGACAAGAAATCAGACCAATCTGTATTTACCGGGATCGACGATGGCCAGCGTGAGAAGACGATTAATCTGGAATTAAAGGAAGAGAAACGAAACGGTGCTTTTGGTAGTATGCTGGCCGGTGCGGGAACAGAGGACCGGTTTCAGGCTAAGGCAAGTGTCAACAAGTTTTCGAAAGGTGAGCAACTGTCCTTCCTGGGTATGGGCAACAACATCAACGAACAGGGCTTTTCGATGGATGACTATATGAATTTCTCAGGCGGATCCCAGCAAATGATGGGAGGCGGAGGCGGTGGAGGTATGACGATTCAGATGGACGGCAACAATCAAAGCGGAGTACCACTGAATTTTGGTGGAAGACAAAATGGTATTCTAACAAACTATGCTGGAGGATTGAATACAAATCAGGATATAGGAACGAAGACCAAGATCGGTGGCAGTTATTTTTATAGCAACCTGACTCAGGACATCAGCAAAATACTCAACCGGGTCAATTACTTGCCGAATGGAAGCTACGACTTCAATCAAGTGAGCATGCAGGTAAATAAGAACGACAATCATCGCGCAAATCTGACTATCGATCAACAAATCGACTCAGCCAACTCAATTAAGTTTATGGCCAGCGCGACGCTGGGAAACAATGAGCAGTCCCTGCTAAGCCAGAGTCAGACAATGAACATCAACGACCTTCTCCAAAATGAGAGTTTCCGGGACAACTACACGAAGGGAAGGGCTACAAACCTGAATTCCAGCTTGCTCTATCGTCACAAGTTTCCGAAAAAAGGCAGGACGTTTTCCACAACCCTTTCACTGGGACTAAGCCAAAGCAATTCCGATGGCACGCTTCAGTCGACCAATGAATTTTTTACAACCGTGCCCGAAAAGAAGGTCATTGAGCAGGCAAATACACAGAAATCGGATGCCCAATCTTATGGGGCGCAGTTTTCATACACCGAACCCCTGGGAAACAGAAAGTACCTGGAAGTAAACTATGCCATACGTACCAGCCGCAATGATGTGATTCGGGACGTGAACAACATCGTCGGAGGTGTTCCGGTCTACAATGACACGTTGAGCAATCGATATAAAAGCAACTACTTCTTTAATCGGCCAGGGATAAATCTGCGTATGAACCGGCAGAAATTCAACGTCACCATCGGCGCAAGTTACCAGCACACTCGCTTGCAGGGCGACCTGATCTTGCGGGATACTACCATTGACCGGACGTTTGAAAATATTCTTCCCGTAGCGCGCTTCAACTATGATTTCTCCCGGTTCAAGCACTTCCGTCTGGACTATGAGACAGCCATGCAGGAACCCACGATCCAGCAGTTGCAACCGGTGATCGATAACAGTGACCCACTCAACCTGTCCACCGGAAACCCTGCGCTCCGCCCGGGCTTTTCCCACCAGTTCAGACTGAGCTATACCCAATTTGATCCTGCTTCATCCATTGGTCTGTTTGCCTTTTTGAACTCAAATTATACAACCAATGCGATTGCCTACTCTCAGACCGTTGATCCAGAAACCCTTGTTCGTCTTACGGTGCCGGTGAATGTGGCCGACAACCTGCGGGTTTCTGGCAATTTCAATCTTGGATTTCCCGTAAGAAAATTCAATAGTCGGTTAAGTGTTGGGCCTACCTTCACGTTTACACGCGGGATTACGTTGCTCAATCTTCAGGAAAACCGATCAGACCAGCGTACCTACGGTGGAACAGTCCGGTATGATTATACCTTGAAAGAATTACTTACATTGGGATTGAGTGCTACGCTTAGTCAGAACCGTACTGAATACAGTTTCAACACCAAGCAGAATCAGCAATTCCTGAACGAGACCTATACATCAGAGATCAATATCAATTTTCTGAAGAACTATTCGTTCAACACAAGCTACGACTTCTATCACTATCGCAGCCAGACCACGGATTTTGATCAGACTATACCGCTGTTAAACCTATCGGTGTCTCGCTTTATTCTGAAAAATAATGTTGGCGAGCTGAAGTTTGGCGTGGTTAATCTGCTGGACAAAAGCCTGAGCGTAAATCAAACGGCAACCAGTAATTACTTACAACAGGAGACGACAAATAACCTTGGACGGTACTATACGGTCACCTTTACTTACGCGCTCAACAAGCAGCTGAACCCAATGGGTGGTGGTCGTGGAGGGCGTCGAGGTGGAATGCGGATGATGACGACAGAGCACTAGGGTCTGAAAAGCCACTATAGCCGTAGCAATAGGTTCTTGAGAGCCGATGAGAACGCACGTCTTGGTGTGATGAGTTACAGCCAGATCCTTAGTTAGACGTACTATTTAGCTACAAATACAAAATCGCTGGCCGGATCATCACTGCCGAAGCTGCCGTAGCGCGCCTCGGTTTGAAGGCGTTGGAAATAGTTGTTTAGCTCCATCAAAGTAAGGAGGCGCCCACTGCCGCCGCCCACCTCTCGCAAGGCCTGAATGAACTTGGCGGCGAAGGGCGAGTGTTTTCCTGGAGCGCCGTCAGGAACATATTGCTTGCTTCCGCTGGTCAAATACTTGCGCGTGCGTTTGGTGAGTTTGCGGACCAGGTATTGCGTGTCTGTTGCCTCGTCCATCGCTTCGCCTGCTCTCGCCTTTGCCAGGATCGGATCAAAGGTGCCGCCAAAGCAAACATCCATTGTCAAAAAGATGTGTTCACACTTTACATTTTCCAAACGTTGGCGCAGGATGCTGTGGGCGAGATAACTGTTCTTGCCCTTGTCATTCATCAGGGAATTGCTGGCGACTACATATCCCTCACCCAATACTTCATCGTAGTAGCCGTGGCCAGCAAAGAAGACGAAGAGCTGATCCTGAGGGTTGAACTTCTTCGTATTGTAATCATACAACTTCGCGGTCATCTCTTCCAGGCTTGCATTGATCACCACCTCGGTCTGGAAACCGTACTTATCTTTTAAGACGGTTTCAATGGTCTGGGCATCGTTGATAGGATTCACGAGATCATCCCAGTTTTCATATGCATTGGTGGCAAAAATCAAAGCATAGTCTTTCCGATTGGCATCAACGGCGATGGTTAGATTATCCTTGCCTATCAGTATATTGCGGGTGCTGCTTACTTTGCCTCCGCTGGTGTTCTCAGCGATCACCTTGATGCTATTTTCCCCGCCCAGGAATCTCAGCAATTGCTTAATCGGAATTATCCGATCATTTTCTTTTATCGCAATTTTCTTTTCATGACTTTCTCCACCGTTGATGAGCACCAGCCGTACTTCTTTCAAGGGAAGTTCGGAGTTTACGGTCACCTCTATGGTAATTGATTCATCCGCGCTGACGGATGATTCGGTTCTGGGTGTTGTCCAGATAATTTCCGGTAGCGTGGTAGCAGCCACCGGCGTGGTGTAATCCAGATTAACTGCGCTGGTCTTGCTGGTGAAACTCTGCGCCTGAAGTAGATAACCAGCAAGCAAGAGAAAAAAAGTCGTTATTTTTTTCATAAAGCAGGCATTTCAGTTTTTGTCAGTCGGGGGGCCGGCAGGTTCATCGAGATTTTTGGTAGAAGTATTGTCTGATAACACTTTCCAGATGACCACGCCAGCCACGGCGATGGGCAGAATCTTTAGGCCCAAGGGCATCTTGCGTTTTACGGTAAACGCATTGGTCTTCATCACCTGGTCCTTGTTCCTGGAATCGGATACCAGGAAGTAATATCCCTTTCCGGGCTTCACCGAGGTAGGGATAACCATGTCGTAACTGCCCGAGTTGGCCACATTGGGGATCACATCGATGTATTGATCAACTTGCTCGCCATCGCCGCTGGATTTGTACAAAGCGAAGTTCAGGATATTTTGCCGTGTGCCCCCGGACCAGGTGATGGTCTTCGGCTTGCCCCGCTTGATCACCTGCTCATCCTGAAAGCCTTCGAACTTCACAAAAGGGATGTACACCCGGCCCCGGATTTCCAATTCAATATCGCCGCGAAAAGCAGGGCCCAGTTCTTCTTTTGAATTCCAGATGATTCTCTTGTTTTGACCGGGCTTTACTTCAAGCCCCGCATCGCCTTTTATCTTTTGAAGTGGCGCCAGATAACTATCCTTTGAGGTGTATACACTGATGGTATAGGTCCTTGCCCTAATGGTATCGATAAGATCATAATGGAGAATCACGCTTTCACCTGTGAGCTCAATTTTCGTAATGGAGAATTCTTGTGCCGTCGCTGCAAAGGTGATTGTGCTCAGGATTATTAGTTGTGCTACGATCTTCGAGCTATACGCCGGAAGACTCCTGCTCGAAGCTCGCAACCCGAAACCCGCAGCCTTAAAACCATTATCAACGTATTGTCTCATAACCCTATTGTTTGATCAACCGCTTTGGTTGCGATAAAATGCCTTTGTCCCCCCTCAATTGATAGAGATATAGGCCGCCTTCCAAGGGAGAGCCCTGATCGTTGTTGCCATCCCAGTCGAAGCGGCGGATGCCTGCCTTTACGTTCTCCCTACCGAGCACCTTGATTTTTCTTCCCTGCAAGTCATAGAGAAATACTTCCACGTGGGCCTGGTCCTGTTCCAGGAAGAAGGGGATGGAGACGCCGAGGGTGAACGGGTTGGGGTAAGCATTTCCCAACAGAGTAACACCAGGAAGCAATTCTCCATCTCTGCTGTAAAGAATTTTGAACTGTCTGCCTTCACTCCAGCTGAACGCATAGCTGTCGGTTATCTTCATATCCACCAGCATCTGTGCCTGCAAATCGAGCAGGGCAATTTTGGATTGGCTGTTCGACAGGGCCTGCTGATTCCACCGGAGAGTTGCTTCACCGCCTGTTTGGTTTGAAGTAGCGGAGAAGAGCCAGGTGGCTGTTTGGGTTGTAGGAATAACGTCGGAAGCAAAATAATGGGCAAAGAATTCCGGATGATGGGTATCCAGTTCCAGGTAGTCGAGGAATCGCGGCATGGTGATTTCATCAAAGCGGTCTTTGGAGGTCTTTGCATCCGGGTGCATGCCGATGGCGCTGGTTTGTTCCAGGCTATTCAGGCTCACGGTGATTGGCAATTCCCACGCGGCTTCATCCGGATTCGAACTCAGGGTTGTGGTGCTAATGCGTCCGGGTGAAGAAGTTTTTGCTGACACGGGAAAACTCACTGATCCTCCATTGTCGCTGAAGACAAAGGCGCCCTTCCACGCAGCAAGCACGTCTTTTTTTACATATGTACCTCCTTCAAACAGTTTAAGAGAATTCAAGCCTGCGTCAGGATTCACTGCCTTGATAGCATTCCAATCAATGTTGAATGGGTAAGGGTTTCCGATTTGGTTCCAGCCTGGATTAAAATCTAATCGAAATGGATCAGTCTGATTAGCTTGTTCAACCATGCCTGAACCAATTTGAATAACTTTTGCAAGATCACTTACGGCATTAAACCAATATCCCTCGCCCAACTCTATACTATTGGGCAAACCTGCTTCATATTCAAGGTATTTCTCCGTATTACCATCGAAGCGGAAAAGGCGCCACTTGGTTTTGTCGTACGTTCCCTGTTCGTTAAAAATCCCATCGATGGTTTTATCTTCCAGTACATAAGGAATGGAAAACATTTGGTACGTAGCTGATTTTCCATTGAAGCCGGGAGCAAAAGGAATGGTGGTGTTAGGAGAGCTTGCAGTAATTGACCGATATATTCTTTCTGTACTCGTTTCATCCTCAGCAGCAGTCTCATCGCGAACCTTCACGGAGAATTCCATACCTAGTTCATCAAGCATAGTATCATCTACGGTAACGGAAAAAGTTGTTCCGTTAACGGATACAGGTTTTTCACTCAATGAGATTCCTGCAACTCCCTTATAAACAAGTGTTCCCGTGACAACTCCGAATCCATCGATTATTTGTCCTGTAATATTAATAGTGCCCCCTGAATACGTACCATTATTAAAACTACTTAAGGTTACGGAAAAAATGCGTGTTCCTCCTAGTATCGTTGTCACCTTATCTGAGTTAGCGGATTCTCCTCCATCATTTACTGCCCGCACGCGAAACGAGTATGCGGCATCCGGCGGAAGCCCAGTCACGAAGTTTTCAGTGAGGCCTCCGGAAATAATTTTCGCTTCGTACCCTGGAATAAATGTCGCAAAATTTGAACTGTAAGCCGTTACATCAAGTAAGTAATGATCTGCTCCAGTAATGGAATTCCAGGTAGCTAAAAAACTGTTGTCATTTTTGGTGTCCACAGGGTTCCCCACTGGTTTGGCCGGCTTTGTAATTTGAGAGATGGTAGCAGAGAAATCACTTTCACCGAAATCATTCCCTGACCTGACCCTGTAATAATATAACGTGCCGCTTAATAATCCCGTAACTGCCTCACTATTTGTTAAAATGGTTTTGGGATTATAACCCGGAATAAAAGAGGAAAAATTTGAAGTTAAAGACACCTCCAATAGGTATTTGTTTGCACCAGACACTACAGACCAGTTTGCCGTAAAACCATTTTGAGTAATTACAGAAGCATCGCTTGCTATTGGTGGAACGGGGGCGGTGGTTACCGTTATGGTCGATGAAACATTGGATATGCCATTTGCATTCTTTGCTTTTAACCGATAGTAATAAGTTGTGTTGGCACTTAGTCCTGTATTTACTACTGCCGTGGTTACGTTGCCTATTGATAAATTTTGATAGACAATTGTGCTGAAGCCAATGTCAGAGGCTACGTACAATTCATAATCTGTGCCTGCTGTGCTTGCGCTCCAGTTGGCATTGAAAGAATTACTCATTACCACAGTAGCTGCTGACACGGCTGGAGAGGCTGGGGCAGTGGTCATCGTTATGGTCGATGAAACATTGGAAGCACCATTTGCATTCTTTGCTTTTAAGCGGTAGTAGTACGTTGTGTTGCCACTGAGTCCTGTATTTACTACGGCTGTCGTTACGTTGCCGACTGAAAGATTTTGATATACAATAGTGCTGAAGCCAATGTCTGAGGCAACATACAATTCATAGTCTGTGGCTGCTGTGCTTAAGCTCCAATTGGCATTGAAAGAATTATTTGTTACCGCAGTAGCTGCTGACACGGCAGGAGGGGCTGGGGCTGTATTCATCGTTATAGTCGATGAAACATTGGAAGTCCCGTTTGTATTCTTTGCTTTTAACCGATAGTAGTAAGTTGTGTTGGCGCTTAGACCTGTATTTACTACTGCTGTGGTTACGTTGCCTACTGAAAGATTTTGATATACTATACTACTAAAACCAATGTCTGAGGCAACATACAATTCATAGTCTGTGGCTGCCGTGCTTGCACTCCAATTGGCACTGAAGGAATTATTTGTTGCTGCAGTAGCTGCTAATACGGCTGGCGGAGGCGGAGCAGTGGTCATCGCTATGGTCAATGAAACATTGGAAGTCCCGTTTGTATTCTTTGCTTTCAAACGGTAGTAGTAAGTTGTGTTGGCGCTGAGTCCTGTATTTACTACGGCTGTCGTTACGTTGCCTACGGATAAATTTTGATATACAATAGTGCTGAAGCCAATGTCGGAGGCAACATACAATTCATAGTTTGTGGCTGCTGTGCTTGCGCTCCAATTGGAACTGAAAGAATTATTTGTTACTGCGGTAGCTGCTGACACAGCCGGAGGGGCTGGGGCGGTGGTCATCGTTATGGTCGATGAAACATTGGAAGCCCCATTTGTATTCTTTGCTTTTAACCGGTAGTAGTATGTTGTGTTAGCACTAAGGCCTGTATTCACTACCGCAGTCGTTACATTGCCTACCGATAAATTTTGATACACAATGGCGGTAAATCCAGCATCTGAAGCAACGTATAGTTCATAATCGGTGGCTGCTGTACTGGCACTCCAATTTGCACTGAACGAATTGTTTGTTACTGAGGTAGCGGCGGACACGGCTGGGGGAGCGGGCGCAGTGGTAAATGAAATTGTTGATGAGACAGTAGACGTGCCGTTTGTATTCTTTGCTTTTAACCGGTAGTAGTATGGTGTGTTAGCACTAAGTCCTGTATTCACTACCGCAGTCGTTACATTGCCTAGCGATAAATTTTGATACACAATTGTGCCGAAGCCAGCATCCGATGCAACGTACAGTTCATAATTGGTGGCTGCAGTACTCGCGCTCCAATTGGCGCTGAATGAATTGTTTGTCACCGAGGTAGGGGACGACACATCTGGAGGAGCGGGCGCAGTTGTTAACGTAATAGTTGATGAAACATTAGATGTGCCGTTTGTGTTCTTTGCTTTTAACCGGTAGTAGTATGGCGTGTTAGCGCTGAGGCCTGTATTCACTACCGCAGTCGTTACATTGCCTACCGATAAATTTTGATACACGATTGCGGTAAAGCCGGCATCTGACGCAACATATAATTCATAATCAGTAGCACCTGCACTAGAGCTCCAATTAGCATTGAACGAATTGTTTGTTACCGAAGTAGCACTCGAGACAGTAGGTGGAGCGGGTGCAGTGGTAAATGAAATTGTTGATGAAACATTGGAAGTGCCATTTGCATTCTTTGCTTTTAACCGATAGTAGAATGGTGTGTTAGCGCTAAGGCCTGTATTCACCACTGCAGTTGTTACATTGCCTACCGATAAATTTTGATATACAATTGTGCTGAAGCCAATGTCGGAGGCAACATACAATTCATAGTTTGTGGCTGCTGTGCTTAAACTCCAATTGGAACTGAAAGAATTATTAGTTACAAAAGTTACGGCCGAAACAGCCGGAGGTGCCGGTGCAGTGACAACAGTAATCTCAATTGAATTCGCTGAAGTGCCCGATGAGTTTGCAGCCCTTACCCGATAATAATAAGTAGTATTAGCATTTAAATTAGAGTTAACCGAATAGGTAAGAACATTGCCTATAGAAAGATTTTGATAGGGTAAGACATATGTAGAAAAATCATTGGCTATTGATACATCAAGGTAATAGTTCGTTGCGCCTGGGGCGAGAGTCCAAGATGCGTTAAAAGAATTATTCGTTGTTGTGGCTGCGCTGGGTTGAATGGCGGTAGTGCTGGGCGGGACGGTTGTAATAGAAGCTGTTGCCGCTGAACCATAAGAAGTAGCATAGCTTCCAGGATTATTGTATTCATAAATCGCAAAATTATATAGGGTTCCGGCTGTTAAACCGGTAACTGGTGTCGTGTTGCCCGTTCCATCATACACAACATAACTTGTTCCGATTTTGCTTCCAGAACCAAATACTGTATTTGCGCCATAGGCTATTCCATCGGTAGGACCAGTTGGTGTTACAAACTCGTTGGCTACAACAATCCTCCTTGTGCCATTTCCATTGACCCAATTGAGTGTAGCTTGGCTGGTAGTGATACCGGAAAAAATAATAGTGCCTGCTGCTACATCGGGTTTTGTTTTTACGAATTGTTGAAAATTGTTACCTGCACCTGGGTCAGGAAGCCAATTAGTTGAACACCCTGCTGATTGTTCAAAGGCTCTGAAAAAATAGGGTGTGTTTGGGCTTAAACCAGAGATATTCACCATAGATATAGCTGGTAAGACTGCGCAACTCCAACCGCTACACCCATTAGAAAATGCGGCAACCACGTAACCAGTTCCAAATGCCTCACCTAAGCCATATACTGGTTGTGCGCAGTATTTGGTTGAGCCAGATGGCACTGTAAAATCAGGTCCACCAGCATAGGCGACCAAAAAAGACGCACTGTTACCAGCATGGTAGTATACATCGACAGAAGTTGCTGTAACATTTCTAAACACAATATTGGCGGCCTGGCTTCCATCATAATAAGCCGCTGTATACGGGTTACCAGTAAAAGAGCAACTATAGCCACTTCCCCCTCCTCCACCACAGCCGCTCCCAAAAGCTCCACCTGCTCCGAATGTCGTACTCAAATATTTTTCAGCCCCTGCACTCCCATTGTACTCAAAAAGCCTGAAAGTATATTGGTTCATGGAACTAATATTATTAACAGTTAACGAAGCCCCGGTGCCATTATATAACACATACATTCCCGGGTTAATAAGTTGACCTGATCCAAAATTGGAGTTTGCTGTATAGATTGTGTTATCCGTTGGGGTAAAATCCAAAGAGCTACCTACAGTGCCAACCAGCATTCGTTTTGTTCCGTTACCATTGGTCCACGAAAGTTGAACTTGAGAACTTGATCCTCCTGCGGTGACAATATTCGAGGCTTGTGTAGTTGGGGCTTGTGCCTGTAGGGAGATCCAACCAACCGTGAAAAAACAAAAAAGAGCGACTCTTATTTTTTTCATAGTTCAATCAATTTCTTGAGAAAAACTCGAAAAATCAACCAAGCAACCATGCATCATTTCCAGACGAAGGTTAAATTAAGGTGGGTTCGCTACAAAGTTTACCAATTATTCCCCTCAAAATCAACAGTTTGCGTCCGGTGGGACTTGAGTGTCACTAGGAATCGGTGCCTAGGCACGCTGATTAGCTTATTTTCAGCATTTTTTGCAACGGACCATCCGTATCCTAATTTTCAAGTAAATTCGATATGCGAATCGGACCAAATGAAAACCACTAATGCTTTTCCGGTAGCGTTTTTTGTGGCTATGCTGGCCAGCGCAAGCCTTTGGGCGCAGCCGCCAGTCACGTTTATGGTCATTAAGGTTAGTGGCCAAGTCTACTCCGAACTGCTTATGCGCGACTTACAAACTGGCGACGTTATTCTCCAATCGGACAAGCTCCGCTTCGGATCCAAAGAGTCCTACCTGCATGTGATTAACCCCGGTGAGGGTCAAAAAGCTGTACGCAATATCCCTGATACGTCGCCCCGCGAACTAACGCAGTTGTTCGATAAATTTCTGGATCCAAAAAAACAAGGGGCAAAGTCCCGGGGAGGCAATCCACAATACATGGAGAAACTCACTGAACAACTGTCGAGAGATAGGTTGCTGATTCTGGGTAATGGAAGGATTGCAGTGGATACGACTAAAATGAGACTACATAAGCCTTACGGCATCAAAGCGATGTACGAGATCGATGGGAAGAAATTTGATAAAGTGATTTCCGATCAGGTGGCATTTACGCTGGGCAGGAATAAATTGTTTGACTCATCCCGATGGCTATCGGGACCAACCAGCTATCCGAAGGTTCAACTCTACTATTACGAAGATCTCAATGATCCTGCCTTCTCTCCTTTCTCTCTCATTGGATTCTTCACACCTGCCTACGTTGATGAGGCTGCTCTGATAGAAGAAGTGAAGGCCATCGTCAATGCGTTTCGCTCCGATTTAGGTCAGCGGTCGATCATTTTGCAAGAAATTCTTACCTACCTCGCCGGCGAATATGGTGATCCGTTGGAATCCAATCTGAGGGAGTGGCTTGATTCACAAAAGATTCTTAACTAAATCAGTTGTTCAGCCTCCTGGCTGTCTGGCATCACCCGATAGCACGATCATCGGAGAACACTTCTTCCGGTGGAGCAGTAGGTCAGGAAGTTTAGCTGGTGAAACCGTTTCCATCTTGACAAACGGGTTAAGACGGCCCTTGAAAAGGGGTTCTTTAACTTCGGCAGTCGCCATCGAGCGCAAGGTCTACAACCTAGAATATGCCTCTACCATTTTTTTATCCAACGACCAGGGTCTGAGGTTGTACTTCTTGCAGGCCGTCAATATATAACTGTCTAGCCCGACACCTTTTGTGATTAGATTGAGCTCCCTGGAAAGTTGACCCGCTTCGATAAATAGTCCTTGTTCATCTATTTTAGGTAAAGATTCCCAAAACTGAAGAATAACTTTCTCTTCAGACTCATTCTTTGCTCCTTGCAAATGTTCCCCAAAAACAACACTGATCGCTACCACCTGGCCGTCTTCTAAAAGTTCCGTTAGCCGTTTATCGATCACTGGATCGTGTTGACGAAAAAAATCTATCCAAACCGAAGTATCCACGACAATCACAATTCCCGGTTCATTTTTCTAATTCTATCACCACTAAAACCCTTCTTAAATTCAAGGGGCGTGGACCTTACCTTATTGATTGCCTTCTTAATCCGTTGACGATTAATATAATCCATTAAAGCAATAAGCAGACTTTTGGTGATGTTTTTGCCTCCAGAATATTTCTTTGTCTCGGATATGATTTCCTAAGGAATTAATGCAGTTACTTTCATACATTGGATTTTTTCTAGTCAATTATACGATGTGCCATCGTATAATGCAAAGACCGGAGCGGAAACCAAACTTGACCAGAACAATTCCTTTTCGCTTTTTTTTGTAGATTCCCTTGTGGACTTTGCATGAATGCATTTTCCTGTGCCACTGATTAGTTGCTGTTCAATTTTCCCTTCAACTCTCCCCCTCAGAAAACACTTCTCCCAGGTTGATCCGCAGATCAGGAAATATAACAGGAGAAACCGTGTCTGTGGAAACAAAAGGTTTCAGGTTTCCCTTATATTTTCCCTGCGTGCCGAGTGTATAGATCAACACTGTTTGTTCTTCCGGATGTACTACCCAATATTCTTTGACCCCGGCCGCCTCGTACACATCGAATTTTATGTTCAGGTCTTTTGGTGAAGTGTGCTTGGAGAGTATTTCAATAATCCAGTCCGGTGCTCCCAGGCATCCGCGCTCATCAATCCTGTAAGGGTCGCAAATCACGCATAGATCAGGCTGTACCACCGTACTTATTTCCCGGTCGTTGTTTTTTTTGGATGAACATGGAAGGCGAACGTCAAATGGGGCAACGAAAACCAGGCAATTTTTGCAGCGGAAGGAATTACCCCCAGGGCCCTGAAGGTTCCCTAGTATCCGCTGGTGACGTCCAGTCGGAGCAGGCGACATTTTATAAATCTTCCCATGGATCAGTTCGGCGAGTTGATCCCACTCCCAGGTCAAATAGTCGGCATAGGTGTAGGTTCCGGAAAGGTCAGGCTCTTTTACTTCCATTCATTAAAGATAATCATGTTGACTATATCTTGAAATCACGTTTTCCGATCATTGTGAGAGCGGATCTCAACCGTGTGATCTCCGGTTGGCCCGCGCTATTGAACGGGCCTGGGGTTTAGGAGATCATGGGACGGCCTGTATCGAATCAAACGGGCCACCCAAAAACCCTATTGAATTAATGGGTTTTCACGGACGTGAAAGCTTGCGCGGGACCGTTCCCTTTACATACTGCATGGGCCGTTGAAGGTAGCCCTGGTTCTCAAGCTGACGTATCCTGTCCCGCTTATCTGAAATGGCCTCCCGGTTCCGCTCCAGAAACCTTTTGAACTGCGGATCAGCGTTTACGCTTTCAAAAAGCAGGTTGATAGTGCACAGGTTTAGGGTATACCATCCAATTTCTTCTGAGGTGAGCAATTGAAGTGCATTCCTGAATTCTCCATCAAATAGCTGGAGCTGGGTCATTAGATAGTTGTCATCCTCGCCCCATTGGTTCTTGATTTCGTCGGCCAGGCGTGATGCCTCGTTATCCTTTCCATTTTTCTTCAATAGAAGCGCATACATCAAGTCGTAGGAGTCGTACCCGGCGATAGAATGGGAAGGGCGACTCTGCCGGTGTTGTAGCGCCTTCTCCAGTTGGGCATAATCCCTGCGCTCGAGAGCGATGTGGGCTTGGATTACATCCACCAAATCGTCATCCGGATTTATGCTTTCGACGCGCTTGAGCAAAGACATAAGTTTGTCAACCTGATGGCCTGCCGCCAGAACATAAAATGTTTCATACAACGCGTCTATGTCAACCGGGTTACTCTTGAGGATTTCGTTGAAGAAGTAGAGGGCCTCGTCAACTTCGCCTAGCCGGGAGTAGATAGCGCCCAGACGCTTGATTAACCGGATTGTGGATGCGCTATCCATCCACTCCGTATTAAGCGCGTCATAGGTAAACCGAAGGGCATGGACATCATCATGAATCAACTGATATAATTCGCTCAGCACCAAATAGGCTTCTGTCACGGTCGAGTCGATCTCAAGAGCCCGGTGAGCCAGTAAGAAACTGGAATCTCTCCATGCCGTACCCGAAACATTATCCACCCCGGTCAGCATCTTCAGTCCAGCCAGCCAGGAATATCCCATCGCGAACTGAGAATCTTTTTCCAGCGATTGGTTCAGCAAGTGGATTGCCTGGTTCAGGTAGGTCTTGTCACCCGATTTTTCGTACATCTTGCCCGCTTGCTTTGCCCGAAGAAACAAATCGTAGGACTCAAAATTTGCCGTGGGGATCCGACGAATGCGATCAATAATGCCCGGTGTGAATGCGGCTTTCAGGGATTGCGCAATCGACTCACTTATTTGATTTTGTATTTCGAATATGTTTTCAAATTTCTTGTCATACTGGTGGGACCATATGTTGACATCGGTCCGTGCGTCAATCAATTGAACCACAACCCGTATGTCGTTACCGGATTTTTGGGCGCTTCCCTCCAGAATGAAAAGAACATCCAATTCCCTGGCAATTTCGGGTATTGTTTTCTTGCTATTCCGATACTGCTCAACTGACGTCCTGGACTTGACTTTTAATTCAGGGAATATGCTAAGGTTTGAGCGTATTACATCGGTAATGCCATCGGCAAGGTATTGTCCCTCTTCCGGGTCGCCAATGACACTCAAAGGGATCACAGCGATTGCCGTCCGGGCATCAGCAGGAGTTGAATAATATGTTGACTCAGACTTCTGAAAGTAGTAGATCAAGGATAGCGCAAGCAAAATCAATATGCCGGTTAGGACCATTCCCTTCTTTCCTTTGATCAACACGCGCGCTGTGGGCGCATCTGCGGGAGGGGCGGCTGCCTGGCGTTCAACGAGGGGCTGCTTCAGGGCAAGAATAATTTCCTTTGTGAGATTGGCAACCTTGTTGATCTGATCGCGGTAGTAGGTCTTGTTCTGATTATCCTGAGGATGATCTTCGTGGGCGCGCAATGGCCTGTTTACGCCGGTAGACTTGAATATAAAGTCGATGGAGCGAAGTACGCCGCCCAATTCTGATTCCAGAAGAGACCGGTCTTGCGTGTCTAAATCATGAATCCGTATTGGAATAATCCGGCTGGCGACATTGCCACTGTGTAATTTTACTTTTAATCCGAACGAATCCGTTTCAGTCAATTTCTTGTAGACCAGGAACTCGTTGTTCCACGCATAGCTCGCGGGGTCGCAATAGGTGTGCGAAATAATGGGCATGAAGATTAAGCACTTGAGCTTGCCGG
>JANPES010000473.1:0-2703 GCA_031423035.1 Cyclobacteriaceae bacterium | reverse complement strand
TACAAAGGGACGGTAAAGTCCAGCGGATTCTTTTGGGTGAACCCCCTCTTCATAAAGAAGCGGATCTCTTTGCGGGCGCGCAACTTCGACAGTGAGAAGATCAAAGTAAATGACAAGGTGGGGAACCCCATCCAGATTGGCGTCATTCTCGTATGGCAAGTTAAGGATACGTTCAAAGCCGCCTTTGAAGTCGACAACTACGAGAACTTCGTGCGCATCCAAAGTGATTCGGCCGTTCGTGCGCTGGCAGGAATGTATCCCTATGATAATTTTGACACCGAAGGAGAGATGACGTTGCGCTCGGGTCATACCGAAGTGAACTCAGCGCTGGAAGAGACGCTTCGTAACCGGCTCGATATTGCCGGAATCTATGTGATCGAGGCGCGCATCGGCTATCTTGCCTATGCTCCTGAGATCGCCGGTGCCATGCTGCGCAGACAACAAGCCACTGCTGTCGTAGCGGCCCGATTCAAAATCGTGGAAGGCGCCGTGAGCATGGTGGAAATGGCCCTCGACCACCTAAAGAAGAAGAACATCATTGAACTGGATGATGAACGCAAGGCGGCAATGGTCAGCAACCTCATGGTCGTACTATGTGGTGACAAGGACGTGAACCCCGTTGTAAATACTGGCACCCTGAATCATTAATCGTCAATGGAGCGTATCTTCTATGAAGAGAGACAGAGACTTTCACCCATCTGGGCCTGGTTGGTCGCGGTTGCCGGTCTGGGTATGACGTTCCCCTTGTTTCGGCTCTTATATAAGCAAGTCATCCTGGAGGAGAACATGGGAATTAATGCTCGGAAGATCGCCATCGTCCTTTGCTTGCTGATCGTTACTCTCGCTTTCCTCGTGTGGCTTACTTCCGCATTCAATCTGGATGTTAAGATTGATTCAACCGGTGTTCGGTATCATTATTTTCCGCATCACTACTACGCAAAGCGGATTGAGCGGCAAACCATTGTAGCATATGAAGTAAGAGAGATTCAATTAAGTGAACTGATTGAGCCGAAAAGGCGGTTGGGAAGCCCCTCCAACAAGCAGGTTTGCACTGTATCGGGAAAAATGGTTGTTGATATCATCCTCGCCGACAATCAACATATTATTCTTGGAACAACCAACAAGGACAGTATGCGCTGGGCGATGAAGAAATTACTTGAACCCTCATGACATGGGTCTAAAGAAACCATTCGTCCTTCGTCTCGATGCCGAGCTCCTCAAAGCCGTGGAGAAATGGGCCACGGATGAGTTTCGCAGCACGAATGGCCAATTGGAATGGATTGTTATGAAGGCATTAAGGGAGAGTAGACGATTGAAGAAGGTGAATCGGGAGAGAGCGTAGGCCTCCCCCGGCCCCTCTCCAGGCGGAGAGGGGAGGAGTTGGGGAGTGCAGCTTGACCCGGTAGCTTGCTGCGTTCATTTGCTTCCTTGAATCGTCAGTCGCTCCACATCATTATTCACAGAGAGTATCAACAAGCATGTTGCTGTACAAAACACCGGACTGGTGATGCAATGATGCCCGCTCCAGCTGCCGTCATCGTTTTGAATCTTTACTAACCTGCCGCTTGTTGTGTCGTACCATTTCTTCCAGGCGTTGTCTTTGCCGATGATCATGCTCTCGCCCGTCTGGAGGTAGCTGAGAAATTCTTCGCCGCCATTGCTGCCAAAGCCGTCCGTGACTTCGTCTTGCTGTGCTTTCACCTTCGCCGACTGGTACACTTCGTACGCGGTAACATGTTTCATCGCCTCTTCCGGGGAGAATCCGATTTTCTCCATGTTGGCAACTGAGGGCGCTGCATTTTGTGGGAGGCGCCCATCGCGTTTGGCCTGGGAGATTTCTTCATCCACCCGACGAGCTTCTTTTGCACTGGCCCGTGCTGAGCCAGTCACCGAGTAAAGCATTACGCCTGCGCCAAGGTCTGTGTTGACATCGCCTGTTTTTGAGTTGAAGTTGTTCTTCTGGAATTCCCGTGCCTTCTCCAGGACCTTATCATCTACACGAACACCTTGGGCTTGTGCGGCCTCCATGGCGTTTGTGGCAAACGACGACTGAAGCACCCCAGCCCATCCGGAACCCTGGATGCTTCCGTTACTGTCCATGGCCCGCTGAATCTTATTAATGCAACGTGTGTTGGCATTCTTTACGCGCACTCTCAACGAGGGATCAAATTCGAGGTAGCCGTCAAGAAGGTTCGACAAGAATTGGGATGTAAGGATCACATCGATGTTGGCACCGAGTTTGGTTTGGATCTGTGTTCCTGTCTGATCCGTGATCGTGAAGCTCTGATCGGAGGCTGATTCCACGGAAGTGAGCAGATAGCTAAGCGCTCTTCGCATTTGTTGGGAATAGTCCCCTTTCGTAAGGGAGTGTCCGCTGCGGAGCAAAGCCATGGCGACCATCGCCGTGGTGGCAGGGTCAGGTTGTACGGCATGAGGGTCCATGACGTCCTGGCGGTGGTGCGTACCGGAGCCCCAGCCGCCACTGGGAAGTTGCGCTTTGACGACCCAGTGTATTCCACCGTCAATAGCGCGTTCAGCGTTTTCAGGAGTATAATACTGGATGCTGTTATCGGAGGCTTCTTCGCCCATGACCGTTCGGAAGACGCAGCCCTGCGGCATAGACCGGTAGGTGGTGCGTCGTTTTGTTTTTTGATCGTGGCTAAACGAGAAGGAGATGAGCATCAGGGCGCCGGCAGCTGCCAG
>JANPES010000472.1:0-28294 GCA_031423035.1 Cyclobacteriaceae bacterium | reverse complement strand
AAGATAGCAGCATAAAATTATTCAAAATGTGCTTGCTTTGATCATAGAAATCAACGGAGTAGCGGAAATGATGGCGGATACTTAAGCGGCCGGCCAGTGATTCCTAGGGTTGAAGCATACGAAGCAGTAGAGTGAGCCTGGTTTTTAGATTCCTGCGGTCGATGATGAAATCAAGGAAGCCGTGATCGAGGACAAATTCGGCACTTTGAAATCCTTCGGGTAGACTCTTCCCGATCGTCTCGCGTATGACGCGCGGGCCGGCAAATCCAATCAAGGATCCTGGTTCGGCAATGTTGAAATCTCCAAGCATGGCGTAGGAGGCGGTGACCCCACCCGTGGTTGGATCAGTAAGCAAAGAGAGGTAGGGTATCCTGGCCTCATCCAGCAGGGCGATCTTGGCGGAGGTCTTGGCCATCTGCATTAGCGAAAGCCCGGCTTCCATCATCCGCGCACCACCGGAGCGGGATATCATCAAAAAAGGAATCTTATGCTTCAGGCTGTGATCCATGGCGCGCGCAATCTTTTCACCAACAACGGAACCCATGGATCCGCCGATGAAGATGAAGTCCATGCAGGCGACAGTAATTTCAATGCCATTCATTTTACCATAAGCGGTACGAACAGCATCCTTCAGGTCGGTCTTGGCCTGGGACTCCTTTATCCGCTTGGGATAGGGTTTGGTGTCCGTGAACTTGAGCGGATCACCAGACTCCATGTTTTCGTTTAGCTCAGTGAATTCATTATTGTCAAAGAGGATTTCGAAGTACTCGCGTGACCCGATCTTGACGTGGTATTCTTCTTCGGGTACTACGTAGGCATTATTCTTCAGCTCCCGGGTATGCACGATTTTGCCCGCCGGAGACTTAAACCATAGTCCGTCAGGAACCTCCCGTTTTGCTTCGGTGGGGGTAAGAATTCCTTTATCGGTGCGTTTGAACCAGGGCATTGATTATTTGGTGATTTGGTGAGGTGGTGATGTGCTAAAGTGTTAAGGTGGTTACGCGAGGGTGATGGTTTTGTCGAGATAGACGTCCTGGATTGCATTTAGGATCTCAACGCCTTCTTTCATGGGGCGTTGGAAGGCTTTGCGCCCGGAAATGAGGCCCATGCCCCCGGCCCGTTTGTTGATGACCGCGGTGCGAACGGCTTCCTGCATATCGCTGGCGCCTTTTGATTCGCCTCCTGAATTGATGAGACCAGCCCTTCCCATGTAGCAATTGAGTACTTGATAGCGGCAGAGATCAATGGGATTTTCTGATGTGAGTTCGGTATAGATGCGCTCATCAAGTTTTCCATACGAGCTGCCACCGGTATTAAGTGCCTTGAAGCCACCGTTGTTGGATGGGAGTTTCTGTTTAATAATGTCGGCCTGTATTGTGACGCCAAGATGGTTGGCTTGCCCGGTGAGGTCGGCCGAAACGTGATAGTCTACACCGTCTTTCTTGAATGCATTGTTCCGCGTGTAGCACCATAAGATGGTTGCCATCCCGAGGGAGTGCGCTTCTTCAAAAGCCTTTGCCACTTCGACGATTTGGCGGCTGGATTGGTCTGAGCCGAAATAGATCGTTGCGCCAACTGCTGCGGCACCCAGATTCCACGCTTCACGCACGGATCCAAACATGATCTGGTCGGCTTTGTTGGGATAGGTGAGGAGTTCGTTATGATTGATCTTTACAATGAAAGGAATCTTGTGGGCGTAGGTGCGGGAAGTGAATCCGAGCGTGCCAAAAGTGGTAGCAACGGCATTGCAACCTCCTTCGATGGCAAGCTTGACGATGTTCTCAGGGTCGAAATATATCGGGTTCTTGGCGAAGGATGCTCCAGCGCTGTGCTCAATTCCCTGATCGATGGGAAGTATGGACAGGAATCCTGTTCCGCCGAGGCGGCCTGATCCAAACAGGGAGCCAAGGCTGCGTAGCACTTGCGCGTTGCGGTCGCTGGGAACGAATATCTTATTTATAAAGTCAGGACCCGGGGTGTGCAATTGCGCACTGGATACTGTTTTGCTCTTGTAGGTCAAGAGTGCTTCTGCCTCATTTCCAAGGAGTTCGCGGAGGTTTGTCGTTGCCATACGGTTGGATAAAAGTTGGAAGGCAAATATAGGCCTGGGGGGTATGGATTCCAACTGTTTAGGCCTTGCGGAAGTCCATGAAAAAGCCCAATCTGGTTGCAGATTGGGCTTTTTTTGTGTGGTTGGTATTCGACTTACTTCTCTTGAATATTTGCCAATTTCTCCTTGATCCGTGCGGATTTGCCTTGACGTCCTTTCATATAGAACAACTTGGCCCTTCTTACTCTTCCGGCTTTTACAAATTCAATCTTGTCGATGCTGGGGCTTACAATGGGGAATATACGTTCTACGCCTACCCCGTTGGACACTTTCCTTACTGAAAAAGACTCCCCGTTGGAGTTCTTCCCCCTCCGGTACAATACAACGCCCTGGAACTGCTGAATCCGCTCCTTATTTCCTTCGCTGATCTTTACATGGACATTGATGGTGTCTCCGGCCTTGAATTCGGGGTGTGCTGAGCGCTTTCCAGCCAACTCCTGTTCTGCTATTTTGATTAGATCGGCCATATTCGATTCGATTTAAAAATGGACTGCAAATATAGGAAAGGGAAGGCAGTCGGCAAGACCTAAGTTGAAATAGCCCATATCAGGTCAATCGCCTTCAATCAGCCCAGGACGACGTTTTTTCGTCCTTTCCACGGCATTCTCGTACCTCCATTCGTCAATCTTCGAGGGGTTCCCTGAAAGAAGTACCCCAGGCACAGCCCACCCTTGATAGTCGGCCGGCCGGGTATACACTGCCGGGGCCAGCACCCCATCCTGGAATGAGTCTGTCAAGGCGGATGATTCATCGGATAGGACACCCGGAATGAGCCGAATGACGGCATCAGAAACGACGGCAGCGGCCAATTCGCCACCGGACATGACGTAGTCTCCAATACTGATTTCCCTTGTAATCAGGTGCTCCCGCACGCGCTCATCCACCCCCTTGTAATGTCCGCAAAGCAGGATCAGATTTTCTTTCAAACTAAGTTGGTTGGCCATGGATTGTGTTAGCAATTCGCCATCCGGACTCATGTAGATGATTTCGTCGTAGGCACGCTGGGCAGTAAGCGCCGCGATGCATCGGTGGATGGGTTCGATCATCATCACCATCCCGGCTCCACCACCAAACGCATAATCATCGGTAGAGCGGTGCGGGTTAGCGGCATAATCCCTGAGGTCGTGAATCGTTACGCTGACTAATTTCTTGTCTTGTGCGCGCTTGAGAATGGAATCATTGAACGGGCTTTCCAGCAACCGCGGCAAACACGTGATGATATCGATTCTCATATCCTAAAGTACGAAAAAGCCAGTGGCTATATTTCAAGAAATCCGTTCGGCAATTCGACGGTAAATTTCTGTTTTGTTTTGTTAAGGCTCTTAATAAACGGACCATTGAGCGGGATCATAATTTCCCTGCCCAAATAGATAACAATCAGATGCCTGGTTGCTCCCAGCTCGAGCACTTCTTTCACGTAACCCAGGGGTCCATGAACGACATCAGCCACTTCAAAACCAGTGACTTCATCTCCATAGAATTCACCACGGGCCAGGGGCGGGCGATACTGTTTCGGGATATAGACACTGGCTCCGGTCAACTCGCCTGCCGCTTCCGCGGAATCTACGTCCTCCAGCTTCACATAGGCTTTTACGCCCTTGCCAGATACGGAATGGAGAAAATAGGGGACAAGTTGGTTCCTGACTTCAAGGAATACGGATTCTAGTGATGTCAAATCGGGGCAATCAGGTGAAAGAGAGAACGTCACTTCTCCCTTCAGGCCGTGAGTTTTCATGACGTACGCAATCTTAAAGCAAGCCTCGACTTTCATAAGAAATGACGTGATCAGATTATAAAAAAAATGCCAACACGTGGTGTTGGCATCGTAACGTGTCTATTGCGTTCAGGCCTGTGTCTCGGGTGCCTGCTCTTGTGCGGGCTCAGCAGGAGTTTCTGCAGGAGCCTCAGCAGGAGCCTCTGCGGCAGTTTCTGCGGGTGCGTCTACAACTGCCTCCACAACGGGTGCCGCTGCAATGACGGCAGCTGCTTCTGCCGCTTCTGCTTTCTTGCGAATGGCTTCCGCGCGGGCTTCCTTGATTTTTGTTTCAGCTGTCTTGCGGGCCCTGGCGGCATCCTCTTTGGCCTTGCCGACAGTATCTTTTTTGCCCTGAATTTTGCTCTCTTTTTCGACTTTCCAATCTGCCAATTTCTGATCGGCTTGCTCCTGGGTCAAGGCGCCTTTTACAACACCAATCTGCAGGTGGCGTTTAAGCATTACGCCCCGATAGGAAAGCATCGCCTTTACGGTATCTGAAGGCTGAGCGCCATTCATAAGCCAGCTAAAGGCACGCTCTTCATTAAGCTTGATTGTTGCAGGAATAGTTAGGGGGTCGTAGGTACCTATTTTCTCGATGAATTTTCCATCCCGGGGGGACCTGGAATCGGTCACGACCACATCATACTTTGCCAGTTTTTTACGGCCTCGGCGGGCTAATCTGATCTTTACTGCCATTTTTCTTCGTTTTTAAAGGTTGGAACTCGTCCGTTTTTTAAAGGACTGCAAAGGTAGCAGATTTTGCCTTTTTGCCAAGTGTGACCCTAAAATCCCCGGAAAGCGGCATGGAGAGGGTGGTCGCACTTCTTCTATCTAAGCGGTGAACTCTTATAATTGAATAAGCGAGTATTAGATTTTTTAATGATAAGGTCGATTTATACATTTGTTTACTTACCCCTGCGTCTATGGACAAATACTCCTACATCTCGAATGCTGACGGTAGCTATGTGGACCAGTTGTATGAAAATTACAAGAAGGATCCCGGTTCTGTAGATAGCACCTGGCAGAAGTTCTTCGAAGGGTATGACTTTTCACAACAGCGGTATGGGGATCAGCCGGTTGCCGCCGGAGATGGCATAAGCATTAAGGAAACTCACGTTCGCACACTTATCCACGCATATCGGTCACGTGGTCATTTAAAATCCAGAACCAACCCAGTACGGGAGCGTAGGGATCATAAGGTTTCTTTGGAGCATACAGCCTATGGTTTGACAGACGCCGACCTCGACATTGAGTTTGATGTGGGGGTAGAAATCGGGCTGGGTCGTTCCACCCTGCGGAAAATTATTGAGAAGTTAAAAACGGTCTACCTCGGACCAATCGGTTTTGAATACAGTTACATCCGCAACCAGGAGGTTTTTGATTGGTTCATTCAAAAATGCGAAAAGGAGTACTATACCTACAGCCCTTCCGGCGAGGAGAAGAAAAGCATCCTGGCCAAATTAAATGAGGCTGTAGTTTTCGAGAACTTCTTGCACACCAAATTTCTGGGCCAGAAACGATTTTCCCTGGAAGGCGGCGAGACAACTATTCCAGCCCTTCAGACCATCATTAACACTTCAGCAGCGATGGGAGTCAAGGAAGTTGTTATTGGAATGGCTCATCGGGGAAGACTCAACGTATTATCCAATATTCTCGGGAAGACCTACGAGCAAATTTTTACGGAATTCCAGGGCGACGTGAGTCCAGACTTGACCATGGGAGACGGGGACGTGAAATATCACCTTGGCTACGCCAGCGTTATCAATACGCCTTCAGGCAATAAGATTTATGTGAAGCTTACACCCAATCCCTCACACCTGGAGGTGGTTGATTCACTTGTGCTCGGATACACCCGGGGTCAGATCGACGATGAGCATAAAGGCGCGCTGGACAAAGCGATGGCGATCCTTCTTCACGGCGATGCGGCGGTGGCCGGTCAAGGCATCGTCTATGAATTGGTGCAGATGTCAGGATTGGAGGGGTATACAACAGGAGGAACGATCCATTTTGTTATCAATAATCAGGTGGGGTTCACCACCGATTATGAAGATGCGCGAACAGCGATCTACTGTACCGATGTAGCCAAGATTATCGACGCTCCGGTGCTCCATGTGAATGGAGACGATGCGGAGGCGGTTACATTCTGTTCTCAATTAGCTGTGGAGTACCGTCAGAAATTCGGGAAAGACATATTCATTGACATGCTTTGCTATCGGCGGCATGGCCACAATGAAAGCGATGAACCTAAATTTACACAGCCCAAGCTCTACAACCTCATTGCGAAGCATCCTAATCCGCGTGAGGTGTACGTGAAAAAACTTATTGAACGTGGCGATGTGGATGCTGCACTGGCGGATGAGATGGACAAGAGTTTCCGCAACCAGCTACAAGATCGGCTCAACGAAGTAAAGCAAAAGCCGCTCCCCTACAAACCGCAAAAACTCGATGAGGAATGGGAGAAAATGGAACGGGCAAAGCCGGGTGATTTTGAAAGGTCTCCCGCCACCAGCATCAAGCAAGCGGCACTTGATAAAGTTGGAAAAGCTCTCACTACAATTCCATCGAATTTCAAAGCGCTCAAGCAGATTGAAAAACTTTTAAAGGACCGGAAATCCGCTTTTTTTGACGAAAAGATGTTAGGCTGGGCGGAGGCCGAGCTGTTGGCTTACGGCTCGTTACTCGCAGAAGGTACTCCTGTCCGCATGTCGGGACAGGATGTCAAGCGGGGCACATTCTCGCACCGTCATGCCTATTTCTTCGATGCCAACACAAATGAGCCCTATTGTGGAATTGATCATATCCAGGAGGGACAGGAGAAATTTCACATTTTCAATTCGCTGCTTTCTGAATTTGGCGTACTTGGATTTGAGTATGGTTATGCCATGTCTAATCCCCACGCTTTGGTAATCTGGGAAGCTCAGTTTGGTGATTTTGTCAACGGTGCGCAGGTGATGATCGATCAGTTTATTTCCAGCGCCGAATCGAAATGGCAACGGATGAATGGTCTCGTGATGCTGCTTCCGCACGGTTATGAGGGGCAGGGGCCTGAGCACTCCAGCTGCCGTCCGGAACGGTTCCTGCAGTTAGCCGCCGAGTATAATATTGTTGTTACCAATCCTTCGACCGCGGCCAACATGTTTCACCTGCTGCGTCGCCAGGTTGCCTGGCCTTTCCGCAAACCGTGTATTGTATTCTCGCCCAAGTCGTTGCTTCGGCACCCTTCTGTCGGATCGCCCGTGAAAGACTTTATCAGTGGAACCTTTCAGGAAATTATCGACGACCCCAGTGTAATAGCGAAAGAAGTTAAGCGGGTGGTACTGTGCTCTGGGAAGATATTCTATGACTTGTTGGATGCTCAGACCAAGCGAAAAGCTAAAGATGCCGCCGTCATACGGATTGAGCAGTTGTATCCCTTTCCGGAAAGCCAACTGCAGGCCTTGCTCAAGAAGTACAAGGGAGCAAAGACGCTGTGGGTGCAGGAAGAGCCAGCCAACATGGGTCCGCTGTCCTTTATTCAGCGCATGATGCCTGGCCAGCCGATGGAATTTATTTCGCGTAAGGCAAGCGCGTCGCCAGCGACAGGATACTCCAAGGTTCACAAGGCAGAGCAGGAGAAAATTGTTAATCAGGCTTTTGAATTATAAGTCGATCATTTTATTGGTAACCCTTAACGCATCAACCTCATGGCTTTTCAAGTTAAAGTACCCACGGTAGGAGAGTCCATCTCTGAAGTGACGATTGCAAACTGGACAAAAAAAGATGGCGACGCTGTGAAAATGGACGAAGTGATTGCCGAACTGGAATCAGACAAGGCTACCTTCGAATTGACGGCACCGCAGGCGGGTATCCTGAAAATTGTAAAGCAAAAGGGAGACACCGTACCCATAGGTGAATTAATTTGTGAGATTGAGGGATCGGGTGCTCCCGTGGCGACAAAACCCGAAACGAAAGCAGTCACTGCTGCAACAACTCCAGCGCCTGCCCCTGCCGCTTCCGCCCCCAAAGCCACCGGTGCTATTAAAGAGATGAAAGTTCCCACCGTCGGAGAGTCTATTACTGAGGTGACAATATCGACATGGCTCAAAAAAGAAGGAGATTTCGTGAAGTTGGACGAAGTGATCGCCGAAGTTGAGTCTGACAAGGCAACTTTTGAATTGCCCGCCGAAGCCAATGGAATATTGCGGATCGTCGCCCAGGAAAAAACAACCTTGCCCATCGGTGGGTTGATCTGCAGGATTGAAGTCATGGACGGAATGCCAGCCGGTACAACGCCAGCGCCATCAGCTCCTTCTGCCGCAGCTACCGTTGCCACACCAGGCGCCGCATCGTATGCTGCGGGCACTCCATCGCCGGCAGCGGCAAAGATTCTGGATGAAAAAGGAATGACACCCGGCCAGGTAGCGGGTACCGGTGTGGGTGGAAGAATTACAAAGGATGATGCCGTTAAAGCAGCGCCCGGTGCAAGCAAGGAGCAAAAACCTGCTGCTGCCCCGCTCGCACCGCCTGTGATCGCCTCAGGCGTTTCACGAAATCAGCGCCGGGAGAAAATGTCATCCCTGCGCAAGACCATTGCGCGGCGGCTGGTGGCGGTTAAGAATGAGACAGCCATGCTCACTACCTTCAATGAGGTTGACATGAAACCTGTTATGGAATTGCGCTCGAAATACAAGGAGTCATTCAAGGAAAAATATGGTGTGGGACTTGGCTTCATGTCTTTCTTCACGAAGGCGATCTGTATTGCCCTGAAAGAATTTCCTTCAGTGAACGGTTCTATTGACAAGGACGAGGTCATTTACCACGACTATTGTGATATTTCAATAGCCGTTTCTACACCGCGTGGATTGGTTGTGCCCGTGATCCGAAATGCTGAGGCGCTGACCTTCGCGCAGATTGAAAGCGAAGTCGTCCGTCTGGCTACTAAAGGGCGGGATGGTAAGCTATCGATCGAGGAAATGACAGGAGGGACATTCTCGATTACCAATGGAGGCGTGTTCGGCTCCATGTTATCGACACCAATTATCAACCCGCCACAGTCGGCCATTTTGGGTATGCACAATATCGTGGAACGACCTATTGTCAAGAATGGCGAAGTGGTTGTACGGCCCATCATGTACCTGGCACTTTCGTATGATCACCGGATCATCGACGGCCGGGAGTCGGTGAGCTTCCTTGTCAGGGTGAAAGAGATGCTGGAAGATCCGGGTCGTCTTATTCTTGGAGTTTGAAATCAGAAGCTATGCAATACAACGTCATTGTTATTGGTTCGGGTCCTGGAGGCTATGTGGCCGCCATCCGTTGCTCTCAACTCGGCATGAAGACCGCGATTGTTGAGAAGTATGATACGCTGGGCGGAACATGCCTCAACGTGGGATGCATACCTTCCAAAGCCCTGCTGGATTCTTCTGAGCATTTCATCAATGCGAAAGAGCACTTCAAGACACACGGCATTGATATTTCCGAGCCCAAAGCAAACATCGGGCAGATGATCAAGCGCAAGGGGGAAGTTGTCAAGTCAAACGTTGAGGGAATTGCTTTCCTGATGAAGAAGAATAAGATCGATGTTCATAAAGGAGTGGGCTCATTTGTTGACAAGAATACCATCCAGGTAACAGGGGCCGATGGAAAGCCATCGATGCTGACAACAGAAAAAGTAATTATCGCTACGGGATCGAAGCCGACCCCTCTTCCGTTTGCCCCCTTTGACAAGAAGCGGATTATATCCAGTACCGAAGCGCTGGAGCTAAAAGAAATTCCGAAGCACCTGATTGTTATCGGTGGAGGCGTGATAGGAATGGAGCTTGGCTCCGTCTATGCCCGACTTGGTTCTAAGGTGTCTGTAGTAGAGTTCCTTGACGGCCTGATTCCCACGATGGATGCGACTATGGGTAAGGAGTTGCAGAAGGCGACTAAAAAACTGGGGATGGAATTTTACCTCGGTCATAAAGTGACGGCGGTTGAAAACAAAGGCAAAGAAGTTGTGCTCAAGGCGGAGCCAAAGAACGGCGGTGCCGCAGTTACACTCACAGGAGATTATTGCCTTGTTAGTGTAGGCCGCAAACCGTATACCGACGGCCTCGGCCTCGATAAAATCGGAATTGAATTGGACAAGGGAAAGGTACCAGTCAACGATCACCTCCAGACGAAGGTCCCTGGCATTTACGCCATCGGCGATGTTGTCCGAGGCGCTATGCTCGCGCACAAGGCGGAGGAAGAAGGTATGTTGGTTGCGGAACAGATGGCTGGCCAGAAGCCGCATATCAATTATTTGCTCATCCCCGGTGTGGTCTATACGTGGCCGGAAGTTGCAAGCGTTGGCTATACGGAAGAGCAACTCAAGGCGGATGGCCGTGCATACAAAGCGGGTTCATTTCCATACAAGGCACTTGGCCGTGCCCGTGCGAGTATGGATTTGGATGGACTAGTCAAGGTTCTTGCCGACAAAACGACCGATGAAATTCTGGGTGTCCACATCATTGGTGCGCGAGCAGCCGACATGATCGCGGCAGGCGTGGTCGCGATGGAATTTCGCGCATCAGCTGAAGACATTGCCCGCATGTCTCATGCACATCCTACCTACATGGAAGCTGTAAAAGAAGCATGCCTCGCAGCGACAGCTAACCGGCCGATACACTTGTAGGGTCAGTAAATTACTAAAGCCATCGCGACAGCACATACGCCCGTACGGCAATAGCCCCAACAAGTAGTATAAGTACGGGGTGCATTTGTTGTGGGAGAAAGCCCCACGTCAGAAGCAGCAATACAGTGAACAGAGCAATCCCACGAAAATATTTTTTTAAGAAAGGATGTGTTTTCTTGTTCACGAAGCCAAGTACAACAAGATGCGTTGGCAGTGCCCAGAGCAAGTTGAAATTCTTTGCTGCCGCCGCGTGATCCGTGGCTGCCCATAGCAACAAGAGGAGGACTCCCACAATTCCCAGTGCTGAGAACAGTATGGCGTCAAACCACACCGAAGCCTTTTGCCTTTTCCAATCCAGCGCACTAAGACCGAGCGCCAAAGCAAAAAAGCCGGCAAACGCCATCCAGGGACTTAGGGGAGCTTTGACTACTTCCTTCGGTGAATTTACAAAGACAGGGTTTTTCTGCTTGACCAATGGAACTTCTTCTCCATTTCTGTAGATGGTCGCGTGATCAAAAGAAGACGCTACATAGTCGGGGATGAACATATACTCATACGGTGTCGCTTTCTTGTCCATGGGGAGCCCAAGGCAAATGTCGATGCCCAGGTCGCCCCATGGCTGATCGGTGAGGTACAGGTCCGTAAGTTGGCGAATGGTGTAGTCCGTGGTAATGAATGAGCTGTCGAATCGGATTGAGTCATTCAGGATTTGCAAAAAGACATCGCGAACTTTATTGGCACAATTGTTATAGAAGTAGTCGTAACGATAAGTTTCATTTTCGGGAAGCGCATTCCATTCCAGGTAATTGTAAACATCCTGCTTCTGCTTCTGAGAAAAATTGAGGACTTGCTCGGTTACCCACCGGTTGTGGTATACGTAGGCATTGACAAAGTCGGGGTAAGCGTAAACGCCCAGCTTAAAGAGAAGCAGCCCTTTGGTATAGTTCAGATAAAAATTGGGCTGCGAGAAATCAAAAACACCGTAGTTGTAAGCGTAGTCAATTCCATTGATCGGGTCTACAACACGAATGGCGCTATGGCCAAAGGCCGAGTAAACTTCTTCAGGGCCCCGCCCACAGGTAATCAGAGATAATTCGGCCTGTGGAGACAACGTAAGGCTTTGACCCAGCGCACAAAGGGGAATACAAATGCTAAGGAGTGCGACCCATTTCTTCATGTTGTCGGATTAAGAAATATTCCTTAAAGATAAAGACAAATCATGAGGCCTGCGTTACTTTTGGTTAATGGCCAATCGTGTTCCCGAATTCCTAAATCTGATTTCCCGAGCCACGCCGGCGAGAGCCTGGAACGCGGCCCAAATCTGGTCCACGTATCGGATTTCCCGGGTGACAGGCGAACCGCGGATTAGCGGGTTGCCCATCAGCGTCGCTATTGAACCGACTACATCTTGCAACCTGCGTTGCCCGGAATGTCCCAGTGGGCTTCGGTCATTCACCAGACCGACTGGCATGCTTAAGGAGGATCTTTTCCGCCAGGTCATCGACGATCTTTCTGGCACACTAGCGTATCTCACCTTTTACTTTCAAGGCGAGCCGTATCTCCATCCTGGGTTTCTCGATATGGTCAGCTACGCCTCGTCCAAAGGCATTTATACTGCTACTTCTACCAACGCGCACTTCCTTGATGAAGATAATGCGCGAAAAACAATCTCTTCTGGTCTTGACAGGTTGATCATATCGCTTGATGGGACCACGCAGGATGCATATGAATCCTACCGGATTGGAGGTAAACTCGAAAAGGTTCTTGATGGAACGCGTACCATTCTGCGGCTCAGGAAGGAAATGCGATCGAGAACTCCTCATGTGGTATTCCAGTTTCTGGTGGTAAAACCCAATGAGCACCAGGTTCCATCGGTCTATGCATTGGCAAAGGAGATGGGCGTGGACCGTGTTGCACTAAAGACGGCACAGATCTATGATTATAAGGGAGGTTCTCCGCTTATTCCAGATGATGACCGGTATGCCAGGTACAGAAAGAATGAAGACGGGACATACGCAATAAAGAATCAACTCTTGAATCACTGCTGGAAAATGTGGCATAGCTGCGTAATCACCTGGGATGGCAAGGTGGTGCCCTGTTGCTTTGATAAAGATGCGCATCATGTGATGGGCGATTTGACAGACAAGCCCTTCAGGGAAATCTGGAACAGCTCGGCCTACAATGGTTTTCGTGCATCGTTGCTGCGTTCGAGAAGTGAAATTGAGATGTGCAGGAACTGCACAGAGGGAACTAAGGTCTGGGCTTGACGGGTGAATTTTTCAATTCAGTGTCTAACGCGCTGAAGTCGGCGCTGCACTTGCCGCAGCCCGTGACGCAGCCGTCTTTCGCCCGGAGGTTACGGATCAGCAAGCTGGCCAGGAAGGCCAAGGCGCTCAGGAAGATAACGGTGACCAGTACATTCTGAATCATGTTGCAAAGGTAGTTATTACGTCCTAAACAGCTAGAAGCAGCTAATAATTCTGTTCGTTATTGGACGCCTAGTGCCGTTTTTGGACACACCTCATGCTAATCCAGCCGCAGGACGCTAAAAAAAGGACGGCATTAAAATTGGGTAAACACAACTTTGTTTCGGGCTTGACAGTCTAATATCAAAACGCACCTATGTTCCGTAATTATCTGAAAACTGCTCTCCGGGCGCTTTGGCATCAGAAAAGCAGCACCATACTCAACCTGGCGGGCCTCACGCTGGGAATTGGCGCCAGTCTCATTCTCTTTCTACTGGTTCGGCATCACAACAGTTTTGATGCGTTTCATAAGAACAAGGATCGGATCTACCGTGTGGTCATCAAATCGAAAGGCAACAACAGCGATGATTTTCAATCGGGGGTTCCGTCTGTCCTTCCGAACGCCTTTCGCCTGGACTTTTCCGAAGCGGAGGAAGTGACCTTCACGTCATACCGGGCTGGCGGGCTAGTGACTCTGCGTCAAGGGAACGGAGAACCAAAGAAGTATGAGGAGGAGCGAGGGATATCGTACGTGCAGCCCAATTTTTTTAGAATTTTTGACCGCCCGGTCTTAATGGGAAACATCGACAAGGCACTGGACGAACCCAACGAAGCCATCCTGTCGCGGTCATGGGCAATCAAGTACTTCGGCAAAGCGGACGCACTGGGTGAAATAATAATGTTTGAAAATCGAGCATATAAAATTACGGCAATCATTGAGGATCCTCCCTCCAATACAGACCTCCCGATTTCCTTGATGCTATCCTACGTGACGATTCAAAAGGAAACTGAAGACCATGGGTGGAACAGCACCTGGAGCGATGAGCATTGTTACTTCCTTTTGAAAGCGGGTGCGCAGGCGGCGGACATTGAGGCCCGGGTTCCCGATTTTGTAAAGAAGCACATGGACAAGGACACGCGGGATGAACGCACCCTCATTATCCAACCCCTTGGTGAAATTCACTTTGACGATCGCTTTGGCAACTACAACTACAATACCGTAAGCCGACAAATGTTGATGGCACTTAGTGTCATTGCAGTGTTCCTGCTTATCACGGCCTGCATCAATTTCATCAACCTTTCTACCGCGGAGGCGATCAAGCGCTCGAAGGAAGTCGGGATTCGCAAGTCTTTGGGAAGTTCAAGGGGTCAGCTCATTGCCCAATTCCTGGGGGAGACTTTCCTTGTGACTGTGACGGCTGCCTTATTGGCCCTGGCGATGGCCCAGGTTTCTTTGGGATTTCTAAATGGGTTTCTTGACTTAAATCTTGCCATTGACCCTATTGATCCCGCTAACTGGGTGTTTATCCTCAGTGTTGTTTTAATTGTGTCCGTGGTTTCTGGTCTCTATCCGTCGCTGGTGGTCTCTTCATTCAGCCCGATTGTAGCGTTGAAGAACAGCATGGGCAACCGCGGATCTGCTGGATTCAACTTGCGCCGCGGACTCGTTGTCCTGCAGTTCTTTATTTCGCAGTTTTTGGTAATGGCCACGATTGTCCTGATTGCACAAACGAATTATTTCCGCAATAAGGACCTGGGATTCAGGAAGGATGCCATAATTACGATACCGGTTGACCCCATGACATCGCGGGCTGACAGCAGCAAATCGGTGAAAATGAAAACGCTGCGCAATGAGATTATGAGCTTGCCGGGTGTGGAATTGGCCAGCTTAAGCAACTCTCCTCCCTCGTCTGGCAATGTTAGCGGTACCGGATTTACACTTGAAGGAAGCGAGGATTTCTATGAGACGCAGGTAAAGACCATTGATGGAAATTATCTTAAGCTTTTTGATCTTCCGCTCGTGGATGGCCAGGACCTGGCCGACCTGGATACGGCGCAGGGTTTTTTGGTGAATGAAAAATTGGCCTCCCTAACCGGACATGTAAACCCATCGGAGATTGTGGGGAAGCGGATTGATATGTGGGGCAAAGAGCTTCCAGTACTCGGCGTTGTCAAGGATTTTCACACGGTATCCCTTCATACCCCGATTGAAGCAACGATTCTTTTGAACCGGATAAGAAGCTACCGGTCAATGTCTGTTCGTATTCAACCGACCAACATGCAGGAGACGATTGGTGGAATCAAGAGCAAGTGGGAGGCAACCTATCCGGAACTGGTCTTTTCCTATGAATTCATGGATGAATCCATCCGGGAATTCTATGAAAGTGAGCAGCGTACCTCAGTGCTAATGACCATTTTCACTTCCCTGGCGATCTTCATCGGATGCCTCGGCCTGTTTGGACTTGCTTCCTTCATGGCAAACCAGAAGACCAAGGAGATCGGTGTCCGGAAAGTATTGGGTGCGAGCCTTGAAAATATTCTGATGATTTTCTCCAGGGAGTTTGTGATTCTGATACTTGTAGGATTTGTTCTCGCTGCCCCGTTAGCCTGGCTGGGCATGAGCAAATACCTGAATGAGTTTGCTTACAAGATCGAACTCGGCCCTGGAATCTTTCTTTCCGGACTAGGCGTAACCTTGCTGGTGGCCATGTTGACGGTTGGGTATCGGTCAATCCGGGCAGCCATGGTCAACCCGGTAGAGTCGCTGCGGTCAGAATAGGACGGGGCTTAACCCAGGATGAGTTTCATTCCAGGGGAGACCTGATTTGTCTTAAGATTATTAATTGCCTTAAGTCGCTCGACCGTAACACCTTTGAATTTTCTTGAAATATCCCAGAGGGTGTCGCCCTCCTGTACGATGTAGGTCTTGTCTGCAGGAACTACCCGCGAGGATTTGTTCGCTGCCTGAGGAGCAGGCACAACCCAAATGGTCAACTTCTGACCTGTTCGAATCATATTACCATGCAGCTTGTTCCATTTGCGCAGGTCATCGAGTTTAACATGATACCGTTGTGCGATGAGGCCCAGTGCATCGCCATACTTCACCTGATAGACTATGGGCTCCCGGCCGTAGATGGAATTGGAAGAATTTTTCGCCAACACTTCAATTTCCTTTCTACCTACTTTAGATGATGAATCGAGAATTCCGATTCGGTTTTGCTCCAGCATCACCCTGGCCGCCAGGGGCATTTTGAAAATAAAGGACTTTCCCGTTTCCGGGACTGCATTGCGGCGAAGGGAGGGATTCAACGCATGAAGGTCTTCTACACAAGTTCCTGTCAGGTGAGCGAACGTTTCGAGATGAAGGAATTTTGTGATGGCGATGGTATCGTGTGGAATGATTTCTTCGGGTGCCAATTCCGCCATATTGTGTTCTTCTGCGTAGTTCATTGCATAGATGATGGCCACATACTGGGGCACGTAAGAGCGGGTTTCGCGTGGCAGATGGCGGTAGATTTCCCAAAACGTCCGCTTATATCCGGAACGTCTGATAGCGCGCTTCACGGTACCCGGTCCGGAGTTGTAAGCAGCAAGCGCCAATTCCCAGTTTCCAAACATGGTATACAACTGCTTCAAGTAACGACAAGCGGCCTCGGTTGATTTTTCCGGATCCATCCGGTCGTCGATATACCAGTCGTTGTTCAAACCAAAGTACCTACCGGTGAATGACATGAACTGCCAAAGCCCAACTGCACTGGCCCTGGAAATAGCCCTTGGGTTAAGTCCTGATTCAATAATGGACAAGTACTTCAGTTCCGAAGGAAGATTGTGTTTGGCAAGGTGTTTCTCGAAGAGGGGAAAGTAGAGGTCTTGTCGTCGAAGCATCAGTCGGGTGTATTCCCGGTTTCGAATCGTAAAGAAGTTGATGAACCCGTGGACGTTGTTATTGTATGTCAAGGGGATCGACTGCTGCAAACACGAGAGCCGGTCGGCTACGAGTTCGGGGGTTTCTTCCGCAGGGACATATTCAAATTTCTGCGGCAGGGCGAAGAGGACAGGGTCCGACAAGGAGTCTCCGGCCAGCAAGTCGGACTCCACCTGATCGGCAATCGAATCAACGGGTGTGAGCACCTGGGCCTGAAGCCCAATGATTGTAAGGAATACGATGCACGAAAAAATCCATCCTTTCATCCTTCAAAAATAGTCATGGAGCAGTTACTGATCAACTTCAAGCGCGCGGGCGAATTGCAGGAGCTTGGCTTCGCAGAAATTACCTGCTAAGGCCTGAAGCCCGATCGGTAGTCCCTGCCGGTCTTTCCCATAGGGAAAGGAGATTGCTGGAACCCCGGCGACATTGGCCTGGACAGAGAAGAGATCAGCCATATACTTGCTGGACGGGCCGGCAACTTCTCCCAGGCGAAATGCCGTTGTAGGTGTGGTAGGCAACAACAGGATATCAAATGTGTTCAACAGCGCGATGGTTTTATCCCGAATTAGGCGGCGAACTTTTTGTGCTTTCGCATAAAAGGTATCATGATAATCAGAGCTAAGCACAAAAGTACCAAGTAAGATTCTGCGTTGAACCTCTTTTCCAAAGCCGAGGCTCCTGGTTTTTTTATACATGAATTCGAGGTCTGCTGAATCCTGATTTCGGAAACCAAAGCGCACCCCATCGTAGCGTGCCAGGTTCGAACTCGCTTCAGCGGCGGCTAGAATATAGTATGTGGGCAGCAAATAATCGATGAGCGGGAAGTCTACGCTTTCAACGGAATGGCCCTTAGCTTTCAGGTCCTCAATGGCTTTGTGAATGGATTCCCGTACCTCATCCTGGAGCAGGGGTGATTCGATCGTATCCCGAATCACCGCAACCTTGAATTTCGGTAGCTGAGTCAGGCTCTCCATATAGTCCGGTACCGGTTGGGACGCCACCGTGCTGTCGTGGTCATCCTTGCCGGCGATCGTGAAGAGGACGCGTGCCATATCATCGAGGTCTTTTGAGAGAATGCCCACGGTGTCAAATGACGAGGCGTAGGCGGTCAATCCAAATCGTGAAACGCGGCCATACGTGGGCTTCAGCCCGATTAGTCCACAAAATGCTGCGGGTTGCCTGACTGAGCCTCCTGTGTCAGAGCCAAGTGATACCTGACAGAGGTTTGCAGCGATTGCCGCTGCCGAGCCGCCCGATGAACCTCCGGGGCTGCGTGTTATATCTGCGGGATTCAGCACCGGCCCAAAGGCAGAATTTTCAGTGGACGAACCCATTCCAAACTCATCACAATTTTGCCGGCCAATGATGATTGCATCTTCGTCGAGGATTCTCTGTACCGCCGTGGCTGTGTATTGCGACTGAAATTGACCCAAAATTTTGCTTGCGGCATTTAGCGGATGATCGGCATGCGCAAATACGTCCTTTAGTCCAACGACCAGTCCGGCTAATTTTCCTGCAGTTCCTCCTTTTATTTTTGTGTCAACAACGGCTGCTTGGCCGAGGGCTTCGTCTTCATAAATGGTAAGGAATGCGTTAAGGTGTTTGTTTGCCGAGATGGCATCAAGATGCAAACGGACACGGTCCACGCAAGTGAACGTTCCGTCTGCCAAATGATTTTGAATATCTTTTAGGGGTAGAAAGGAATCCAACGCCTATTTTGACTCGTCGATCCGGCCCGAGGGCTTGCCGGCGTCTTCAACTTCTTTTTTGACGTCGCTCATGGCATCCTTGAACTCACGCACGCCTTTGCCAAGTCCTTTCATGAACTCAGGGATCTTTTTTGCACCAAAAAATACAAGTACAAAAATGCCAATGAGCAAGATTTCCTGGAAACCAACCCCACCTAAGAACAAGAGAACCGCTTTCATCTGTTACGCGTTTGTTTTGAACCTTCTTTTACTAGCTATATCTGTCCAAAATTAGGTTAAAATTTCGAATTTTATTGACCACATCTGAATACATCCGGACAAAGCAGGGGCCCAAATCAGTCTTTCAGCCACGTTTCTGGGTCCAAAGCAAGGGTATTCTTGCGGATTTGGAAGCGGAGTTCGGAGATTCCTTCGCTATTGACAAGGATTCGGCCGATTTCCTGATTTGTGTTCACTTTCTGCCCTTTTTTAAGTGCCACCTCAGTGAGGCCGGAATAAACGGTAAAATATTCTCCATGACTGATGATGACGGAGTTACCCAGTGTAGGGATAAAGGCAACGGCCCTTACTTCGCCGGCGAAGATGGAGCGGACTTTTTCCCCCTGGGAAGTCTGGATATTGATACCGTCATTCTGGAGTACGATCCCACGAAGTACCGGGTGTTTTTGGCGTCCAAATTTTTGAGAGACAAAACCGGAGACAGGCCAGGGGAATTTGTTTTTATTCTCTACAAAGGAATTCGAGAGGGCAATTGCATCGGCCGACTTCCCGCTATCCTTGCTCTTTTTCTTCGCGGCCGCCGCTTCGCGGGCAGCTCGCTCCATCTCTTCACGGATGATGGCACTGATCAGCTGATCTAGTTTGGCAATCGCCTTCTTTGTTTCATTGAGATCCTGCTTCAGGCGCTTCTCTTCCTTTTCAAGAGATCGCACAATGGTATTTTGTTTTTTCTTCAGTTCGTCAAATTTGTTTTTTTCTGCCACCTCCTCATTCAGGAGGGTATTTTTCTCCTCCTTCTTGCCCTCGATCACGAGAACCTGTTCGGCGAGCTGTTCCTGGACGTTACGGATTACCGCTGCTTGTTCCTTCCTGGCCGTACCATATTGTTCAAGATACTTAGCCCGCATAGCCAATTGATCAAAAGTTGAGGCCGCAAATAGGAACATGAGCTTTGAAACGCCATCACTTGTTTTTTGAGCCGAGAAAACCATGGATCCATATTCTGCTTTCAGCTTGGCAAGGTCAGTTTGAAGGGCTTTGAGAATTTCATTGTTTTCGCCGATGTCAAGGTCCATGAGTTCGATCTCAGATTGGACGGACAGAATAAGTGCCTCCTGTTGCCGGATGCGTTGCGCGATGGCCGAAAGTTCGCCGAGTGAGCTCTTCTTTTCCTTCGATGTTTGGGAGAGAATATTCTCTGTCTCCTTGATCTTGTCAAGGTTGGCCTGCTTTTCCTTCTGCAAGGTCGTTTTATTTTTTTGCGCAAGTGCAGGCCATGCACTTAGAAGAACGAGGAAGAGCCAGGCACATACCGTTTGCTTAGCGCCGGTCATATTTCCGCGGAATATTGAAAGGGAATTTCAACTGCTTGTCACCGACTTCTGCTTTATTGTATTCGAGTGTAATGGTGGTATTGACAACGCCCCCTGGTGTCTTGTACAGAATATTGATAACCCCGTTAAACGGGTACGTCTTATCGGCGATTGGCTGGAAGTTCGAATAATTTATGGCCACTGAGTTCCCTGTGTTCTGCTCCTTCATTTCGACTTTCTCCAGTTTCCGAGTTAACGGATTGATGTAGTTCATGAGGTCAACGGTGACGCGCCGCTGTTCGAGCAGATTAAAATTTTCTCCCTGGGTGATCTTGTCGTCTTCCTTTCGTGGCGCAATAAGATTGCCAAGGAAGGCAGCTTGAATCGTTTCATAATTAACGTCAAAGTTGAAACGCTTGGAGAGGCTGGTGTAATCGAATACATAATATTCTTTGTCAACGGTGCTCACAATCGTAATAGAGTCTTTGTTGATAAGGGCTCTTCCTCCCTGAACGCCGATGACGGTAAAGGTCATCCAGATGACGCTGTCTTTGCGGATGCGTATGTGTGCTTTGACTTCACGCTCTTTCTTGTTGTCATTAAAGACCATGCGGGCTTTGCCATGGAAGTACTCAAAGTCGATCTCCTGGATTTCCAGGTTGGGCGGTGGTGGAGCGGCCGTCGGGATTACCTTCTTGCTGCAGGAAAACAGAAGGCCTGCACATGCCAGGAAAATCGCTGCTTTTTTCATGAACCGCAAAGGTAAGCCATGCAACGAAGTAAAAGTAACGATGACGCTAGTAAAGGCGGCGATTGGCAATTTTCTTGTCAATCAGCTCATGCTGCGAGCTGAGAGATCGGGCTTTTTCCCATTGCTTCACGGCACCATCAATATCTCCCAGACGGAAGAGGATGTCGCCGTAGTGCTCATAAAGGACAGAGGATGCACCCGGCAGCTCCAATGCATGCTCCATGGTTTTGCGGGCTTCCTTGAATTTCTCCCGGGCATAAAGAACCCAGGCGTAGGTGTCGAGGTAATTCGCGTTGTCCGGTTGATCCCGAATGACCTGAGCTGCCATGCGTTCAGCTTTTTCAAGATGTTCTTTTCGCATGGCCAGATAATAACTGTAATTGTTCAGGAGAAAATTGTCATTGGGTGTTTGAGCCAGTGCGGCATCATACGCAAGATCAGACTTGTTGTATTCTTTCAGTCCGTTATAGGCTTCACCCAACATGCCATTGATATCATGCACGAGGTTGACATTGGATCCGGCGAGTTTCTTACCGCGCTCCAGGGAGTTAGCCGCTTCTCGATAGTTGTGGTTGCGAAGGTGCCCGTATCCGTTGAAGTAATGGAGCATGGCCTGATTCGGAAAAATCTCGAGGCCCTGCTCGGAGTGAAAAATCAAGCTGTCAAATTTATTGGATTCTGCTTCCAGTGCCAGCAAATTCTGCCATGCTTCAAAACTTGCCGAGCCACGCTGTATGGCGGCCAGGTATGATTTCTCAGCTTCTTCTTTTTGATTCAGGCTGATATGGAGGTTGCCTCCTGCGATATGCACGTTTGGATCTTCCGGATATTGATTCAAAAGGTCCTGATAAAGCCCCAGTACAAACGTGCCGAGTTCCAGGTCGGGAGATTTTCGCGCCGCGCCCTTTGTCCCTGCAATCTGTGATACATACGTTTCCATGACGATCAATTTGGAACGAATATCCACGGATGGATCGTTTATTGCATACTTAAGAAGATCACGCGATTCCTTCTCGCGTCCCGCATCGCGGTATAAACCGGCCAGGAGAATCTTGGTTGTTCCGGCTTCCGGATGAAAGGAAAGGAATTTCTCGAGAGACTCCATTGCCTTGTTCTGTTGCCCTTTTTGGCCCAGCATTTCGGCAAAAGCGATAACGAATCGCTCTTCATCCGGGAAGGCCATGAGGAGTTTTTCTCCCTCGGCAATAGCCTGATCTACTTTCCCCAGATCCAAGTAGATTTTTTGTTTTTGCAGGGATGAGATATCGTTGATCCCCATCAGCGCTTCAGCCCGATTGTAGGTCTTTATTGCTTCTTCCGGTTTTCGGTCATACAGATAGATGGCCGCAAGCTGGTAAAGGGACTCTCCCTGATCATTTATTTCCTTGTTCAGGGCTTCCAGTGTGGCTTCTGCTTTTGAGAAGTTACTCTGACTCGTGTAGATTTCTGCAGCGAGCAAGTAGAAGTATGGATTCTTTTTATTGCCCTTCAGGGCTTTTTCAATGCTTGCCGATCCCCGGTTTAGATCTTCTGGATTTGAACTTTTGGCGAAGATTTCTGCCATCTTATAGTGAACCATCGGCTCCTCTGGATTCAACGCAACCACACCCTGGAAGGCGCTGAGTGCTTTGGTATAATCTTCAAGGATGAAATACTTCATCCCTTCGGTAAACAGAGATTCTGCTTCCCTTGATCGAAGATCATTGAGTTCGACTTCAACAAGGCGCTTGCGCTTTTCCCTTTGCGCTTGCAAGGGGGATTGGGTTGCCAACGTGAGGATCAGACCCAGAAGTATGAATATTGAGAATGACTTATTTTTCACCTGACAGCAAAAGGATAATCTATGGCTAATCGGAAAGGATTGAACTTCAAATTTAAGTAAAATTCCCAAACGAAACTTATACCGGCCCGATAGGTGCATCCCACTTGCCCTTTTCACGGGAGTAGGCAACGCCCGCGTAAACACCCATGAGAAGCGTGTGAAATGCAGTAGCAATCCATTGATTCTCAAAAGTGAAATAGGTGCCTGCAAAGATCAGCACAAGGGTCAGCAAAAGGTAAGTAAGCGCCGCGCCAACTGCATATGGGATGGGATAGAATTTCTGACCTAACCAATATGACATGAGCGCCATCGTTAAATAGCAAGCCAGCGTTGCCCAACTGCTTCCCATGTATCCATAAAGGGGAATCAGTGAGTAGTTTAGTGCGATCGTGACAATTACACCCAGTGCAGTAATGAGCGTACCAAAATAGGTTCTGTCTGTTAGCTTGAACCAAATACTAAGATTATAATAAATGCCCAGGAATAAGTAGCCGAAAAGCAAGTAGGGGACAATGCCGAGTCCGTCCCAATACTCCGCATCGATAATGTACTTCAGCACATCCAGGTTGAGGACGACACCCAGAACAATGAAACTACACACCACAATGAAGTAGTGATTGACGCGCGCAAAAAGTTCTGGCGAATTTTTTTCAACGGCGTTGGAAAAGAAAAAAGGTTCAGCGGCAAAACGAAATGCCTGTACGACCACACTGATGATTACCGAGAATCGGAAGCAAGCTCCAAACACCCCCAGCGCATATTGAGCGTCCTTGCCTGGATAGAAATTATTGGGAAGCCACCACGCCAACGTAATTCGGGAAAACATTTCGTTTGTCATCGCCGCAAGACCCATCAACATGATGGGCCACGCATAGCGTAGCATCGCCGAGACAATCAGCTGGTCCCACTGGGGGCGCCAGGCGAAAAGCATTTTTACGAAGAATAGGACATAAAAAGTATTCGCCAGCAAATTTGCCAGGATCGGATACCCGATTCCAATCGCGGGATCGTAAACCAGCAAGAGGAAATAGAGGTTAAGACCAATAACCAAAACGACATTAATAAGTTTGGCGGTGATAAATGCGCGCGCCCGCTTTTGCAGGCGCAGGCGGGCAAAGGGGATTGAAACAACGGCATCCATAAACATGAGCAGGGCGAGCCAGGTGATGAAACTGGAATGCTCAGGCACATGAAAATACACGGCGATCGGCTGTGCGTATGCGATGATGGCCGAGGTAAGTAGAAGACTAATACCCGACACAAAAGTTTGGGCGCTGTGAAAAATGTGAGATTCATCCGCTCCCGGTTTCGTAGCAAACCGGAAATAGGCGGTCTCCATGCCAAAGAGATATACGATATTCAGAAAAGCAACCCATGCGTAGAGGTTGATATATGTCCCGTATGATTCAGGTAGGAAGATGCGGGTGTGAAGCATCACCAGGAAAAAATTCAGCATCCTTGGCACAATGCTGCCTAACCCATACAAGGCGGTTTCTCCTGCCAGGTTTGCCAGTTTGCTCATGCTGATGGTCTGAAAGGTTACGTTTGATTCGTCAGAAATATAAAGGATTCTGAGGATGGTGCGAGGTTCTGAGAGTTGTTACTTGTTCGGTTTACAGCTAATTTCGGGTTGGATATGCAAGAAAATTGGTTTGAAGCCATTGTTTTGGTCCGTTTCGCGGGTAGGTGGTGTATTGCCGCACTAATGGTAATGAGTTCAGTAGACATGGCCAACGGACAATGTACTTTTGGGGCTCCCAATTGCACTTCTAATACAGCTAACAACTCCAACGTCAACTTTAACGCCCTGTCCTGGACAGGAGGGTCTTGCCCTACAGGCAGTGCGTACACCGGCAATCTTCGGCTAGACCCAGGAGCCAATGGCAGCATAACGGTTACAGCGAACTATACCATTACGGGCGATTTTAGAATCATCACATCGGGATCCGGTTCGACAATCACGATTCCTTTGGGAGTGACCTTCCGTGTAACCGGAAACCTGGGCGATTGTAGCAATAACACTACAACGTATGTTGTAAACGGTACCCTTATCGTGGACGATTTCATATCTGGAAACAACAACAATGACTTTTCTGGGACTGGCAGTATTACTGCGGGTGGTCTGAATTTCGGAAACAACACCGATTGTCCTACCCCCTGCAATATCGTTTGGGATGTGAGCGTGTGCAATGCTAGTCCGGTTTCGTTCTGTACGCTGCCCATTAAATTGCTTTTCTTCAAGGCAGTAGTGAGCAGAAACATTGTTCACCTTCGCTGGGCCACGGAAAGCGAAGAGAATTTTGATTTCTTTACCGTTGAAAAATCAACAGATGGAAAGAATTTTTATTCGGTAAATGACATCCCCGGCCATGGCAACAGCACCGAACGTCATGACTACGCCTTTACAGATGAACATCCCCTGATTGGGAAATCATACTACAGACTGCGCGAAACCGATTTTGATGGCCTTGTCGTTTTTCATCAAATTGTGTCAGTCGATTTTTCAGGTGAGCGCTCCGTGAGTATTTACCCGGTGCCAGTGTCCAATGGTATATTAAATATCCGATTGAATTTTTCAGTCAAGCAGGAGTCGCGGATCACCATCAACGATACCGCGGGACTGGTTCTGCAAAGCTTTGTAAGCCCCGCCGAACAAATTGCCGTTCCCGTCAACCTGAAGCCAGGGATTTACTTCCTCACATTCACGAATGGAGATTTTCGCACGACGAAGAGGTTCCTCGTCAACTAGCCTATCCCTGCTGACGCAGGTTCTTTAGAATATCGCTGGTCATTTCTTCCAACCCAAAGCGGTGCTGCCACCCCCAGTCTTTGCGCGCCGCTGAATCATCTATGCTCTTGGGCCACGAGTCGGCAATCGCCTGACGAAAATCCGGCTTATAGGTGATAGAGAATTCAGGTATGTGCTTCTTGATGGTGGATGCAATCTGAGCAGGGCAAAAGCTCATGGACGAAACATTGTAGCTCGTGCGCACTTTTACTTTTTCAGCAGGGGCCTCCATCAGGTCGATCGTTGCTTTTACTGCATCCTCCATATACATCATGGGCAAATACGTATCAGCTGCAAGAAAACATTCGTAGTGCTTTTCCAGTAAGGCTTTGAAATAGATGTCAACGGCATAGTCTGTGGTGCCGCCACCTGGAGGCGTTTTCCAGCCGATCAATCCGGGATAGCGCAAACTCCTGACATCGACACCATATCGTCTAAAGTAATACGAACACCACAATTCTCCGGCGAGCTTTGTTATCCCATATACCGTAGTAGGGTCCATGATTGTGTCCTGGGGTGTATTCAGCTTTGGTGTTGTGGGCCCGAATGCAGCAATTGAACTGGGCCAATAGATTTTGTGCAGTTTCAGTTCAAGGGCGGCCTCGAGAACAAACAGGAGACTGTCCATGTTGAGTTTCCAGGCCCACCGTGGATCCTTTTCTCCGGTCGCTGAAAGCAACGCGGCGAGGTGGTAGACCTGCGTGATGTTATTCTTCTTTAGAATTTCAAACAGCTTATCGCGCTGCATGACGTCAAACTTTTCGTACCGGCCTTCTTTGAGAATACCTGTCGCATCCTTGATGTCGGAGGCGATCACATTATCATGGCCGTAAATTTGCCACAACCCCTGGGTAAGTTCGCTTCCCAATTGCCCGCCGGCACCAATTAACAAAATGGTTGTTTTCTTCATGGACAATCTCGATCTCCGGCCATTGCCATGGTTGGAATGGGCACGTGGGCTGTAAGTTATCAAAATTTCAGATTTCGGGTCGACCCGGCTAGATTTGGGGTGAATTATCCTCAACCCTTATTTTGCTGCCATGTATACTACGCTGAAGCCTATCCTTGAACGAGAATTGCAAGCCATTCGTGATGCCGGTCTTTATAAAAAGGAGCGGATCATCGTAACACCTCAGGGTGCAGAGATAAAAACGGCAGATGGCCGCGAGGTCATCAATTTCTGTGCGAACAACGACCTGGGTCTTTCTTCCCATCCGCGCATCCTGGCTGCGGCCAAACGGGCCATTGACACGCATGGGTTTGGGATGTCAAGTGTTCGTTTCATCTGTGGCACCCAGGACATTCACAAAGAACTTGAAAAAAAGTTATCGGAGTTTCTCAGTATGGAGGATACGATTCTTTACGCGGCGGCATTTGATGCCAATGGCGGCGTATTTGAACCGCTACTCGGCGCTGAGGACGCCATCATCTCAGATGAACTTAACCACGCTTCTATAATTGACGGAGTTCGTTTGTGTAAGGCCATGCGGTACAGGTATAAGCACAACGACATGACAGATCTGCGCAAGCAATTGGATGATGCCAAAGCGGCCGGCGCAAAACAAATCATGATTGTGACCGACGGAGCGTTTTCCATGGACGGAACCATTGCTCGCCTTGACTCAATCTGTGATTTGGCTGACGAATACGAGGCCCTGGTGATGACTGACGAATGTCATTCGACAGGTTTTATTGGTAAGACGGGCAGGGGAGTACCCGAATACCGGGGTGTAACCGCGCGGGTAGATATTATTACAGGAACGCTGGGCAAAGCGCTTGGCGGTGCATCGGGCGGGTTTACTTCTGGTCGAAAAGAAATTATCGACTTGCTCCGGCAACGCTCACGCCCGTATCTTTTTTCCAACACCCTGGCTCCTTCAATAACCGGAGCGTCTCTCGAGGTCCTCACTATGCTTTCTGAGGCCACCACCTTGCGTGACAAGTTGGAGGAAAACACAAAATACTTTCGCGCCGCAATGACCAAGGTGGGATTTGACATCAAGCCGGGGGAGCATCCGATTGTTCCGATCATGCTTTATGAAGCACCGCTGGCCCAACAGTTTGCTGACCTTTTGTTAGAAAAAGGAATCTACGTGATTGGATTTTTCTTTCCCGTCGTTGCGAAGGGACAGGCGCGCATTCGCGTTCAATTGTCGGCAGCGCATGAAAGGCACCACCTGGACAAAGCGATTCAGGCGTTTACAGAGGTAGGAAAGAAATTGGGCGTGTTGAAATAATCTATTTTATCTTCCGCCTCATCGCCTCAACCCATTGCGGTTCGTGCGCGGCAAGCCCAAAGACGGGAACAACCTGTTCATTGGATAGAAAATAGATGCGATCCTTCTTTCCCCGCAACTTGAGTTTGTAAACACTGGCATAGGGCAGCGGGCGTATCCATTTTACTTCGGACCATTCGAAATGAGTTCTCTCATTGCCTGAAATAACGGCAATCCGATTCTTTCCCAGACTAACCCGCTTCAGCCGAGGTGAGATGTGCGAAAAGAGTATGATGGCAACGAGGCCAATGCCAAAAAATAAAAATACAGCAGCCAGGTTATCTTCAAGGATGAGAAGGGCTCCGCACAACCATTGCAATAGTCCAAAGGCCAGAAAAAAGTACTTAGCGAAGTAATACTTCACCAGACTGGCTTCCTTCATTTCATTTGATATTGGTTTTCTTTACCGAATGTAGCGAAAATTACTTTTGCTACCATCAGGTCATGTTCTTTTTGCTTCGCCTTTTTAAGGCGAGCACATCGGGTAGGACTACGCAGATGGACCTTAGTCAGAATTTGAGATCGAAGCCGGATCGCGCTAACAGGATTCTCCTCAGCCCTTCACCTCCGGTGCCTCAAGGGGTTCGGGTTCCGCCGGGACCTCATCCCACTTTTCCGGCTCTTCCTTGTGAAGGTACTCCATTACCTTCCGTTCAACCTGGCGCAGCTTCAGCGCCTTGACAAACTTTCCATTTCGTGCCAGAATGAGTCGACCGGTTTCTTCTGAAATGGCGAGGAC
>JANPES010000471.1:0-8045 GCA_031423035.1 Cyclobacteriaceae bacterium | reverse complement strand
CTCTGTGTCTTCAACGAGTGCATAGACAACCTTGGGATTTGTGTAGGCCACATCAACTGAAGTCTTCCCAACAGGATGTGTGGGTCCGCTTTCGAGCCCATTTCTAAGCGGCTGCCAGGTTTTTCCCCCATCTTTCGAACGATAGATGCCGCTACCGGCTCCGCCACTTTTTAGGTTCCAGGTTTTTATTTCGACCTCCCACATAGCGGCATATAGGATATCCGGATTCCCGGAATCCATCGACATATCCGAACTGCCGGTATTCTCATTCACGAAGAGGACTCGCTCCCACGACTTGCCACCGTCGATCGTTTTATAAATACCGCGGTCTTGTGATGGTCCATGGGCATGACCCATTGTAGCGACATACACAATGTTCGTATCCGTAGGATGAACAATGACGCGGCTTACTAGAAAAGTCTTTTCCAGTCCCATTTTCTTCCAGGTCTTCCCGGCGTTGGATGATTTATAAACGCCGTTTCCGACTGCATGCGCCGGACGAATCAGGAAAGTCTCACCGGTTCCGGCCCACACTTGCTTCGGGTTTGACGGGGCGATGGCGAGGGCACCAATGGATGAATCATCCGTCAGATCGAAAATTGGTCTCCAATGAAAACCCATGTCCTCTGTTTTCCAGATCCCTCCGGAGGCCGCACCGATGTAGGATACGTTGGGGTTGCCCGGCTCCCCCACTACGGCGATAGCCCGATTTCCGTCAGGGCCAATGAAGCGGAAGTTGAGTTGGGAAAATGTCTTGGGATCTTGGGTCTGCGCAACGCTTGCTATAGAAAAACAGACAAGAGCAATCAGAAGAATCTTTCTCATGAGTCAAAGTTTAGATGGGAAGATACCATCGCAAGGCTCAAAGAAAAAGCCAAAATCCATTGACTTGGGCTGCGCCCGGATATACGGTAAAAAAATAAGCCGGCACACGATGCACCGGCTTTAACTATGGCAAAACTCTTATAGATCGTTTGGGAACGGATCAGGCAACTTGTGCCACTTCCACATGCTCAACCTTAGCCTTCTTGGGCTTGCTGCGCTTGAACTCCTTTTTCAGGAGATATGAAAACTCGTTTGCCATTTTCTTGGCTGTCCGACTGATGAGCTTCTTTACCTTCTTGTTTGGCTGTGGTAATTCCAGGGATACAATTGACTGCTTAACCGAGTCCTTCAAGAGGGTTCTGAGTGCTTTCTTGGATACTTTCTTCTTTTCCATGTGGGTCATATTATTAGCTTTTCAAAGCTACCACCCTGCCCCCAATAGTTACCCCTCACGGTAAGGCAAGAAGTGAACAATCTGTCAACAGATTCAACTTACTGATTTTCAGTTATTTAGGTCAGTTGTTGTGGATAAATTTCCTTAATCTCAAATGATTCCTGCCTATTCGTAGCGCAAGGACTTTACCGGGTCAATCGAAGAAGCCCGAATTGCCTGGTAAGAAACAGTGGCCCACGCGATAACAATGGCTGTTAATGCACAAGCGAGGAACAGTAATGGTGACAGGGTAATCCTATAGGAGAATGAACTTAGCCACCAGTTGGCCACATACCATCCTCCGGCAACAGCAGGAACAAGGGCGATCAGCACCAACCGTGTAAACTCTCTCGACAACAGAAACGTCAGCGTGAATACAGATGCGCCCATGGCTTTCCGGATGCCAATCTCTTTGGTCCTTTGCTCGGTGGTAAAGGCAGCCAAAGCAAACAATCCCAGACCTGCGATGAAGATTGCCAATACGGAGAAGACCGTAAAAATGTCACGAAGGCGCATTTCAGTACGGAAGAGTGCATCAAACTCCTGATCCAGAAATGAGTACTCAAATGGTTCTCCAGCCGCCATTGTCTTCCAGTGGGTTTCAATCCCGGCAATTACCTCCCTTGGATCCCCCTCATACCTAACCGACAATTCTCCCCCGCTTTCAGAAAATCGGATAACCATGGGCCTTACCTTATCTTTCACTGACTCAAAATTGAAATCGTTAACGACCCCAATAATCCTGACATGCTGAGGTGCTCCGTCGACGCTGAAGTCCGTCAACTCTTTACCAATAGGGCTATCCATTCCATACTCTCGTACCGCTGCTTCATTGATAACGGCGGACAAGCTATCTCCCTTCGTATCACGCGAAAAGAACCGGCCCTCTTTCAAGGTGATCTTCATCGCGGCAAGATGATCCCAGTCAGCGGAATAAAGTCCGACCAAATGATCAATCTCAGACCCCTTCTCACGAAACAGGGTTGTATTGCCAACGCCCGGAAAACTGCTGTTAGTCAAGCTGGTGACCTGAACACGTGGCAAAGCCTCAACGGAAGTTCTGAAAGCATTAGCATTCTGACCCAAGCGCCGTGCACCTCTGACCGCTATGACATTATGCTGATCCAAACCCAGGTCCTTATCCTGCATAAAGTTGAGCTGCTGAAAAACAACTACGGTTGCGATAATGAGGAATGTTGAGATGGCAAACTGGAAGACCACCAATGAACTGCGAACCCCTTTGCTCTGCATGCCGGCACGCATTTTCCCTTTCAGCACCTCAACGGGCTTGAATGAAGTCATGTAAAAAGCCGGATAACTCCCAGCCAATATCCCAACAATGACGAGCAATGAAAATGCTGCGGCCACAAATTCCGGTGACCGAAGTGCCGTCAATGTCAACTGTTTCCCAGTAAGTAAATTGAAATAAGGAAGCATGAAGTATCCCACGGCAATGGCCAGAAGCGTGGCCACCAGGCTGTAGATAAATGATTCAGACAAAAACTGAGCGATCATCTGACCGCGTTGAGAACCCAAGGTCTTCCGCAGTCCAACTTCCTTGGCGCGGCCAGCCGAACGGGCTGTAGACAGGTTCATGAAATTGATACAGGCGATCAGGAGAATGAATAGACCAACGCCTGAGAAGATATACACGTAGGTCATGCTGCTTCCGGGTTCGATGTCATCCGGCAAACCATTCAAATGCGAACTGGCCAGCGGATACAGGAAGTAACTATAAATACCACCTTTCTTCTTAAACTCCTCGAAAGAAATGCCCATTCCTTCCTCTATTTCCTTACCCATGTATTTGGCAACAAGCTCATCGAGTTTAGTATTAATTCCGTTCACGTCAGCAGCTGGTGTTGTGCGAACGTACGTCAACCACGAATTACCTCCCCATCCATCGAAGTACTCCTTCTCGACCGTAGCGAAAGAGATTACACCACGAAAATGAAAATGCGAATTGGAAGGTGCCTCCGCAGCAATGCCGGTGATTTTTATTGCCTTCTTGTCATTTCCCACGACCAGCGTTCTTCCGATAGGGTCCGCTGATCCAAAATATTTAGCAGCCAACTCTTCAGTAATTACCATGGTATTCGGCTCGCGCAAGACTTGATTCGGATCTCCTTTCAAAAGTTGAAATGAAAAAAACTTAAAATAGTTTGAGTCCGCATAGAGTATCTTGTCTTCCGTGAAGACCTTTTCCTCCAGCCGCATGGCAAGACCTCCGCTGCGCGTTGATAATTTAAGCCGGAGATATTCCTCGACGCCCGGAATCTCATTCTTCATCGTGGGCCCTACCGGAAGGCTGGAGCTTGATGTCATGATCTCCTGCCCTGAAATTCTTCCATGCAACCCAATGCGGTAAATATGCTGATATCCACTGTGGAACTTATCGTAGCTCAGTTCATCCTGGACATAAACAAACAGCATCAGACAGCAGGTCATGCCGATGACCAGGCCAACTATATTGATGATTGAAAAGAACTTGTGCTTCAGAATATTTCTGATGGCGACGGTGACGTAGTTTCTTAGCATAACGGGTTGTTAAAGGCAATAGAAATCTTCCTGCCATTCAGGCAGGAGCAGAAAACTACTCCGGGTTCCAGGATATGCCAATTAGACGACGGAGCCCACCCGGATGTTGCACCCTGGGCGAAAGAAAAAGGAACTATTCGTCACGAAGCACATTCGCAGGATTCAGTCTGGCTGTGCTGTACACTTTGTAACCAATCGACAGGGCTGACGTCACAAACAGGATAGCGGCAGATATCGCCACGGAAGTCATCGTCGCCGTTTGATAGTACTTCCAGATACTCTGCATGAGCATCCCTGCCATGTAAGTACCCAGAAATCCACCCAAGACAGAAGCAATAAGTAGAATGATGACAAACTCGGCATTTATCACCTTGGCAAGATTGCCTATGGATGCACCAAGCACTTTACGCACTCCGATTTCCTTCATTTTCTTGATGATATTCAAGGAAACCAAGGTGAATAACCCAGTTGCAGAAAGCAACATAGCCACGGTACCCAGGAAGACAAACATGATAACGATGTTCTGGTTCGTGATATTCGACTCCACCATCTCTTCGTTCATATAGCGACCATTGTACAACCGGTTAGGAAACAAAAGCTTCCACTTTGCTTCCATAAAATCGTTTACGGACCTTAGCTTATCCGATGGCGCTTTCACCAAAATGTGACTTACCTGGTCTTTGGATCCGTACCGCAACATGACCGGGTCCATCTTTTCCCAAAGTCCATTGTTATAGATATCCTTGACGACACCTACGATATAGTATCGCACCGTATCCATCCAGATAATTTCCTTGCCTATGGGCGCCTTCATCCCAAGTTCCTTGACAAAGCCCGCTGTAACGATAACTGACTCTTTCCGGTCCGTTTCCGAATCCTGGGCAAAGTTTCTCCCTTCCAAAAGCGTTAAGCCCAACGTCGGAACATAGTCCTCGCCTACGTCCATAATATCCACTTCGATCTCCTTGTCCTCGTGTTTGATCGGATCATTGATCACTGATGAATAGAGGTGGTGTTGCGAGGCCGCAATGGATATGATATCCCTGTTTTCAGCCAAGGCGTTGCGGTACGTCTCGTACTCTGAACGGTTATTCACATAGGTAAATACGACCCCTTCCTTGTTGAATCCGAGATCAAATTCCTGCTGATACTTTGCATTATCCGTGAAGGCGAAGCTACATACGATCCCTGCCAAGGAAATGGCAAACTGAAAGGTGAGCAAGATGCGTGTGAAATAATTCGTTCCCCCAAACTTGAGTTTGCCCTTCAGGATAGTCGTCGGTTCGAATTTAGTAATGTAGAAGGCCGGGTAACTTCCAGCCAACAAGCCGGTGAAGAGCAAGGCTCCACCCATAAAGAGAATGAAGTTAGGCCGCTCAAAATAGCTCGGTTCAAGTTTGAGGTCAGGCCACAAATCGTTGAAGGCAGGCAGCAGAAGCCATTCGCCAATGATCACCCCCAATACTAAGGCAAGAAAACAGGTAACCGTAGTCTCACCGATAAACTGGATGACGAGATGCTTTCGGCTGCTACCCATTACCTTGCGGATGCCAATCTCCTTCAGCCGACGCGAAGAAATCGCCACCGCCGTATTGGTCAGGTTGAAGCACGCTATCAGTAGAATAAAAAGTGCCATTACCCCAAGTCCGATGACGGCAGCGACTGGGGATCCTTCCCGGGTCCAGGTACCGGGACGCTCATTGTAGACGTCATCAACGGCCATCCCCTTAAAGGACATTAGCGTAAAAGCCCGAATCAAAAAGTCCTCACGGATCTTGTTATTGTTTTCCGTATAAGGTTTCAGCTGTGCCTCGATAGTAGCGAGTCGTGATGGATCCTTAACCTGAATGAAAAGCGTATTTCGGTATTGCCACGTATTTTCCTGGTACTTAGGGTCGCTGGCAAATTGGTTCTCGTAGCGGGAAAAGGCAGGATCGTTAAAACTGGAGTTTGATGGCTGTTTCTTGAAAACACCAGATACGATAAATTCTTTTGTTTTGCCGCTGTCAAGGACCTGAACCATCATTTTGCCCAGCGCATTCTCTTTACCAAAATACTTGGCAGCGAGTTCATCATTGATACAGATCTGCCCTTTGTCTTTAAGCTCGCCGTTGCCTTCTAGGAATTCAAACGTAAATAGCTTGAAGAAGCCAGGGTCAACGTTGGTTACGTTATTGCGAAACAATTCCTGACCGATTCTAAAGTTTCCTCCTCCAGGACTATACCGCACTACTTCGTCAACGTCGGATACATTTTGTCGGATTGCATTCCCCAAGGCAATGGGTACATAACCGTATGTGGTTTGGTTACCTTGAAATTCACGCTCCGAATTTACCCGGTAGATGGTATTGGCATTCACATGATTCTGGTCAAAGCTGACGTTGAAATCGTAGTTAAAGAATGCGACGATACAGCAGGCGATTGCTATTGCCATCCCCACGATGTTGATGGAAAGAAACAGCTTGTTCTTCAGCATGCTCCTCAGGGTAATCAGCAGGTAGTTCTTTATCATTGGAATATAAGTAATACAGCATTGACCAAAATTCTATCGAACAGTTGCACCAAGAGCCCAACAAGTATGCCAACCGGCCCAGACATGGAAATCCAATGATTCAGGTTCTATACTGTTCACCGATGAACACACAAGTGTACAGTTTGCGATACAGTACAAAGACAAAACCCACCCTGATTCAACCGGGTCAAATCAAGGATGGGTCTATCTAACCTAAACCTAAACTATCAAGAACGAATCAGATCATCAGATGTCTGAACTCTTTGCCTCCCAAAGCCTTGCGCAGGGAAGCCTATTGACTAAATATGGAAATGCTCTTTTATGTTCTCCGTGACCACTTTACCATCAAAGAGATTGACAATGCGGTGTGCGTAATTGGCATCGTATGGAGAGTGCGTTACCATCACAATGGTAGTACCCTCCTCATTCAGCTGAGAAAGCAGTTTCATCACCTCTTCTCCGTTTGCGGAATCCAGGTTACCGGTAGGTTCATCCGCGAGAATAACTTTGGGTCTAGCCACGATGGCCCGGGAGATTGCCACACGCTGCTGCTGCCCACCTGACAATTGCTGCGGGAAGTGATTTCGGCGATGCATGATGTTCATGCGCTCCAGTACTTCTTCCACTCGCTTCTTGCGCTCGGGTGCCGGAACCTTCATATACAAGAGCGGCAATTCAACGTTTTCGAAAACGGTCAACTCATCAATCAGGTTGAAGCTCTGAAATACAAATCCGATAGAGCCTTTACGCAATTGTGCGCGCTGCCGTTCGCTGTATTTGGCAACTTCATGTTCGCCAAAATAATATTCGCCGCTTGATGGGTTATCCAGCAGCCCCAGGATGTTCAACAAGGTTGACTTGCCGCAACCGGAGGGACCCATAATGGCCACGAATTCTCCGTCTTTAATCTCCAAGTTGATGGAGTTGAGGGCAGTGGTTTCCACTTCTTCCGTGGTGTACACTTTCTCAAGGCCTTTCAATCGTATCATAGTGGTAAGCGTTAAGGGTTAGATGTCGTTCGGTCAAAAATAGTTTTATACAATACTCTGTTTATTCTCAATTGTTACAGTTCATTAGACGCTATATAACGCAAATAGTTGCACTACTTGAGGATTAATACCTCATTGGTACCAAAGTTCTCATAAGAAGAGGTGATCACCCGGTCCCCGGGTTTCAGACCTTCCAGAACTTCAAAATACTCAGATCCCATCTTCCGTCCCAGCCGAACATCACGCTTAACCGCTTTGTCTGCGCCTTCCAGGATAAACACCCAGTTTCCACCCGTATCCTTGTAGAAACCGCCCATGGGAAGCAACAGCTCTTCAGAAGGCTGGCCCAGCTCAATTCGCAGACGCAACGACTGTCCACGGCGTAAGCCTTGTGGAGTTTCACCTTCAAAATTCATATCCACCTCAAATCGGCCTGCCGTAATGTTAGGATAAACGTAAGTGATCGTCAGCGTATAGGTTTTCCCGGCAAAGTCGGTAGTAGCCTGGAGGCCCGTGGAAATGCGCGGAAGGTACAATTCGTCAATGGGTACCCGAACTTTATAACTTCCAACGACATCCACCTGGCCCAATCGCTGAGCCGTATTAATAGCCTGTCCGATCTCCCAATGTGACGTCGAAAGTTGCCCGTCAATCGGAGCTTTAATGTTGAGGTTCTCAAGAATCGTTCGTACCGAAATCAGATTCTGTTTCATCCGTTCTTCGGAGAGATCAATATCTTTCAATGACT
>JANPES010000470.1:0-12182 GCA_031423035.1 Cyclobacteriaceae bacterium | reverse complement strand
TTTGTGATCACGTTCGTGGGCTTTCTCATCCATGTCTATTCCGCTGAGTTCATGGCCGATGATGAAGGCTACGCCCGCTTCTTTGCTTTCCTCAATTTGTTTGTGGGCTCCATGCTCATCCTGGTGCTTGCCGATAATTTTTTGCTCCTCTACTTCGGGTGGGAAGGTGTGGGCCTGTGCAGCTACTTGCTAATTGGCTTCTGGTATCAGGAGGAAAAGAATGGATATGCTGCCCGAAAGGCGTTTATCATTACCCGAGTTGGCGACACAGCAATGGCCATTGGCTTGTTTATGATTTTCAGGACATTCGGCACGGTCAACATTATGGATATTCAGAGCCAGGCACCAAACGTTTGGGCAATTGGTTCTCAAGAAGCAACATTGATTGCACTTTTGCTGTTGGGAGGTGCCGTAGGAAAGTCGGCACAGCTACCATTGCAAAGTTGGCTGCCCGATGCCATGGCAGGTCCTTCACCCGTTAGTGCGTTGATTCACGCTGCCACCATGGTGACAGCTGGTGTTTACCTGATCGCGCGCACACATGTTGTTTTTGAATTGGCTCCTACAGCTCAGTTTGCGGTTGGAGTAATTGGAGCGGTCACCCTGCTAATAGCGGGCTTCAGCGCACTCACGCAATATGATCTCAAGCGGGTGCTGGCCTATTCCACCATCAGCCAGATCGGCTACATGTTCCTGGCACTGGGAGTGGGAGCATGGTCATCGGCGATCTTTCATTTTATGATTCACGCTTTTTTCAAAGCGCTACTCTTCCTCGCAGCCGGCGCCGTGATCATGGCCTTGCACCACGAGCATGATATGTTTAAAATGGGTGGCCTGCGAAAGAAACTTCCCATAATCTATTTCACATTTCTGATTGGCGCAGCATCACTGGCTGCTTTGCCCTTAATAACGGCTGGGTTCTATAGCAAAGATCAAATTCTCTGGCTGGCCTGGGCCGGGGAAAAAGGGAACATCTTGTTCTTCATGGCTGCACTGGTTGGTGCCTTCATAACGGCACTTTATACCTTTAGAATGGTATTCCTGACTTTTTTTGGCGAAGAGAAAACCCATGTATCACATGTACCGGGATCATTAATTAATATTCCGCTTATTGTTCTTGCCATTCTTTCAACAATTGCAGGATTTATGGAAGTGCCTCATTCGTTCGGTCATCTCCAATTGTTTACGGACTTCCTGAATCCTTTATTGCCTGCTACAACCCTGCAACCTGGGATTGAAACCACCGAATGGATGATTCAACTATCGGCGGCTGTTCTTTCCATTGGCGGGGCACTGTTGGCATATCATGTCTATGTGAGGCGGCCCGCTCTCCATATCCAAATCAAAAGTGCGGTTCCACGATTACATAGCTTTTTGCAGAACGGTTGGAGATTTGACAGTCTCTATGATTGGCTGTTTGTGAAACCGTTTGTCTATCTGTCTAACATCAATAAAAATGATTTCGTGGATTGGCCTTACAACGCCCTGGTAAATGTGGCGGGCTTTGTTCATCGTCTGTTGGCGTTCACGCAAAGTGGAATATTAAGGTGGTACCTAATTGGAGTCGTGCTTGGTGCAATTCTTATCCTAACGCTGGGTTTATGGCTATGATACTTCCCGGGTTTATTATATCGTTGATGCTGGGGGGCGCGCTGTCGTGGATAGTGGCCGGGAAAAGCCAAGCCTTGGCCCGTTGGATTTCGTTGCTAACCGTGGCTATAAACCTGGTAGTGACGATAGTTGTATGGGTTCAGCAAGGGAGTGCAGATGAACCGCATTCGTCCTGGCTACTTGACTTCGCACTTCCTTGGATTCCACGCTTTGGAATTGGGTTTCACCTGGCCCTTGATGGCTTGAGTTTGCTACTGTTGCTCCTGACATTCTTTCTCGGGACCCTATCTGTTCTTATCTCCTGGAAGGAAATTCAAAACCAGGTTGGCTTGTATCATTTCTGTTTATTATGGGTGTTGGCAGGAATTACGGGTGTATTTCTTGCGATGGATTTATTCCTCTTTTTTTTCTTCTGGGAAGTTATGCTCATCCCGATGTATTTCCTCATCATAGTTTGGGGTCATGAGAATAGCCGGTATGCGGCATTCAAATTTTTTATTTTTACCCAGGCCAGCGGATTGCTAATGCTCCTGGCGATCCTGGGATTGTATTTCGTTCACGGAAACCAAACTGACAATTTCACCTTCGATTATTTTCAGTTGCTGGGAACTGACTTCGCGCCCAATGTGGGTATGTGGCTTATGCTTGGATTTCTGGCAGCCTTCGCGGTGAAATTGCCCGTAGTTCCCTTTCATACATGGCTGCCCGATGCTCACTCGCAGGCGCCGACGGCCGGAAGTCTCATCCTGGCCGGACTGTTGTTAAAAACAGGAGCGTATGGGTTATTACGATTTATCATTCCCCTATTCAGAGAGCAAGCTTTAGTCATCGCACCCTGGGCAATGGCCATCGGGGTGTTTGGAATTATTTATGGCGCCATCCTCGCGTTTTCACAAACTGATCTGAAACGACTGGTGGCTTACACGAGTGTGAGCCACATGGGCTTCATCATGCTTGGTGTGTTTTCCTTTAATGAGTTGGCAGCCCAGGGTGTGGTGATGCAAATGATCACGCATGGGATCAGCACGGGTGCGCTGTTTATTCTGGCAGGCTTTATTTACGAACGGATCCACACCCGTGATATCACGCGCATGGGCGGATTTTGGAAAAGCATGCCGTTTCTGGGTGCCTGCGGATTGGTCTTTGCAATGGCGTCATTGGGATTGCCCGGTCTTGGGAATTTTGTGGCCGAGTTTCTTACCCTCGTAGGAGCTTGGCAGGCAACGCACAAACTCACGATCATAGCGACAATTGGATTAGTGGCCGCAACAATTTATTCACTCCGCATTCTTCAAAAAGTATTCTACGGCACGCAAGCAGATTCAACTGTATTGGTTGATCTTTCATTCCGTGAAAGAATGGTCATGATCGCCCTGGTTGTGTCTATAATATGGCTTGGATTGTTTCCTCAACCCGTGTTGAATACGGCCAAGCCATCGATTAAGATGATTGTTGAAACACCTGATAAATCAGAGGCGAATACTCATCGACTAACTACCCAAACTGAAGAGCTATCAACCAAACAGAAAGGAGGAAGTCATGAGTAAACAGGATTTATTAAGCATAGTGCCACTGTTTATTCTTACAAGCGCGGCGATTCTAATTTTGTTCTCCATTGCCATCAAGCGTAATCACAAAGTGATCTATATCATCACTACTGTGTCTTTACTGGCGGATTTTGTTTTCATGGCCGTTGCAGATGTGCCGATGAAATGGACTGTAGAACCGCTTTTTGTATTTGATGGATTCGGCAAATTCAACTTTGGTTTGATCTTAATAACAGCTCTCGCGCTGACTATGCTCTCGTATGCTTACTTCGAGCAACGGGAAGAACGAAAAGAAGAATATTACATCTTGTTGATACTGGCAACGCTAGGCGCAGCCACACTGACTATCAGCAAGCATTTTGTTTCCCTGTTTCTTGGCCTGGAGATCCTAAGTGTTTCACTCTACTCCATGATCGCATATTTGCGAAAACGCGAGCGTTCAGATGAAGGAGGAATTAAATACCTAATCATTGCCGCATTCTCATCAGCCTTTATGCTATTCGGCATGGCTTTAATATATTATGTAACCGGTTCGATGGAATTTGAGGCTATTGGCCGTTCCCTGCAATCTCTTCCAAAATTGCCCATCATCATGATTGCCGGCTTTGGGTTTGTTATAGTGGGTATCGGTTTTAAATTAGGAATAGTTCCGTTTCATATGTGGACGGCCGATGTATATGAAGGGGCGCCACTGCCTGTAACTTCATTCATAGCTACGGTTTCTAAAGGCGGTGTAGTGGCTTTGCTCGTTCGCTTTTATACTATGGTCAATGGGTATCAATACGATGGTTTAGTTGGCACTTTCACTGTGTTAGTCATTGCGTCTATGTTTGTTGGAAATTTTCTTGCTCTTCAACAGCAGAATGTAAAACGCCTGTTGGCATATTCATCCATATCGCACTTGGGCTATATATTGGTTGCCTTTATAGCCGGGGGCCCGTTGGGCATTGAGGCTGTTTCGTTCTACCTGGTTGCATATTTCATAACAACTGTGGGATCGTTCGGCATACTTACCTATTTATCAGACAAGGACCGGGATGCCGAGTTACTCGATGACTTCAAAGGGTTATTTTGGAGGCGACCCTGGACGGCCGCCAGCTTCAGTGCCATGCTTCTCTCTCTGGCAGGTATTCCTCTTACAGCCGGATTTATAGGTAAATTCTATGTTGTTGCCGCGGGTGTTCAACGCAGTACCTGGTTGCTGGTGATAATGTTGATTGTCAATAGTGCGATAGGTTTGTTTTACTACATCCGTATCATCGCAATCATGTTCGAAAAACAAAATACGGTTGAGCCATCACGGGTAGCCCTTAAGCCATCTGTTTACCTCATTAGTGGGCTTTCTGTGGCGGCCCTTACGATTGCCTTGCTATGGGTTGGAGTCTTCCCAGAAGGACTTATGGCCTTGATCCGGTCATTATTGAATCCGTAAACACTGACCTGACCGATTGAATATTGTACATAGGTTATCTAACTGGAAATGAGTAGCTTTATCTTGGCCTGAAATAAGTTCGGCAAGGAACAATTAAAATCCCAACGCAATGAACTTTAAACCCGAATTCGAAAAAAAGAAACTGCACGAGGCGAATTATGAGTTGATAGAGAAGTATATGGTCCCTCTGAACCATATGACAACATTTAAGCCGGATCAAAACATACACGAGGCTATTGCCACTATCCTCGAGAAGAAAATTTCCGGTGCCCCCGTGCTGGATGAAAACCGTCACCTGGTGGGTAACCTTTCGGAAAAGGATTGCCTTCGGATTATTGTTGATCAGGCCTTGCACAACCTGCCGGTGGAAGACAAGAAAGTTTCTGATTACATGTCAGTTAAAGTTTTTACGTTTTCGCCTAACACTAATGTTGTGGAAGCGGCTATTGAATTTCTTAATTCACCGATCCGCAGATATGCTGTGGTGAAGAATGGCGCTTTAATTGGAGAGATAAGCCGAAGGGAGATCCTGCGTGCTGCACAGAATATTAAATCAACCACCTGGTAAAATATTATTGTTTACCGTGCTATCAAAAAGATAGCCTTTCAGCGAAAAAAAACATCAGCCATGGATAACAAGCCAGCATCAACAACTACGGACCCAAGCGAAGTTCAATATGAGACAATTGAAAAGTATATGGTCCCGCTGAGCGATGTGATAACCTTTAGCCCGGATCAACCCATTCAGGATGTTATCGCAACCATAATTGAGAAGAAAATATCGGGCGCGCCGGTGTTGGACGCTCAACACCACCTGGTTGGCATGATATCGGAAAAAGATTGTCTGCGACTCATCGTGGACCAGGCCTATCATAATATGCCGGCGGAAACAAGAAGAGTTTCGGATTACATGACATTGAAGGTGCAATCACTTTCACCCAAGACCAACATACTGGAGGCAGCCATTGAATTTTTGAATACACCGATTAGAAGATTTCCCATTGTTGAGAACGGCATGCTTATAGGACAGGTGAGCAGAAGGCATATATTAAGAGCAGCTCAAAAAATAAAGTCCACTACCCGGTAGGTTGGTATCCCATAAGGTTTGGATTACCACTTACCTGACAACCATGGACGAGGTAGTCCCCTACACAACAAGGATGCGCATGTAGTCGGAGCCGTTCACAACCGTTCTGCGTTGGTGGGGTGCTGGGTTCTCCTAATTCTCCCTTTCGTAAATTGAGCCGATCTTAAACTTCTTCCTATGACACGTATATTACTGACGTCAATTGTTTTACTCATAAGTGCATGCACTTCAACTACAACACCTCCACTGCTCGATCAAAAGTGGACATGGTCGGTGGAGCGCCTTGAGAAGGCCGTTAACCAGGTACGGGCAGGAAGAGATCTTACGCCGAAGACCTGGCCCAATGGCGCCAAGGCAGCGGTACTGTTATCCTTTGATGTAGATAATGAAACCATCGCCTGGTGGGAGGGGGAGCCTACCATTTCGGACCTCTCGCGAGGAGAATTCGGGTCACGCGTAGCCCTGAAGAGGATTGTCGACTTGCTATTGGCCCGGAATGTACCCGCGTCCTTCTTCATTCCCGCCCTGAGTCTGCATCTGGCGCCGCAGATGGCCGATGAAATCAAGCGCTTGCCGCGTCATGAATTTGCTGTCCACGGTTGGATACACGAACGCAATACACAAGTCCCTGCAGACAAGGAAAGGGAGATGATTCTGAACGCTCATAAAATGCTCACAGAACTCACGGGAGAAACGCCGGTTGGATACAGGGCGCCGTCCTGGAATTTCAGTCCGGCAACGCCGCAAATCATCCAGGACATGAAGTTCATCTATGAGAGTTCCATGATGTCCGACGACCGTCCGTATGAACTCGTCGTAGGGGGAAAACCAACTGGCATTGTGGAGTTACCGGTTGAGTGGATCCTGGACGATGCGCCGCTTTTGGACCCACGGGGCGACCGCTATACCAATCCCCGCGAGTGGCTCCAGGTCCAGAAAGATGAATTTGACATAGCCTACCAAGAAGGCACCATGTTCTTACTCACCATGCATCCGCACTACATTGGCCACCGGTCAAGGATCGTGGTGCTGGAGGAATTGATTACTTACATTCAATTAAAAGACAAGGTTTGGTTTGGTACGCACCGCGAGGCGGCCGAATATGTTAGGGCGGAGGCTGGGATGAAGTAATATTTGAAGTGGCGGCATCTCGCGAGCTATGCCCAACCCAAGTCTATTTCAACTTGGCATTGAAGAAATCCAACGTCCGTTGCCACGCCAATGTAGCTGCGGCTTTGTCAAAACGCGGCGTAGTATCATTATGGAAACCATGATTCACATCAGGATATAAGTAGGCCGTATATTCCTTGTGGTTATCTTTTAGCGCTTGTTCGTAGGCAGGCCAGCCAGCATTGACCCGGGTGTCGAGGCCGGCATAGTGAAGCAGGAGCGGGGCCTGAATTTTGGGAACGTCTTCTATGGCTGGTTGCCCTCCGTAAAACGGAACGGATGCTGCTAAATCAGGGATCCTCACCGCCATCATATTGCATATTCCGCCACCGTAACAGAATCCTACAACACCAATCTTACCGGTACAATCCTTGTTGCCTTTCAGATAATCAAATGCGGCGATAAAGTCTTCCTGCATCTCGTTGCGATCGCGTTTGCCTTGCAGGGTTCTGCCATCCTCATCGTTACCCGGATAACCACCCAGGGGTGACAGTGCATCCGGCGAAACGGAAATAAACCCGGCCAGTGCCGCCCTTCGTCCGACGTCAGCAATATGTGGGTTTAGGCCGCGATTCTCATGGACGACTACGATTCCGGGTAGCTTCCCTTTGGCATCCACCGGTCTTGAAAGTTGTGCTTTAATTTTTCCTCCGCCTTTCGGAGAATCATATGTAATGGTCTCTGTTTTAAGTCTGGGATCATTCTCAGCAACCTGAATATTTTCCTGGTAGTTAGGCATAATAAAGCCCAGCAATGCAGGAAGCGTGAGCGCACCTACGGCGAAAGTAGAGAGCCTGTCCATAAACTGGCGGCGGTCAATGCGGCTATGCGCATAGTCATCGTAGAGGTCAAATACTTCCTGGGGGACGTCGTTCTTGTTAATCATTGCCATATGCGCTTTGGTTCCGGATTTGGTTGTCTGACCTGAAAGTCGTTAACAGATCGCGCAATTAAAAGATTCTGTTCGGTTCACTATTGGAGGGCTACTTACCCGGCTGAGGAACTATGCGCAGGTATGGTTTTACGGTTTTCCAGCCTTCTGGGAATTTTTCCTTTGCCTCGGCATCAGATACCGACGTGACAATAATCACGTCTTCACCCTTCTTCCAGTTTACTGGAGTAGCCACCTTATGGGCTGCTGTCAATTGCATGGAATCCAGAACCCGGAGGATCTCATTAAAATCTCTACCGGTGGTCATGGGGTAGGTGAGGGAGAGTTTAATTTTTTTGTCTGGACCCACAATGAAAACGGAGCGCACCGTTTGGTTGTTAGCTGCTGTTCTACCTTCCGCAGTACCGGGCTCTTCAGCTGGGAGCATGTCATACAATTTGGCAACCGCTAAGTCAGTATCGCCAATCATTGGGTAGTTAACGGCATACCCTTGAGTTTCTTCGATATCTTTCTCCCACTCGATATGTTTTGCAACAGGGTCCACACTTAAGCCCATCACCTGGCAGTTTCGCTTTTTAAATTCGGGTGCCAGTTTAGCCATGTATCCCAGTTCAGTCGTACAAACCGGTGTAAAGTCCTTCGGATGAGAAAAGAGAATTGCCCAACCATTCCCAATCCAGTCATGAAAGTGGATAGTACCTTGTGTTGTTTCTGCCTTAAAATCAGGCGCAATGTCTCCCAGTCGCAGTGTCATACGTTGTTTTATTTATGGTTAAAGTTTGAGTGGTCCATTTTGGCTCGATCATACATTTAGAGCGCCAGGAACACACACATGGTTCATGTGCTCTTCAAAGGTGCAATACGCCTTTACCTATTCAGTCAAAGTAATGTAGAACAGTTTACTCCTTGAATTTGAATGACAGGCTGAGCTTGGTTCTGTAAGCGGTAATTTTACCCTTTTCTATTTTAACATCCTGAGATATGACCTCGGCTATGCGCAGATCATCCAGGGTTTTGCTGGCGCGTTCGACGGCCACTTTGGCTGCATCTTCCCACGATTTTTCGCTGGAACCAATGACTTCAATTACTTTGTAGACAGCTGACATAGGATTTGTTGGTTAGTTAGCGATGAATGTAGCCATAGCAGGGCAGTAATCAAAGCTCTATTTGAGTGGATTCATGAGGCGTTGGTTTACCTTGTCTCATATTACGTCTTTGATGATAACCTCCATTATCCCCAGCATTAAGATCAAAGAGCAGGAGCATCTGATACAACCCTTGCGTGTTCACAGCCTGCTTCCAGACTTCAAATTGGAAGATGTATGGCGTGTACCTGTCACGCTGGCTCCAACACACAGCCTTCAGGTGTTCATGCATCAGTTCAAGGTAGGCGAAGGTAAGACGGTCAACAGGGGTATGGCTGGCTTTCTTTTTAGAATCCGTCTCTCATTGGGAAAGGTGCTGAAGTGGGATGAAAAGGAACAGCATGATCATCTGGTTCCCGGAAGTATCCGCTTTCGGTATGCCCAACAGGAGGGCCTGACGTACCCTGATCTTCCAGCCCCTGGCTCAGGAAGTTTCATACCGGTATTTCAACTGGAAAACGAATTTCTCTCTGAAATTGAAAATGCGACCGTGCATGCGGCTTTACATTTTAGCCGAGTGCCCGCTGGCCCTGATGTATGGACCATTCACATGGCAGTATATGTAAAGCCCAAAGGTTGGTTTGGCAGATTGTACATGGTGCTCATTAAACCGTTTCGATTATGGATTGTCTATCCCGCGCTCATGAATGCCCTGAGAAACAATTGGGAAGCATATCTCAAATCCAGTCCGCATTTGGCTAAGGAATGAATAAGGCAGCTGGCTTGCTTTAGCCTACCTGAATAAAGATACACAATCAGGTCGAGCTATCTTGCTCGACCTGATTCAAAATCACACCAGTTGATTCATTTTGTCAAGGATTCAGCGTAACAGTGACATTATCAATATTTGCTGAAACACTGCAGCCGGCATCTCCACCACAAACTGCTTCAATCAGAAACGAAATGCCTTGTGAGACATCCGTACCACCCGGAATGGTATAATTGCCTGTAAAGGTAGTCCAGCCAGCCCCCAAGGTAGGTGCAGGATTGAAGACATACGTAAATGATGCACCCGGTGACACCTTTTCTCCAAAGAGCAGTACATTAAAAACTGCACCGGGCGGCACTACCACTCCCTTATGGTCAAAGGTGATGCGAACCACATCGCCTGCCTGCACGATTCCGGCACTAATTCGTTCCTGCTTGAATGCAGGGTTGCTCGGGCCACCAGTGGTCAACTTACCTGATGACGTTCCACCATTATTCGTGGTGTTATCTAGGGCTGCTGTGCCACCATTTTGAAATAGCATCCATCCTGTAGTGCCATTCTCAAAATCTCCATTGGTTGCAATGTTGTTATTAATGATTGCTAACGTACTCTTAAAAACATTGGAAGATCCGGAAGAATGAGAAGCAGTTAAGCTTACAATGTATGAGCCAGTAGGATAGGTTTTTATGGGATTGACTTCGGTTGAAGTGTCACCATCTCCAAATTCCCAAAGATATATTGTTGAATTGGTGGAGGTGTTGAGAAAAGTTACTGTGCCTGTGGCTTCATTTATCGTATAGGTGAAGCCTGCAGTTACTGTCGGAAGTTCATCCTTGCATCTAACAAAGATAAATGCCATCATGGCGATAATCATTGTCAACCTAGTGCATTTGAAAAATAGATTCATGGTCTTTAGCATAATTAGTTAAACTATTATTTAAACACCCTCACGTACCCAACAGAAGCGCGCGAAGTTTATTCTGGAATATTAGTGCAATTAAGCAGAAAATTTGTGAATAGTGATCAGTAAATTTTAAGCAAGCCGTTCATGACGGCACATCGTCCTTTTGTACCGCGAAAGCTAAATATAGAATTCCCCTTGGTTGTCTCGAAATTTACTTCTTAATTACTTTGAACCTATGACGCACGCTTCCTTCTTGTATTTCAAGTAGGTAGAAGCCTGGCGTAAGATGTTTTACGCTTGCCTGGTAAACCTCTCCGCGTCTTTCAAATTCAATAGCGTGTTGTCTTCCTGTAAGATCGACTAACTGCACATTGAGCATTTCCCCTTGTATTCCGACTAATTCAAGAAAATCTTCAGTTGGATTGGGGCAAGCGCTTACTGAATTGCCAGAGCGCCACAGATCACCTGTTACGATAGGCGTATGGAAATAGACGTTATCGATAAAAACAGTACTGGTGCCCGCGGGGATACCAGCAAATATGATTTGAGACACATGACCTTTTGTAGATAGTCCTGTAAAGTCACTCAATGGGATATCAAAACTATTCCAGCCTCCCAGGGTAGGGGTAAAGGTAAGTTCATGTGCTTTGTCATCACCTCCGCCAAAAGCGTTGTTGGCCCCGAAGTCAACCAGTTTTATTTTGAGTGTAGTAGCATTGGGGGTCCAGGCATCGACATGGAAATAAAGCATGCTCGTGGCGTCGATTGAATTAGCCCCTGTTGCTTCTATGCCTGCAAAGTCCAAAGAAGAATATCTTTTTACATTGTCACCGGCTATTTGCAATTCGTCCAGTTGCAGTTGTGCTGGCGACCAATCTGCTCGCCAAGTATTAACGGGCACATTTGCATACGCATTGCTGAACAATGATATGACATTGGCAGGATCGAGCGTTGGAGTTGTTGCTGCAACCAACGGTTCGTTTGCTGGAATTCCTTTTTGATACACCCTTACATAGTCTACTTCCATGGTGGATTGAGTGAATGCCGGATCAATAACGCCTCCACCTAACATGGCAATGTTAAGTAGGAGGTATTGTGGCTTATCAAACGGCCAGGTGCTGGCATCTTTTATGGCCGGGTTGTAGGTGTAATAATGTACATCGTCAATTAAAAACTGAATTTGATTTTCATCCCAAACAAGTGAATAAACATGGAAGGTGGTGCTTACACTGGAGATCGTTGTGATACTTGTATTTACCGTACCACCAAAACTTGAAGGCGTGTGAATGGATTGATGGATCACATTTGGATTGCTTCCCCAATGCTCCATGATATCCATTTCGCCAGTTGCCGGCCAGGTTGCTGTCCCATACTGGCTGGCAAAGTATGCACCAGGTTCATTGATGTTCTTGCCAAGCATCCAGATTGCAGGCAACGTACCTGCCCCACCACCAACCTTGGCCCGAACATCAACCCGTCCAAACTTAAATGCGTATTTAGAGTTTAATCGGACTGACGTGTATTGTTTGGTAAGGCCCTGGTCCGTAAAGCTCTCTTTTTTAGCAACTATGTTTAAATAGCCATTTTCGATGAATGAATTCACGTCTCTATTCGTGTAGTGTTGTTGTTCCCCGTTGTACCAACCGCCAGGTGTAGGAATTTGTGTTTGCCGAAAACAATTGTCG
>JANPES010000469.1:0-1864 GCA_031423035.1 Cyclobacteriaceae bacterium | reverse complement strand
CTTCCCGGTCGGATTTCTTTTCCAGGAAGTAGGCATAATTCCCTTTATAGCGGTATAGCTGACCACGGTCGAGTTCGATGATTTCGTTGGCCACATTATCCAGAAAATAGCGGTCGTGGCTTACCATGATCAGCGTAATCGTTGGTCCGGCCAAATAACTTTCCAGCCATTCAATAGCGGAAAGATCAAGGTGGTTGGTAGGCTCGTCCATGATGATAAGGTCGGGACTTGCCAGGAGCAGCTGGGCGAGGAAAATGCGTTTCTTTTGACCGCCGGAAAGCTGACCAAATTTCTTATCGAGATCGGGGACATCCAGCTTGGTCGTTACTTCATGCACCTTGGCATCATAGTCCCAGGCGTTGAATTCTTCCATCCGCTCCAGGGCGGCCTGCATGCGTTCAGATGGAACTTCAGGGTGATGGAGGCAATCTTCATACTCTTTTACCGCCGCTGCCACCTTATTTGAACTATCGAAAAGGATATCCTTGACCGGAACATTGTCATCCACTTCCCGCTGCTGGGTAAGCACACCCACCCGTACTCCATCGCGGACGACAACCTTTCCCGTGTCCGAATTCAGTTCACCAGTTAGTATCTTGAGCAGGGTGGATTTCCCTACTCCGTTATTGCCGACAAGGGCGAACTTCTCTCCTTGTGAAATGCCCAGTGAAATGTCTTTAAAGAGCCATTTGTCATTAAAGGCTTTGGAAACGAGCTCGGCGGACAGGTAATTCATGGTTGGATCAAAAAATGCCCGCAAAGATAGACCAGAATTTGCAGGATTCTAGAACTAGCAGAATTAGAGGATTTCAGTGTCTCACCAATCGTGTCATCCTTTAGCAACCAACGGTGGAAATTGATTTTAGGACCGAAAGCTTTTCAGTTACCTTACCCACTTCAACCTGAAACCATGAGATCCATATTCACACTTTGCTCACTCCTGCTTATAATATCCAATAACACGTTTGCCCAGAAAAAGAAGGCAGTGCCTATACCACTTCCAGCTGTTGCACCCGACACTGCATTCTTCAAGTCCCTGACTTACCGAAACATAGGCCCTACCCAGGGGGGACGGGTAACGGCCGTCGCTGGTATTGTATCCCAGCCTTCGACCTATTATATGGGGGCTACGGGCGGCGGGGTGTGGAAGACCGAAGACTACGGCATTGCATGGAAAAATGTGTCTGATGGATACTTCGCTTCCCCATCAATAGGTGACATCAACGTGTTCCAGCCTAATCCCAAAATCGTTTATGTAGGAACAGGCTCGGATGGAATCCGGTCGAACGTGATTGTAGGAAAAGGCGTCTATAAGTCCATAGACGCGGGCAAGACGTGGAAGAACATCGGACTGGAAAAGGCAGGACAAATAGGCGCTGTTGAAATTCACCCCACACATGCCGATACGGTCTTCGTCGCAGCCATCGGACAGCCTTTTCAACCCAACAAAGAACGCGGTGTGTACCGCACACACAATGGTGGCAAGAGCTGGGAACAGGTCCTGTATCTCTCGGATACCATTGGAGCCGCTGACCTTGAATTTGCTCCTGGAAACCCAAATATTGTTTACGCCACCATGTGGCGTGCCGAACGTAAGCCCTGGACAATCATTAGCGGAGGAAAACAAGCAGGAGGTATCTACAAATCCATAGACGGGGGAACAACCTGGAAGAAATTATCAATGGGACTTCCTCTGGGACTAATAGCCAAAATTTATCTCGCCGTTTCTGATGCAGACCCAAAGCGACTCTATGCATTGATCGAAGCGCCCAAAGGCGAGCGAGGCATTTATCGGTCGGACGATCAGGGCGAGAATTTCAAGCAGGTTGTCGATAAGAAGGAACTCATCGATCGGCCCTTCTAC
>JANPES010000468.1:0-2560 GCA_031423035.1 Cyclobacteriaceae bacterium | reverse complement strand
GGCCATAAACTCAGCTGAATACACATGGATAAGAAAGCCAACGAATGTGATCACAAATATGAATACCAACGAAAGCGAGTCGAGGTGAAAGCCCATTGCAGGTGAGAACCCGGCCACGTCAATCCAATTCCACAACACCTGGTTAATGTTGGGGATTGCCTCTGACGAGAGAAATTCAATCCCTATTAGCAATGTGACCAAGGCAGAGAGTCCTACGCTCCCAGCCCCGATCATCGGCACTACCTGTTTGGGCAGTCTGCCTCCGGCCAGTATCAGGATTAATGATCCGGCAAACGGCAACGAGGGTATCAACCAAAGTAGATCGCCCATACTATCCTTTCATTTTACTGGCCTCATCACTGTTGAGCGTTTTAAACTGGTGATAAATCTGCAGTATTAAAGCCAGGCCAACGGAGACTTCCGCAGCGGCCATAGTCAGGATAAATAGAAACATGACCTGACCATCGGGTTGGCTCCACCTGGCTCCCGCCACAATGAATGCCAGCCCAGCCGCATTCAACATGATCTCCACTGAGATCAGCATAAAAACAATATTCCTCCTGATCAATAAACTGATAAGTCCCAGCATAAAGAGCGCGGTGGCCAGCACTAAACCATATTCAGCAGGTATGCCTGTCATTCTTCTTGCTTTGCGAGGAACCTATGTGTTACTTTTTTCTTCTGACGGCCAAGATGGTAAGCGCCAACTATGCCTGACATCAATAATATACCGCTGAGCTCAACACCAATCACATAAGGGCCATACAAAGACAGACCCACCGCCTTGGCGCCAATCACCTCACCTGTCAGACTTATGGGTGTCTCAGTCGATAACATATAGAGCAGTTCACCGGCCAGCACAATGGTCAAGAGTACAGGGCCGATTACTATTTGGGTGTTCAACCACTTTTTTTCCTGGGCCACCGACTCTTGTCTGAGGTTTAGCATCATGATTACAAAAATCATGAGGACCACTATGGCGCCAGCATAAATGATTACCTCCAATGCCGCAATAAAAGGAGCGCCCAAAACATAGAACGCCATGGCCACTGCTAAAAAGGAAACCACTAAATATAGCAGGGCGTGCACCAGGTTATGCTGGGTAATTACCAACAAGGTGGCGATAACGGCAACCGCAGAAGCTATGTAAAAAATGATTAGCATAGATCAGGGCATTAAGCTCTTAACATCTACTGGAGGTGTTTCATTCTCTGCTTGTCCTTTTCCTTTCCCGCCAATTTCTAGGCCCGCCACTTTATAATAATTATATCCCGGGTATTTGCCGGGGCCATCAATCAGCAACTCATTCTTTTCATAGACTAAATTTTGTCTATTGTACTCTCCCATTTCAAAATCCGGGATCAATTGGATGGCGTAAGTCGGGCATGCCTCTTCACAATAGCCACAGAAAATACAACGCGAAAAGTTTATTCTGAAAAACTCCGGGTAGCGCCTGCCGTCCTTATCTTCAGTAGCCTGCAAGGAGATGCAGTCCACCGGGCATGCTGCAGCGCACAGGTAACAGCCTACGCATCGTTCGCCCATATCGGGATCGCGGGTTAAGACGATTCTTCCCCTCCACCGGGTGCTTAGTTTATTCTTTTGTTCCGGGTATTGAATGGTTTCACGTTTATGAAACATGTGAAGGAAAACGATCCACAGACTTCGAACAATGCTTATCATACTCTCTGGGCTTAAAATGTTTTTTATAACCTCACCTCTTGCCCCTCTCCAAAGGAGAGGGAACTCTCGATTTCATTTTGTTCTATCACTATCCCTTTCTTTATCAAACCAAGCATATTAATTATTCATATTCCCTTATTCAATAACACGATACCAGCCGTTACCACCAAATTGAGCAGCGAAAGCGGGAGTAAAATTTTCCATCCATATTCCATAAGCTGGTCGTAACGCGGCCTGGGTAAAGAGGCCCTTAACAGAATAAAAAAACAGATAAAGGCAAACGTCTTTAAGGAAAACCAAGCAAGTGGTGGAAGAAAATCCGGGCCGAGCCAACCACCAAAGAATAACGTCACTGTAACTGAGGAAATGAGTATGATGCCCAGGTATTCTCCCACGAAGAAGATTCCGAACTTCATCCCCGAGTATTCTGAATGGAACCCGGCTACCAATTCACTTTCGGCTTCTGGAATATCGAATGGTAAACGATGCGTCTCGGCAATTCCAGCAATAAAGAAAATTACAAAACCCAGGAACTGCGGCACAACAAACCACATCCCCTGCTGTGCCTCAACAATGGCGTGCATACTGAATGACCCAGAGAGCAGCACCACACCCATCATGGAAAGTCCCATGAACACCTCGTATGAAATCATTTGAGCCGCACCTCTCATGGAACCCAACAGGGCATATTTATTGTTGGATGCCCAGCCGCCCAGAATAATGCTGTACGCTCCTAGCGATGAATTGGCCAGGAAGAACAGTAAGCCGATGTTCAAATCAGAAACGATTACTCCCGGAGCAAATGGCACCACGATAAAACTCATCAGCACCGTAACCACCACAATGCCAGGAGCGAGAACAAAAACAAATTTGTCGG
>JANPES010000467.1:0-3273 GCA_031423035.1 Cyclobacteriaceae bacterium | reverse complement strand
CAGGATCAGGTGCAGCAGCTTCGCAACAAGGGCATTGCTGCGCTTTCTATTCATTCGGGAATGCGGCGCAGGGAAATTGACATAGCCCTGGACAATTGCGTTTATGGTAAGTACAAGTTCGTTTACCTCTCCCCCGAGCGGCTGCATACCGAGCTTTTTCTTGAGCGATTTAAAAAAATGAATGTCTCCTTTGTTGCGGTAGACGAGGCACACTGCATTTCACAGTGGGGATACGATTTTCGTCCTCCTTACCTGACTATTGCCTCGTTGCGCGAGATCAAGCCGGACTTGCGGTTCCTGGCGCTTACGGCAACAGCGACCCCTGAAGTGAGGGATGACATTGTAGTAAAACTGGATCTGCGGGCACCCGCCATATTTCAGAAGAGTTTTGCCAGAAGCAACCTGTCGTTGGTCGTACGAAAGACAGAGAATAAGGAAAAGAAGCTATTGGAGATTCTGCGCAAAGTTCCTGGATCCGGGATCGTGTATGTCCGGTCGCGCAAAGCCACAGTTGAAATTTGCAAATGGTTGCAGCGGCAGGAGATTTCAGCAACCTTTTACCATGCTGGGCTCACTCACCAGGAGCGTATGGCCCGGCAGGAGGAGTGGATCTCCGACACCAAACGGATCATGGTAGCGACGAACGCATTCGGCATGGGAATCGACAAGGCAACCGTGCGGGTAGTTGTACACATGGATTTGCCGGAAAATCTGGAATCGTATTTTCAGGAAGCCGGGCGTGCCGGTCGGGATGAGAAGCGGGCCTATGCCGCGCTGGTATATCACGAGTCCGATGTGCTGCGCCTTCGGGCCAATATTTTGCAATCCTATCCGGCCATTGATTACCTGAAGAAAATCTACCAGGCGCTGGCCAACTATTTTCAACTGGCTGTTGGAAGCAGTGAAGGGGAGAGTTATGAATTCGACCTCGACGAGTTCTGCGGGCGGTTCAGCTTTCGCACTTCTGCGGCATTTGCAGGCCTCAAAAAACTGGAGGAAGAAGGACTCATTCAACTGAGCGAGAGTTTCTTTCGGCCTTCCCGAATTCACTTTGCGGCTGACAAGTCAAAGCTGTATGAATTTCAGGTGGCCAACGCGAAGTTTGATCACTTAATCAAGGCCATCTTGCGCCTCTATGGTGCGGAAGTCTTTACAGACTTTGTTCCAGTGTCTGAGAAGGCCCTTTCAAAGAACCTAAAGGTAGTTGAGGCCGAGGTGACCACACCGCTCCTGCAATTGGCTAAGCTCCAATTATTGGAGTATGAACCTGCTTCCGAAAAACCCAGGATTACTTTCCTCATGCCACGACAGGATGCGGAGCGACTGCCACTCGATACCGCACGATTGGCACGGCGGAGAGACCTGGCAGTAAAGCAGGCCGAGGCCATGATTAACTTCGCTGAGCAAGATCATCGTTGCAGGATGCAGGTGATTATGGACTATTTTGGTGAATCATCCTTTGAGACATGCGGAACCTGCGATATATGCATTGATCGGAAAAAAGTCGATAGTGCGTCCTCTTTCAAGGAATACCGCGAGAAGATTAATTACTTGTTGGGTCAGCGGCCTATGACCGTAGATGAGTTGGAAGAAGCAGCAAATCCTCACGACCGAGATTTGTTTGTGGAAGTTGTCAGAGAAGGGGTTGATCAAGGCAACCTGGCCTACGACGAATATTGGGTTTTGCGAATCGTCAGGTAACTAGTGCCGATCTAACTAACTAATATAATATTGCCTAAGAGCGCAGTACATGAACCTCTTCCCAGACTTCTGCCATTCACTTCTTCCACGGAGTTTTATATTGGCAATAAAATAATTACATCGGCACTAGGGCTCCTTTCGCTCAAACAGATAGTCGATGACTTTGTCACCCCCTGAAATTCTGGCAGTCAGGCGGGAACCAGCTAGCTGGTAGACAAGTTTCTTTGGAAAGTCGTGTAACGGGTTTTCACAAACAAAGCCATCCTTGGTTACCGCGGAGATTTCAAAGTAGACAAGGCCTTTGTTTTCGGGGACGTCGGCAACATAGTAAAGCCTGTCCTTTTCAATAATAATTTTCAAGACCTCGACAAATGTGGTGTCGGCGCCTTTCATCGATACGCCACGTCCGGTCCATTCGTTGTTGCTCTTTCTACTCCACTGCTCCCAGGCCGTGCGTCCCGGTTTGATATTGGTGCGTGTCCAGGTACCCAGCAGCCACTCCATCGTATGCAGGCTTTCCTTGGCAGAAATTGTGACTTGTGCTGCTGACCTGGACGGGACGAGGAGGAAGGCAAAATATACAAGCGTCTTGAAGTTCATGCAAAAATAATTGTGTTACTCAAGGGCCTTTACTCCAGGCAATGTTTTGCCTTCAAAATATTCCAGCAGTGCGCCACCACCCGTTGATACATAGCTGACTTTGTCGCTGAAACCGAATTGCGCTACAGCGGCGGCGGAATCCCCTCCGCCAATGAGCGAAAAGGCTCCTTTTCCTGTTGCACGGACCACTGCTTCTGCGACAGCTTTAGTGCCAGACGCAAACTTCGGCATTTCAAAGACACCCATGGGACCATTCCATAGTATCGTACGAGAGCCCTCAATCACTTTGGAAATAACTTGTTGGGCTTGAGGCCCGATATCCATGCCCATCCATCCTTCGGGGATGGTGTAGTTGTTGACGACCTGCGTATTTGCTTCAGCATCAAATTTGTCACCCGCGATCGAATCCATGGGGAGATGAAGCTCGACGCCTTTTGCTTTTGCTTTCTGAATTAACTCCTTGGCCAGGTCAAGTTTGTCTTCCTCTACCAGAGATTTCCCAATACTTCCTCCCATCGCCTTGAAGAAGGTGTAGGCCATGCCTCCGCCAATGACGAGGTGATTGACCCGATCCAGCAACTTTTCGATTATGAGAATCTTGTCTGAAATCTTGGCACCGCCCATGATGGCGGTAAATGGTTTTTCGGCATGGTCAAGAACCTTTCGCGCATTGTCCAGTTCTGCCGCCATGACGAAGCCCGCACACTTGTCCTTCAGGAATTGCGCTACAATCGTGGTGGAAGCATGCGCGCGATGTGCGGTACCAAAGGCATCGTTGACATACACATCGCCCAAGGCAGCCAGTTTCTTGGCAAATTCGACGTCGCCTTTTTCTTCCTCCTTGTGGAAGCGAAGATTTTCCAGCAGCAATACGTCACCAGGCTTCATCGCCCGCACCGCATCCTCGGCCAGCGGGCCGATGCAGTCGTCGGCGAAAGCCACGGGTTTCTTCAGCACCGCCGACAGCGGCTC
>JANPES010000466.1:0-1688 GCA_031423035.1 Cyclobacteriaceae bacterium | reverse complement strand
TAAGCAGTCTGAGGTACTGGACACACCTTTCCTATCGGTCAAGAATCCCAATAATGTAACGTCCCGGACTAGCTCAATTCGCTGAAGCGCTGCGTGTCGAGCACTTCGTAGCGGCTATAATTACTCTTATACTCAGGTACCAGTTCCTTCATTAGGGCCACCATTTTCAATTCATTGCGGTCGTTGACCAGGTCGTGGAACAGATCCACATACCGGTTGATCTCATCGTAGGAGTACTCCTGGACGCGGGCGATGAGTATCTTTTTATGATGAGTGGGGATTGTGTTTTCCTGATTGGTGAGTAGCTCCTCAAACAACTTCTCTCCTTCTCTTAAGCCGGTGAAATGTATTTCAATGTCGCGGTCGGGCTCGAGGCCTGATAGCCAGATCATCTTCTTGGCGAGGTCAAGAATTTTCATAGACTTGCCCATGTCAAAGATGAAGATCTCACCCCCCTGACCCATTGTACCGGCTTCCAACACGAGCTGGCAAGACTCTGAGATGGTCATGAAGAACCGGGTGATCTCCGGGTGCGTAACCGTTATCGGGCCCCCTGCCTCAATCTGTTTCTTAAACAATGGGATAACCGATCCGTTTGATCCCAGCACATTCCCAAAGCGAGTGGTTACGAACGCGGTCCGGTGTGCCTTGCCGGTAGTATGGTTGTTCAGTGATTGCACATAGATTTCGGCGATGCGCTTAGAACAGCCCATCACATACGTGGGGTTCACAGCCTTGTCGGTTGAAATCATGACAAATTTCTGCACACCGGTTTCGGCAGAAATATCCGCTAGAATCTTCGTACCCAGAATATTGCAGGCTACCGCTTCTGATGGATTGCTTTCCATCATCGGGACGTGCTTGTAGGCTGCAGCATGGTACACCAAGTCCGGCTTCTGCTCTCTGAATATCGCGGAAATTCTCTCCTTGTTTGTGATATCAACAAGAAAGATATTGATCTTGGCAGATGGCGCCAGGGCAACCATTTCCCGCTCGAGTTCATACAAAGCGGACTCTGCCTGATCAATCGCAATTACAGACTCCGGGTGATACTGAATGACCTGGCGGACCAGTTCGCGGCCAATAGAACCAGCAGCCCCCGTAATACATATTCGTTTTCCCTTCAGGTCCCTTTCTACATTCTCTTTATTCAAACGGATAGTCTCCCTACCCAACAAGTCCTCAATGTTGATTTCCTTAATCTGGTTGAAGCTTAATTCACCTTTCGCCCACCTGTCAATAGGCGGTATCAGGCGTACACGAATCTGATGCTGAATACACAACTCTACCAGTTCATTCCGGCGTTCCGGGTCGATGTCCTTGGCCGCAATAACCAGTTCGTCAAACGACCTGTCTTTCAGCAAGGCCTCCAGTGGGCCCTTGCCAGCATTGTAAATCATAACCCCGTCAAGCACTTTGCCGATCTTATCTGCATTGTCCTCCAGAAATCCCATCACCCGCATCCGCTTTGATGACTCGATGACGTGTCGGGTAATCATTCCTGTATTGCCAGCCCCAAAAATTATCACCCTTGACCGCTTAAGCATTTGATCCTTGTAATAGGAAAAGATATACTTCACCAGGAGGCGATAATTGAAGAGCAGTAGGAATGATCCAAGGAAGCTAATCAACACGACGGAATACGGAACTGCGTATTGGAGCTTGTTGTAGGCGTAGAAAAGATTGAC
>JANPES010000465.1:0-9085 GCA_031423035.1 Cyclobacteriaceae bacterium | reverse complement strand
GGAAAAGAGTAAACCCTTTTCCGACGAGAAAATTGAAGAAATTCTGAATCAGAAAGGGTATAACATAGCCCGGCGAACTGTTGCTAAATACCGGGAGCAACTTAATATCCCGGTGGCACGTTTGCGCAAAGAATTATAATTCGCCTATGCGCTCGGTTGCCCGGTTCTTTTCATACTTATTTCATCCGCTGTTGTTTACAACCTATCTCGTGCTTCTCCTTAGCTGGCTTATGCCACGGTTTCTGCTAATCCCGTTTGCAGCAATATGGAAGTTCGCCGGATTTGTGGCCGTTATTACTTTTATTTTTCCTGCAGCGAATCTGATCATGCTGAAAGCATTCGGCTCGATACAAAGCCTGGAGATGGGAGAGCGCAAGGATCGCATCCTTCCATTCCTGATGATCACAATCTTCTATGGCGTGGTTTGTGCCATGTTCTTTTTCAAAGTAAGCGTGAATTTGAATTTTAATAAACTCATGTTGATCGCCACAGGCCTGACCCTGGTCGCAACGGTAGTTACGCTGTTTTTTAAGATCAGTGTACATAGTCTGGCCATGGGCGGAGCGCTGGGAATTGTATTGCCGCTTAACAAAGCCGCTGATGGCGCCCTGGTACTACCGGCGGCAGCCTTGTTTGTGCTGGCAGGCCTTGTCATGTCTGCAAGACTGTATTTGCAGGCACACACCCTACGTGAGGTTTCCTATGGTGCAGCGGCCGGGTTCCTCGTTGGCTTCTTTGGCATGATCTTCTTATTTTAAACACTAATAGCTATACTACAATATGGGTTATCAATTTATTAAGTACACGGTGAGTGGCGGCATTGCAACCGTGGCCCTTAACCGGCCAGATGTGTACAATGCACTCAATGACGAGATCACATTTGAGCTGCAAGACGCCTTGAAATCTTGCGCAAAGGATGCAAGTGTACGCGTGATCGTATTAACCGGGGAGGGGAAAGCCTTCTGTTCAGGTCAGGATTTGAAGGCGGCAGCAGGGCAGAAGCGGTCATTTCTTGACTCATTGCACAAGCGATATAATCCAATCATTCGCGCCATGCGAAGCATGCCCAAACCAATCTTGTGCCGATTAAATGGTGTTGCCGCTGGAGCGGGGTGCTCGCTGGCCCTTGCGTGCGACATGATCATTGCCTCGGAGGATGCCACGCTAATTGAAGTGTTTATCAATATCGGTTTGGTGCCAGATTCAGGCTCATCCTATTTTCTTCCCCGGTTGGTTGGTTCCGCCAAGGCGTTTGAACTTTGTGCCATGGGCAACAAGGTAAAGGCAGTGGAAGCGTTGCAGCTGGGATTGGTAACCAAGGTAGTTCCGGCTGACCAGTTGGATGCCGCCGTAGCTGGTTATACCGATTATTTTTCAAAGGCCCCGACCCGTGCAATTGGCATCCTCAAGAAGATGCTTAACAAAGCTTCCACCGCCACTCTGGATGAAATGCTTGACTATGAAGCGTACTGTCAGGAGGCGGCGGGCGCAACGCATGATCACCAGGAAGGCGTGAAAGCGTTCCTGGAAAAGCGCAAACCTGACTTTAAGGGCGAGTAATCAAAAGCCGTTGACGAATAGCGTCACGGTGACTGTGTTCATTTTAGTCATCTCGGGACCTTTACCTGGCTCGAACAGCGGTGTGTAATTGTAGTATGCGGAAATTCCAAAACCGCCGTAACCAATGCGGCCATAGACGGCTTGGCGGGTGCGGTTCATGCCGTGCCATTGTTTGTCTTTCATGCTCTTGTCTTCGCCGTTGTGGGTGTAGTCCACTTTTGTGAACGCATCATAAAGAATTCCAAAGCGCCAGCCAAGAGAAAAATTGAAACTGCGGGCTATGTCGTCGGGTTTGGTATCGTAACGAAATTCAAGAGGCGCTTCAATGTAGTTGTTGACAATGAAGGAACGTTGGATGGTTCCCGGGTAGATATCCGAGGCAGGTACCAGCGGGTAAGTCCCGTCCGTGTCGGCATTGAAGGGCAGCGTATAGTTATTGGAGAATTTGAACCGTTCGAGGCTGAGTCCGATACCGGGGTTGAAGCTTATCCGGGAATTAAAAAGCCGGATGGGGTAATGGTAATAAACATTGAAGGTTCGGGACCCCCACCAGCTTTTGTCGAAGTCGACAGGCGTGACACCGTTCTTGAAATTGAAGCCGAATTCGACCATTATGGACCCCGGGATATCAGGGCGCCATGTCTTTTTCTTGGTGGGCTGAGCTTCCTGCACATCTTGTCCGAACCCCAGGGGACCCATACAAATCAACCCAAGTAAAGCCATCAAACGTAATCCCATGTCTATTTCTGAATTTGAAGCCCCAAAAATAGCCTTTTTGGGCGAGGGGCAAAATTGATTGGTTGTTGCCGGTACCGGCATGCTGAGATGAAACGTCCTGAGGGGCAAGATAGTGTGCCTTGTCTCAAACTGAATCTGACACAAAACGGGTGGTTTTTGCAGACCGCATTAATCTCTTAAATTTGCGGTCTGATTTCGAAATTGAGATCATTCGGGCCTGTAGCTTAACTGAATAAAGCATCTGACTACGGATCAGAAGAGTCGGGGTTTGAATCCCTGCAGGCTCACTTGGTAGCCAGTTACGATCTTATTCGTAACTGGCTCTTTTGTTTCAAGAGTGACTGTAAAGTTACTTAAAAGACATCCCATAAGCTGTTTCAAGATTTATCCACCTCCCGACTGGACGTGTTGAAATGGCTACTCCACTAGATTAAAGGTTGCGTTCATTTTGAAGAACATATCAGGCCCTTTTTTGCTCCAAGCCTTGATATCGATAGTTTCCTTGGTTTGGGTAAACTCAATATGAACAGCTAACACGGATGTCTCATGGGGATCCAATACCTTAAGAAACTTGCATTGGGGTATTGCAACCAATTTCAATTTTATTTTAAGGTGTCTCTCCAATAATTCGTGTATGATTTGTAGCTGAATTGCGCCAGGGGTTATTGGATAGCCTGGAAAATGCGCCGCATATATACGGTGCCCAGAATTTAACTTAATAGTTGCAACAAATGCTCCGTCAGTATCTGAGTTCTCAAGAACCTCAAAAAAGTCATCCATTAGCTTCATCCTATGGATTCATATTATCGAGCAGTATCAACCCCAGGTTTTCCGGAACTAAATTATTACACACCAATACTGTGGTCAGATTCGTTTCATATAACGGGTGACTTGTTTGTGACAACATGTCCACAGCATAACCCATGGCGAAAGCTGAGTTCGTAAACCAAGTACCCGAAAGCTTCTGATAATCGAATAATCTTTGTTGTCCAAATATTCGCCTTAATTCATCTACGGTCTTTTGATCGCTGTTCGAGTACAACAGCAAATCGATATCCTCCACAGACCGATTGTTTGATTTCAGAAACTCAATGATGCGGTCTGATATCCCATCGATTAACCCGTGACTTTCAACATCCACCAGGTTAACGGAAGCTGTTGCGTCGTCTTCACCTGACAAAATAAAAAAAGACGCCCCGCACGCACTCAGTAATTCTTTATGGTTTAGCCTTGTATTCATGTCAAACAGAGCTTGCTCCAACTCGTCGGCACCTCCGACCAGCACATTGCGCAACCCATCTTGTATACATAAGGACCCATCGAGCAGGGCATGTTCAAATGACAAACTATTTTGTGTATGTGTAATGTTGTAACTGTGGTTCTTTAAGTGAAGAGATATCTGACCTGCAATGGAATTGTGTGTTGAAAAGATGAACGATGTCGGCGAAATAAGCCTTCCGTTGGAAGAAAATATCTTATCCAGAAAAGTTCGGGTATGCGTTCCGCAACCCATGCTTGTACCGATAATAATAGCACCGGGCTGCGTCAATGCTGCCTGCTCCAGGCAATCCATGGAACAAGCAATCCCCATTTTCAAGACTTCGCTCATCCTTCTTCTGTCCATGGCGGGGATAATAGGGGTATAGTCAGGGGCTATTAGATCCGAATATTGTTTCAATTCGGATAGCTCCGTCGAAAACCCCTTTCTCCGGAATGTGGGTTGGTGAGATATCGTTGATGACGCTGTAATACGCATTTAATTGACTTTGCTGAAGATTAAGCAAGTACAGTTTCCACCGAAGCCAAAGGAGTTGGAGAGTACATGCCTCACATGCATGTCTGGCCTGAAGACGGTTTCAGGTGTCAGTCGGGTTTCCTTCATGGGAACTGAGAAATTTAAATTCGGAAGGAAGGCTTGTGATTGAATGGACATTACACAATACACTGCCTCAATTGCGCCAGCTGCAGCTAACGTGTGTCCGGTGAATCCTTTGGTGGAACTGAAGGCTGGCATGCTATCCCCAAAAACACTTTTTAGTGCCATGGATTCCGACAAATCGTTATTCCCTGTTCCTGTTCCATGCGCATTGATGTAGTCTATCATTCCCGGGGTTAACTCTGCTTTTGCTAATGCGTTGGACATGGCAAGATAGGCTCCCTTTCCATCCGTCGAACTTGCCGTTTGATGAAATGCGTCGGTGGAGTTATTCCATCCCGCCAATAAACCGATTGGACTTGTTCCCGTTAACGAGATACTGTGCTCGTTCTCGAGAATCAGAAATCCGGCCCCTTCACCAAGATTTAGCCCATTTCGGGCATCATCAAACGGCTTACAGATCTCAGGATCGTAAATATTCAGGGAGCTGAAACCCCTGATGTCGAACTGAACGATTGGGTCGCAGCCGCCAACGATTACCCGGTCTAGCTTGTTTCCAGCAATGAGGCGTGCGCCGTGCATGATCGCGTTGGCTCCGGAAGAACAAGCAGTTGAAATCGTGTCGATGGTTCCGGAAATGCCCAATCCCCCGGCAATCCATTCGGTTGTTCGCCCATTATCATGGGTCATTAAGGTAAAGGCGTTTGAGGACTTATCGTTGAGGGATTCGAAATAGTATTTTTCCATGAGGTCCAACCCACCCACCGATGTGGAGGATACCAATCCCGTCCGAACACGAGGGTGAGGTTTTTGGCTTCCCCATGCCTCCTTAGCTGCCAGAAGCGCAAGGAGTGTGGTGCGTGAATAGTCCTTGTTGGGTAAGTCCAGCCTTTGAACGATCTGTTCGTTGGTCAGGTTTACCTCACCCATCATCAAATCGAAGGCGGGTGATTTTCTGATTCCGGTATTTCCGGATTTTAAGGACCGAAGGTTTTCCTTAGCATCCAGGCCAATTGCACTTACCGCGCCGATTCCAGTGATCAATATCTTCACTTGGTTTTGGCGGTCTCTTCCTGGATGTATTCCGCCATTGTATTAATGGATTGGAGCACTTTTCTTCCAACAATTTCGTCCGGAATTCTCACGCCATAATATTTTTCCATTAGAACCACCAATTCCAGGGCATCAATTGAATCCAACCCAAGGCCCTCGACAAATAGCGGAGCTTCATCCTGGATATCTTCCGGCTTAATGCCCTCAAGATTCAGCTCTTCTATGATTTGACTCTTGAGCATGTATTTCAACTCCACTATGTTCGTTGGTTGTATCATTTGATCAGCGTATTCCTTTTGAGTTATTATTGGATCCAACAAGTTTAACTTCGCACTCCATGATCTTCTTGTCCCCAACAAAGTTCTCAGCCTTTAACAAGAACATTTCCCCCAGTTGAGCGATCGGGGTTATGATTGTTTGAATCGTATCGTTGATTTTAGGCAAATCATAAACGTTTAGTTTTGAAATACCCCCGATAAATCCATTGATCGGTTGCTGCCTGTCCAACCGGTTTATCATAGCCAACCCCGCCGCACCGCTTTGTGCAATATTTTCGATCAGGGCATATTCTCTTAGAATTCCTTCTTCAAGGAAAATATTATCAGGTAATATCTTGAAATCGGTTTCAAACCGGCCAGGCGTAGCTTCAATCAGATTGTCAATCATGACAAAGGGTGGCCGCTGTGGAATGAAGCGTTGGATTTGTTCTTTGGCGACCCTCATCAGGAATAGAGTCCTCCGTTTACATTGATGACTTCACTTGTAATATAGGATGCCTTTTCAGATGCCAGGAAGCTTACTAAATGCGCAATTTCTTCCGGTTCGCCTATTCTGCCCATAGGAATAACATTGAGGTATTTTTCTATGCCGACGTTCTCTGTCATTGCGGTCCTGGTAAATCCCGGCGCAACGGCGTTTACGGTTATGTTCATCCTGGCCACCTCCTGTGCCAGCGCCTTTGTCGCACCAATCACTCCTGCCTTGGCGGCGGAATAGTTCGTTTGTCCGGGCACACCTTTCAGGCCTGAAATAGAAGCAATATTGATAATGCGTCCTTCTTTTTTTTGCAACATCTGCCGAATGACGCTTTGGGTAACATTAAACAATCCTTTGAGTGAAATTGCGGTTACATCATCCCAGCTGCTTTCAGGCATCCACATGAACAGTCCATCTTTTGTGATTCCGGCATTATTAATCAATACACAAATGAATTTTTCAGGATTGCTCTTCTGCCAACTAGAAATCGCTTCATCGACGGCGGACTTGTCCTGAACTTTAAATTTCAGCAGTTCTGCACTTCCCCCTTCACTCTGAATCTTATCCAACACCTCCGTGGCAGCATGTGTATCTGTGGAGTAATTAATCAGAATGTGCAGACCATGATCTCTGGACAATTGCAGTGCAATGGCTCTCCCAATGCCCTTTGAGCCTCCTGTTATGAGTGCACAATTCACTATTGTGTGGCTTTCGTCTCTCTGCGTCGTTTGACAACGCTATTAATGCCCCTAATGGAGAGCCATAAAAGAGCAATTCCTCCCAATATGGCTAATAAAGCGCCGCTGGGTTGGCCGGAAGTCATTATCGCAAACCCACCAATGATCAGGCAGATACCGGCGCAAGCAAGGATACTGAGAAGGATGATTAGTACTACAGCAGTTCCGGCCGACATAGCGCCTTTTTCTGCCCGGACTTTTTGAATTGCGTAGTGCGTTGCCCGATCGTTAATGGCATTTCCTTTCATTGTGTTACTGGCGTAAAAAACGGAGTGATCAACTGCCTCGACCGAGTTTGCGAGACGGGTATTTGGGTAATTTTGTTCGATTCTGTTCCCAAACCCAGTCATCATCATCAGGGATGATAGCAGGAGGCCCATGAATCCTAGTCGTTGGCGGTTCACCTGTCGGGGAAGAGAAATGGTGTTATTCTTCGCAGTAAACGGGACTGACAAGAAGCTAACGAGCGTGGCAGCCCCAAAACCATATAAGGCGGTATTTGATACTTCATACCCCATCTGATCCAGGTTGTATCCGTTCATTACCCCCAACCCCATAAGAGGGACGTGCATTCCTGCAATAAGCCCTTGTGTTTTCTTTGGGTTTGCTTTTGCCCACCGGGTTATTTTTGTTACTGCGGAACTGCCTAGCCGAAATAATCCCATTACAGTAAGTCCAATCAATGCAGTTGCTAAGTAAAGCAGTGAATCCCCATTCTTTCGTTGACCCGTGCTTTCTTTTGGCTGCAACTTCTCTGACGCTGAATCCTCTACATTTGCCTTAGCTATAGGCCCCTTCTTGATTCGGCCACCTTTTCTTACGGTGGGCCCAGGATGCTGAAGGTTCTCTTGATTTGCATGAGGCTCAAGATGATCAACTTTCTCTTGTCCGGACCCGGTTATCCGGCTTTCTTCAGCTGCTGCGGAGTTTAACTCAATGGATTCCGTCATCTTCTGAGAACGCACATTTTCAGAATTTCCATACTGAAGGACACTGCGGCTAAAAATATAGTATTGCTTTTTATGTACAGCACAGGAAATAAGTATGATGCTGACCACTGCCAGTGTGCAGTATTTTTTCATGGCTTTGAGATTAAATCCATTTACCAGGAATCAATTGTCTCTTCACACCATTTCTTCCTGTTTTCAGGAATCTGTTTATGGGTACTGTCTAATCAAACATGTTCACGAGGGCTACTCAATATCGGCAGAAATTTTTGGAATGGGAATGAAAAGCTTGATTATTTCATGTTCAGCACGCAAGACGTCGTCCAGGGGCATGCCGCAAACGACCTGGCAGGCTAGGTTAACGTCATCAGTAACGCTCTCGGAAAAACTGCGGTAGTAAGCAGCCAAGGCTACGCCTGCACAAAGGTGTTGCTTGAACGTGGATGAGTGAGCCACAAGGTCCTCTATACTATTCTTCTCACTCCCTCCTACATAGCCGCAGGCAATTCCCGCCCCCCGCCATAAATCACTTTGTCGAGGCAATGGAAATGATTGTATGGTTAGGGTGAGTCCCTCAGCTTGTCCTTTGCAAATGTACCATAAGCGCCTGCCAAGGCCCTGGTCAAACCATTTCAACTGTTCTCCGCTAATAAATTCCGGAACCTTCTGATACTTGACTGTTCTTCGTCCTTTGAAAAGGCCATAGTAGTAGCCGATACCGTCAAATACCATCCACTGCATGCGGGGGTCCAATAATTCCAAAGACGGCGTAAGTGTAATTTCAGCCTTTGCAAATGCCAAGCCGAGTCCGATTCCGATGTGAACAGAATGGATGAGATTAGAATGCTGGTAGAATTTTTTCCATTCGCTGAACCGCCTTCCATTTATTAAATCGTTCAGTCCAATTTCCATAGAAGCGCTTTCGTAAGCAACTGAACGAAACTCAATAGGCTCTGAGTCGAGAAAATCAATCAATTTGTTCAGTTCAATAGCGTGCCGCATGTGCGCCTGAACCTTCATGAATACGGTTTGAATGTATTCCATTCTTTTTTCAACCTTACTCGGCATACTCATTGCTCTTGGCTCTAACCTCCTTCAACCACATCTTTGAAATATCCGCTTTAATGGATTCAACTGCATTAAATGCATTTGGGTCTTTTGATTTCTTAAGTAGTTCGTCTTTACCATCGTCAATAGACATGGTGTAGGGATCAATCCTCATGTCTTCTGGCGTTTCATTCATTTGACAACTTACCCGACGAAATATCTCAGCTGCAATGAGTTCAAGAATTTGCAAATTAGCTCGAACCTTTTCCATCAATTCTTCCGGGTTATATCTATTCGAAAGCTCAAGTTGAAATTGCAAAAGACAATTCAAATCGAAGACGTTGTGATATGTGCCTGCGAACCGGCTGGAG
>JANPES010000464.1:0-2556 GCA_031423035.1 Cyclobacteriaceae bacterium | reverse complement strand
AGCGACCACTTGTAGAATTTTTTCATAATTATATTGGGTTTTAATCTCTTAAATCTACAAGATTTTGCACAAAAACAAACGTTTGTCCCCGGCGTTTTTTACAAACGGAGGCGGCTCTAATCTGTAATAAACAGGGTCTAGTTTCGCTCCGATTCCTTGATATGTTTGGCCAGCCGGTCACACAGGGCATCCATTTCGGCAGCCATGTGTTCATCCCCGGTAGAAGTCAGCACACTCTGGCTCAGGCCGCCGATGCAGTCAATGTAGAAGCGCTTCATCTCTTCAACGGGCATGTCCTTGGCCCACAGGTCAATACGCATGGTATTCTTCTGCGTGTGGTCCCACAAACCAATGCTTATCGCCTTTGTCTCCGAAAGCCCGGTGTCGGGTTTATCGGTGGCATCCCATTCAATTTTTTCGGGTGTATTGCTTGAATCCAGATGGATTGTGAAGTTGATGGTTGAAGTTTTCATGGGTAGTTTAGATGACAATAGATAGTTCTTAGATGTGCATTTCCGGGACTTGTTCATCGGCATGCAGCTTACCCTCGGTTGCTTTGCGAATCTGATCGACGGTTATTCCTGGCGCCCGTTCAATGAGTTTAAACCCTCCTTCGGGTAGTACTTCCAGTACAGCCATGTCGGTCACGATGCGCTTCACACATCGCAAACCCGTTATCGGCAGAGAGCACTTTTTCAGCACCTTGGAGGCGCCATCTTTGCTGCAATGTTGCATGGCGACAATGATGTTCTTTGCAGATGCCACGAGGTCCATCGCGCCGCCCATGCCTTTTACCATTTTTCCCGGGACCTTCCAATTGGCAATGTCTCCATGTTCAGAAACTTCCATAGCGCCGAGAATTGTTAGGTCAACCTTCCCACTGCGGATCATCGCAAAACTTTCTGCCGAGTTGAACAGGGCTGACCCCGGAACCATGGTGATTGTCTGCTTACCCGCATTGATCAAGTCAGGATCGACCTGGTCTTCGGTGGGAAATGGTCCAATGCCCAGCAGACCATTTTCGGATTGTAGGATGACGTGAATATCTTTCGGAATGTAATTGGCTACCAGTGTAGGTATGCCAATCCCCAGATTAATGTACATGCCGTCGCGAACTTCCTGGGCGATCCGTTTGGCGATTCCGATTTTATCTAACATCAATTTGAGAATTTGGGGATAAAGTGATTTGGGAATTGTGGACTAGCTAATTTGAGAGTGAGCCGAAGGGTTTTGCCTGCGTTTAGATGAGGAAATTATTTTGCCAACTACTCTTGCGATCACTTGAAGATTCTCTAATAGTTGCGGATCAGGATTGGGGTAGGTCTTAGCAGCTTGGCAAAGGCAAAGCCAATACTCGGTTTCATCGATCTCCTTCGCGGCAATCTTAAATTTATGAATAAAATCTGCCTTGCTTTCGGCATTTTGCTCTTCACGGATGTTGGCGCCAATTGAGGTACCTGATTTTAATACCTGCCTGGCTATAACGTATTTTCTTTCGTTCTCAAGAATTTCAGCATACTCAATAATATTTAAAGCGTATTGCGTAGTCATCTCAACAAGAAGGTTTCTCCGATCTTCTCTCATAACCAAGTTTAAAGCAATCACAAAAATGGAACTAAATCCCCGTTTAATGATGTCTAATACTTCCTATTTACCTGACAAATCTTAAAACATTCCCAAATTCTCAAATTCTCAAATTAGAAACTGTTCTCTGTTCAATTCTCTTCTCGTAGTTACTTCCCTGAAAAATCCGATGTACATAAATCCCCGGTGTATGAATCATGTTTGGGTCAAGAACGCCTGGCTCGACCAGTTCCTCGACTTCAGCAATGGTAATGGTTCCAGCGGCTGCCATCATGGGGTTGAAGTTCCTCGCGGTGCCTTTGTAGATGAGGTTGCCCAGCGTGTCACCCTTCCATGCCTTGACTAGTGAATAATCTGAGCGAAGCCAGCTTTCCATCAAGTACACTTTGCCGTCGAATACACGTGTCTCTTTTCCTTCGGCTACTTCGGTTCCTACACCGGCAGGAGTGAAGAAGGCGGGGATGCCAGCGCCACCGGAACGGATCCGCTCAGCCAACGTTCCTTGCGGGATGAGATCAACCTCCAGTTCACCCGAAAGCAACTGTCGCTCAAACTCTTCATTTTCACCTACATAGGAAGAGATCATTTTCTTGACTTGATGCGATTTCAGCAAGAGCCCAATTCCGAAGCCGTCGACGCCGGCATTGTTGGAAATGCAGGTCAGGCCTTTGGTGCCTTGCACGAGTAGCGCTTTAAGACAATTTTCTGGAAGGCCCGATAGTCCAAATCCCCCTACCATCAATGTCGAGAAATCGGGGATATCTCGAATAGCCTCTTCTGCATTTTTGACCACTTTGTTGATCATCGTAGTTGCATTTTATTCTGTTATCACTTTATCGGCCCTTTTGTAATGCATCCAGGGCCATCACCTTGTCTTTATGCAGCTGGCTCTTCAGCGCCTCAAGGTCCTTGAATTTCGAATCGGTGCGAAGAAGCTGCTCAAAAGTTATTGTAAGGGATTCACCATAGATT
>JANPES010000463.1:0-5512 GCA_031423035.1 Cyclobacteriaceae bacterium | reverse complement strand
TGATGCCCGGTATTGTGCAGGAATGGGTGCTGATTTGCTTGGCGTTGTTATTGATCCCTCCAACGCTGACTATGTAAGTCCGGAGGCTTATCAACAAATTAAAGGATGGGTTTCAGGCCCGAAGTGCGTTGTTGAATTGGGGCACCTGCCCACCGATCTGGAACTGGCTCGAACAAATTATAGTGCTGACTACTTTCATATTGCCGTTCATCAGCTACCTGAAATCGGGCCCTCACCACTGCCGTTGATGGTTGAGATCACGTTTGAGGAATTTACCAACCGGCTTCATACTCGATCCCTGCCTGTGGATGGAATTTCATTCTGGATCGTTACGCACGTACCTGATACCATCGCAAACACATTCCCATCTACACCTCCTGTGTTGATTGCCCGCCGGAGTTTCCCCGGATTAGCGACTGATTTTCTATCCTCGACTTGCGCCGCGGGCCTCGTGCTGCATGGTTCTCACGAATCAGTGCCTGGCTTAAAGGAATATGATCACCTGGCCAAGGTACTGGAAGAACTTAACGGATAAATGCCCTAATGATCTGGGCCATATTTCTTCATCAGGCGATCCACCGCCTGCTCAGCCACTTTGGGATATTGAATATCAACAATACTGTCGCTGTCGAGCCACTTCTCGATCCTGGGCAGGCTGTTTTTCCTTACTTTCTTCAGCACGGGTACGCCTAACTTTTTCAATGCAGCTGCATTGCACTTCTGCTCATACTGGCCTTTCATGGGAACGACCAGTAATTTTTTCTGCAGGTGCAATACCTCGGCTGGCGTTTCAAATCCGGCACCACAAAGAACACCTGCGCTCGTTACCATGCTCGCGACAAAGTCTTCCCCGCTGATCGGATAGACCGATATCTTCCCGATGTGATAAGGTTGCTTGGTGTGTTTGGAGAAAATATGCCACCGGATAGACGGTAATTTCATAAACAGGGCTACAAGTTTTTTATCGTCGTAGGCCGGAAGGTACACGGTGTAATGGTCCTTATTCTTTTTCTCCGCTTCGACAATGGCTGAACGAATGACGGGCGTAAAAATACCCTTGTCATACTCCTGAAAATGAAATCCGATATACTTGTCAACCGGCGCGTAGGTACGCAACAGCCACTCCCCAAAGGGATCCTTTACTTTCGGCTTCGGCGTCTTTTTGGACAGCAGTGCCGACTGGTGACTTAACCCGATGATAAGAATTTCCTTTTTCTTCGCTGCCCAGGCAGTGATCGGTTCAAAATCATTCACGATCAGATCATACTTCTCGACGGGAAACTGGGCGATCTCCTTCATCACATCCTTTGAGCTGTTGCGCTGAAAAGTTTTGTAGAAGTTGATTCCACCGCTCTTTCCAAAGTAAAAACTGAGTCCCTTTGATTTGTACTTCACGGGAAAAGGCAATGTCACTTCCGCCTGTGCCCCACTGACGAAAAGATCAACCTGTCCATATTTCTTCAACTCCGGAACAATATCCACGGCTCGGCTGAGGTGTCCATTTCCCGTTCCCTGTATAGCATAGAGTATTTTCATCAGGAGTTAGTCAGGGTCTAAAAATTCATTCACAAGGTCTCGAAATATCTCGTCATTGTCCAATTTGCGTTTAAACCTCGCTGGTATATTGACCGCTTGCGCCACGGGATCATCAGCATACCTGTATATTTTCCAGAATCCTCCATTGTACTCCAGCGCGGTGAGATTCTCGACCCAGTCACCGGAATTTAGATACATCACTGCCCCCTTTTCGGTAACGACTTCCCGGTGTTCCGGATGGTGGATGTGTCCGCAGATCACATAGTCATACCCTTTCGAGATGGCGATGTCCGCTGCGGTTTTTTCAAAGTCATTAATAAACTTCACCGCTTGCTTCACGCTATCTTTAACCTTCTTTGACAACGAAATTTTATCCCTTCCGAAAAGCCTCAACACAAAGTTGACGAACGTATTGATCAGGATAAGGGTATCATATCCGACAGCTCCAAGCTTTGCCAGCCATTTAGAATGCTTCATGGTTACGTCAAATACATCACCATGGAAAATCCAGGCCTTTTTTCCGTTCAGGCTTAGTAGTTTCTTGTTAAGAATCTGAAATGACCCGATTTTAAATCCGGCAAACTTGCGAAGCATCTCATCGTGGTTTCCGGTCAGGTAAATAATCCGAGATCCCTTCGCCAATTGACCGGTAATATGCTTGACGATCTGCATGTGCGACTGCGGCCAGTACCGTTTACTGAACTGCCACATGTCAATAATGTCGCCATTCAGGACGAGGGTCTTTGGCTTGATGGTCTTGAGGTAACGAAGTAACTCTTCCGCGTGGCATCCGTAGGTCCCAAGATGGATATCGGATAGCACCACCAGGTCAATGTCTCTTCGTTTTATTGCCAAAGCAAATTTATTGGTTACGCAAATGTACGGTCATTTTATGTTTCGGAATGGTGACCTACATTAATAAAGTGTTATGAAGTATGCCCGGAGAAACCCGTTTTGGCATGCTTGAATTGAAATCGAAGGTACTTGATCTTCTCCCCTTTTGCAGCGAACATCTCTTCGTAACGCGTTCGAATATCAAAGCACTCGTCCCGCAACGGCGACGAATACACATCGTCGGCCAAGGCGAAGTCCTCAATGTCGGATCGCAGTCCCAGCTCCTCCTGCGTGTACTGAAACAATCCGGTATTGTCCGTCTTCAGCCTGAATATTCCCCCCGGCTTGAGTATCCGCTTGTACATGTCCAGGAATCTGGGGCTAGTCAACCGTCGCTTGATGTCGCGTTTCTTAGGGCGAGGATCCGGAAATGTGAGCCATATTTCATCCGCTTCATGCGGAGCGAAGAAACTCTCAAGGTTTAGAATATTGGTTCGCAGGAATCCAAGGTTGGCCAACCCTTGTTCCACAGCCAGGGTACTTCCTTTCCAGATACGATCTCCTTTGATGTCCACGCCAACATAGTTTCGTTCAGGAAACCGATGAGCCAATGCTACGGAATATTCCCCTCGTCCACAGGCCAACTCTAGCGTAATTGGATTTGGATTTGGAAAGTAAGCATCATTCCAGTGACCGCGAATCCGTGTGAACAGTTCCTTGCCAGGCTCCAAGACGTTGGCTCGTTCGGCGACGACACTAAAACGGTAGAGCTTGTTTTTCACGAATTGAACAGCGCCAAAGATAGAAAGGATGGTTCCAAGGGCCAAAAGAAATAGTCGTGCACCCTTGCAAGGCTGACTTAATTCCTTGCTTCAGGGGTTACTCCATGACAAATACGCGCACATCCGGAATGTGCAAATTAAAATACCCATACCCACCCTTCACATTGGAAGGAAAATTCAATGGCTCCGTGGCAAATCCAGCCAAGCTGTAGCGACTGTCATTGCGCAAGGAAAGATAATGATGATACTCTTCGCTGATGCTTGACATCGTTACAGCCAGGGAATCACCCAATGAGAAATCCTGAAAGATAACATTGAATTGCTCCTGGAAATCTTTTCCGTTGAATACATCATCCTGAACAAGGCGGGTAAATATGCGGGGATTCAAATAGGAGTTAATCTCCTGCTTGGCCGAGAACTTTTGCACATTAATCATGTACCAGTTTTTTTCTGCCGGATCAACCAGGCTGTAGGTGATGCTGGCCAGGGAATCATAGCCTGTAAGGTACAACTCAGCCGAAACCGATTGAAAGGAAACCTGACGAGGTGCCAACGTCGTCGAACTCACTTCCCCAAACGCTCGACTGTTGACGCGAAGGGTGTAGGCTTTGCCGGATTCAATAGCGTCAGAAGCACCCAGATAAACACCATAGGCCTGGTAAACCAGCGTATCGCGTCGCCCGCCGTCGTGCTCCAGTGTCACGAGCGCATCATCAACAGCAATCTGACTGATGAGCGCCTGAAGGTCAGAGCCTCTGCCCGCATCGAGGGCACCGATGCTGCGGGTAACCATCACGGCAAGTCCTTGTCCGGGCACCACCTGAGAAGATACGACCAACTTAACCGGCAGCGTTGGAATATCATCAACTTCCAGCGGACTGGGAATACACCCCGTGAGGACCCAAGAGAGAAGAATCAGCCATAGTCCTGATATTCGATACATGTGCCTAAAATTTGAATCCATAACTCACAAAAGGAAGAAACCCAAATAGTCCAGGTTGCTCATACCGGAATGTCCCATCACCGTTCGGCACAATGGCAATCGCCACCGGAGTTGCCCGATTATAACTGTTGTACACACCGGCAAACCACTCACCCTGGAACCGCCTGCCAATACGTGACGGCCGGTACTTTACACCAAGGTCTAACCGATGCGTGTCCGCCAACTTGACGGAATTTAATTGCGCATAGACCGGCACCAAGTTCACCCCCACCAAAGTTGTTGTTGGTACCGCGTACTTGCCGATAATTGGTGTGAAGCGCGAACCGGAAATAAATTCCCAAACAGCAGAGAATGACCACCGTCGCGCAAACTGATAGTTGGCAACAACAGCGATGTTATGCCTGCGGTCATACCGTGCGTAGAACCACGCACCTCCGTTGATTTCGTCGAACTGTCGCTGTGACCAGGATAAAGTATAGCTAATCCATCCGGTGAGCTTACAGGATTCCTTCTTGATGAGCACTTCGGTTCCATATGAGTGGCCTGCTCCCTGGATCAACTGCGATTCAAAGTCCCGGGTCAGGAACAAGTTCGTTCCCTCCCGGTAACCAATCAGGTTATCCATGGTCTTGAAATAGCCTTCCACACTAACAAAGAGGTTTGCTTTTGGAATCAGCTGTTGCACGGCGACAGACCATTGGTCAGCTCGCTGGGGTTTTACGGCATCCGTAACCGGGTACCAGATATCTGTTGGGAAAGCAACCGCGGCGCTTGATACACGGTGCAGATACTGGGCCATGCGCGAATAACTTGCCTTCACGGTTGTGCGGTCATTCACAGTATAACGAAGAGACAGGCGAGGTTCTGGGTTGACGTAGGTCGTTTGGCTCACCCGAGCTGCAGAAACCCGGATTCCTGCACTCCACCGCCACCGGGTTTTCCAGTTGCCATTAATCTGCGAGAATGCACTTCCCTCCCAAGCACGCTGCGCTTGGCTGGTGCTGCTTTCCAGCAGGTTTGCCACCTCTCCAGATGTTGAAATAATATTCGGGCTGACCCGATGCTTAACCAGATCGAGCCCCACCGTGAAAGAAAATCCAGCGCGTGAATCGGTAGTAAGCATCCATTTACCTCCCAGGTCTTCAATGTCTGAACTGGTAAAGAGGCGGCTGTCTTCAAATTTATTATCAATCGAATATTTAAAGACCGACCGATACAGCTTCAAGCTGGAAGACCAGTTTGCATTTACTTGTTTCTTCCACTGGAGGGTTTGGGCCGTATTGCCAATCGTAAAATTGCTTGTTGTATTCTGCAATCGGCTGGAGCTTGTTGCACCCGGGATAAAGTTCAGGACATCGTCTCCGGAATAGTGCGTGAATTCAATCTCATCGTTTGCCGTTGGCCGGTATGCAACCTT
>JANPES010000462.1:0-2793 GCA_031423035.1 Cyclobacteriaceae bacterium | reverse complement strand
CCCGAACTTCGAATACGACATTTTCATCAGCTACCGCCAGAAAGACAATAAGTACGACAGCTGGGTGACCGAGTTTGTGGCCAACCTGAAGAAAGAGATTGAGGCCACCTTCAAAGAAGATGTTTCCATTTACTTCGATGTCAATCCCCACGATGGACTGCTGGAGACCCATCAAGTCAGCGAGAGCCTCGAAGGCAAGCTGAAGTGCCTGATCTTCATACCCGTCATTTCACAGACCTACTGTGATCCGAAGAGCTTTGCCTGGCAGCATGAATTCTGCGCGTTCAACAGGCGCTCAAAGGAAGATAAGTACGGAAGAGACATAAAACTCTCGACCGGCAACGTAGCAAGCCGTATCCTGCCCATAAAAATTCATGAACTGGATGAAGAGGACAAAGCAGTAGTAGAGGGAGAGCTGGGCGGGGTGCTGCGTCCGATAGAATTTATTTACAAATCCGCAGGTGTGAACCGGCCCCTAAGAGCCAATGAAGATCATCCACAGGACAACCTTAACAAGGTTTATTACCGTGATCAGATCAACAAGGTTGCCAACGCAGTAAAGGAGATAATTGGAGGGTTAAAAAAATCGGAAGGAAGAACAGCGGCGGATACTGACCCCGTACGCAAACAACTGCTCCAGCCAAAGAAATCCGGAAGACGATGGATTGCTATCGGCGCGGCAGCTGTGTTGTTGGCAATGATTGGTATTTACTTTCTTGTTCTTCCAAGCTTCACGATTCTGAAAGACCCCGGAAGTTCGGGTGTGGCTGTTTTGCCGTTTAGGAACTTCACAGGTTCGGAGGAGCTCAATTATTATGGTGTGGGTATGGCTTCTGAGATCCGGACCAAGCTTTCCATGAGCAAGAAGTTCAGTTTCATATCTTCTCTCCAGGCGACCTTGTCCTATGCTGACACCAAGAAGACCCCGAAGGAAATCGGAGAAGAACTTGGGGTAGACTATCTTCTTTCCGGTTTGTACCAGAGGGCAGGGAACAAACTTAAGGTGGAGGTGGAGCTGATCGATGCTTCAACTGGCCGGGCCGTCTGGTCGCTGCCCATTGAAAGTGAACTGGCAGATATTTTCCAACTGCAGAACCAAATCGCGGGAAGTGTTCTTGAGAAGTTTTCACAAGACGTGAAGTCAACGGAAGATGCTGATGCTCCAACAAAGAGTCTGCAGGCCTATGCGCACTACACCCGGGGAGTTGAGCTTAACGAGAACCCCACCAATGAGGGATCAACAACGGTTCAGAAAAGTCCAGCTATTGTCCAATTTGCGCGAGCCATACAGCTTGATTCTGCCTTTATCGATGCATGGGCCGGCCTGGTGGGGGTAGAATGCTATATTCATATCAACGATCCCACTGACTCCTTGAAACGCAGGATTGAAGAACATGTGAATTATGTCAACCTTCACTTTCCAGACTCCTGGCAAAAGAAGTACATCCAGGGAGAATTTGCTTATCGGGTCCTTCATCGCTATGATGAAGCCATTGCCCTGTTGCTCGATGTTCTCAACGAAAACCCGGACGCGAACGTGCATGGTACGTTGTCTGGAATATATCGTCGGCAATTGAAGTACAGCCTGGCTTTACAGCACGCGAAGAAATCTGTGGACCACAGTCCGGCCAGTACCGAATCATGGAATAATCTCACTAATGTTTTGGCATGGATGGGGGACGATGCAAACGCTATGAAGGCCGCATTGAAAAAATGGGAGCTATCCCGTATGAAATCTGACGCCATCACGGTCCTCGACCTCGCCGCTAGAACAGCTTTCCCATTGGATCAAGTTCCGGATGAACTAAAGAAGAGCGCAGGGCAGGCTTTTGAATTGGCGAGACTCGAAGTATCGAGGAATTGGCAGGGGTTGAAGAAACTGGCCCTGGAGGAAAAGGATTATAACAAAGGGGTTACCGCTTTGGTAGCTCTCGGTCAACGAGACTCGGCACGGTATTGGGCGGAGGTTGGTTTAAGGGCTCAGCCGGATAATCCTTACCTCATGATCGTAGCCGCCCCTGATCTTCGGGATGCTTTGATTTTGATAGACAATTTTTTCGTGCTGGAAGACGACGAGGCTAAAAGCTCCGAAATGGCTTGGAGCATTGTAGCTTTTCAAGTCTTCGGTCAATATCAACAGGCAACTGCACAATTGTTAAAACTCAACAACGGCTTTCCTGATTTCAATTTATATAATTGGTTGAATTATCCATGGATGGACAAAATCAAAAGCGAGCACCCTCCTTTCCAGGAGGCGGTGAACAATCTGAAGCGTAGGCCGATGCCGGATGTTGATAAAATAATCAAGTGGTAATTCGGGCCGCGGTCCCTTTGCGTGAAACCAGAATGATCTCACGCAATGGCGCTAAGCACGCAAGGGGTACTTGCCAAAAGCCAACAGCTAATAGCTAACCTAATGAAATGAAAAGTCAAACGGGTTGTGGAAGAGGAAATCACCAAGGAAAAATTTAGAGAGTTGTATTTCAAGTACGCCACACCCAACAGCGGGTGGACGGAGGATTATTGGAACCACTTTTATGAGAAGGAGGAAGGAAAGAGATACTTTTTTGCCAAGCCAGAGACGCCGGATTCAACAAGTATGTTTATTGTGTCGGATGCCCACAACCACCGAATGGTGTTCTTAACCGAAGAGGCGGAGGAATCATTTTTTGACTTTCCAGGTAAAGAGTAAAGCGGATCAACTTGACCAATTCAGTTCTGAGTTCTCGGAGAGACCTGATACTATCTATGCCCATTGCATAATCCTTTGCGATTACTTCGCGGCTTTGCGTG
>JANPES010000461.1:0-1823 GCA_031423035.1 Cyclobacteriaceae bacterium | reverse complement strand
AAGTCATTGAAAAGGAAATCAAACCGCTAAAAGGGGAGCTTGTCGCACGGGACATTGAGATAAACAAAATTCATCAGCATCTTAAGAAAGATTCCGTGTCTGTTCGCCAGGAAATTGCAATGCTTCGCGCGAAAGACTTTCCTGGTTTAAGGAAAATCGATCCGCATCCGCTTCCCCTTCAGGTATTTGCCATGAAGGAAGCAGAATTGGAATTTGCATCTCAGGTTGTGGAGAATCGTCCCTTGAGAGATTCCTTGAATCTCCCCCTTCAAATCGAAGGTCTCAGAAAGGAGATGAAATATGCAATAGCCCTCGACAGCATCGCCTCTTACCTGGTCGAACGTAATATGGAGGACGAGTCAGCGAATTATCATCATTTTGTGAATACGGCCTTTGGCAGTCCGGCCTACTTGAAAACGCTTGTGCGGAGCACCAAGGAGCTGGCTCTTCGCGAAAAAATCCACCGGGAAGCAGCCATTAAGCGAAAAACAGATGCACTCCGTTGGATTGTCAATGGTGCAGATTCAATTCCACTATTTTTCGAAGTATCTGCCGCCAGCCGATTCAAGCCGCTTGTTCTTCTTGAAGCGAAAATCACTGCAGGACTGGCCTTCGCTGACTCGGTAGGCGTTGGCTATTTTTATACCATCCACCCGGCAAGAAAACCTGTATTGAGCGCATCATATCCGGTTAATAAGGCCGCATTCAAGAAACGGTATCTGTCCGTTACAAAGGCGCTCTGTACACAAGACGAAAAGGGGTTGGTGTATTTTGTGCTTACCTTTCAGGAGGCAAAACTTGGCGATAAATATCAGGCAACGCTGACCAAGATTTACAAAGTGGAGGGGCTGGCCTGGAGCGTTGACGTAGCATTTGATCAGGTAGCTACTGAAATGACTTTCTCTGTTGAGTCGTCTGAGGTTTCTGTCAAAACCAAGAGTTCCATTGGCGAAGTGTTTGTTACCACATTCAACCGTGATGGCAAGTTGGTGAAATAGCCAGGGAATTGGTTTCATACCTCCAGAAGAAGTTGGCTATGATTCCCGGAAAGATCTATCGAAAACTTAGCGTCTGATGTAAATAGATCATATTGAAGATGAATATGCCTCTAAAAGTTAAATTCATTCTATTATTCCTGCTATGGTTAGCCGGAGCAATTTTATTCCGATTCAAGAGTAATTGTCAACCAAGCAGCTGTCATCGATGAAATACGTCTCAGCTGGTATCTATCTCGCAATAGGATTTCACTTTTTATTGGCTTGCCAGGACGCTAACATTGACCAAACAGTTGCGGGCAGTGTAATTGATGCCACGACAGAGCTGCCGGTGGCCGGAGTCACGATCACAGTACTTGACAATGGTCCTTCGGTCACCACAGATGGGGGTGGTTCTTTCAGATTTTTCAAAAACGATCTTAGCAATGCAGAAGAAATTCAAATTGATGGATCAAGAGCAATAGCCGTATCGATAGTTCATCCAGACTATCATCCAAAAGAAATTAACCTTGATTTGGATGGAAATACAGTTTCTAAAATTCGAATTAGCGCGAAAGATGCTTCATTCTATTCTTACAGTCGTCCTGTTCAATTGAATGATGGCATTCTAACAGGAACGCTAGAGGAGGTAGGATTAGATCCTCAATTTATTCAAAAAATGATGGACAAACTTTATGGGGAATCCTATAAAGAGGTGCACAGTGTGCTAGTCTATAAAGGTGGAAAGCTAGTCATTGAGGAATACTATTTTGGCAACAATGATACGATCCAATTTGAAAATGGAATTGTCGTAGACCATTCCCCAGCACCTATTCAATGGTCGCGAAC
>JANPES010000460.1:0-26552 GCA_031423035.1 Cyclobacteriaceae bacterium | reverse complement strand
TTTGTCAACGCTGTGGGTTTCGAGGAGGCCGTCGTGGGGATTGCGGTCAAAGTAGATGGTAACGGTGTCTTTGAGCGTACTGCGCAGTTCCTTTTCCAAGTTCTGAACAAAATCCGTTACCCAGCCGTCGAGGCCTGCCTGACCGGTAGGCAGGTTGTCGTTATGCCTGTAGGAGATAAAAATGTCGTACTCGAATCCCGATACTATGGACGGCATTTTAATAGGTGTTTGATGATGACGCGTCCGCCGTAGCCTTGCGAAGGCGGATGTCGTATTCGAAGCCGGGGAGGAGGGAAGGCATTCGTCAAATATAGCAACTCGTGCCCTCCGTGGCAAAGTGTATCGTATGGGTGAAGAGGGCTATTTCACAGAGGTGCACAGAGAATGTATGAGAATAACTGCTTCTCAAAAGCGCAAATGGGCCCCTCTGTGAACCTCTGTGTATTTCTCTGTGTAACTCTGTGAAATAACTTTACCGCTGGTTCAATTGATTCCGCTGAGGTATCACAGAGCCTTGCAGGGAAAACCCGGGGCATTTCTCTGTGAACCTCTGTGCACTCCTCTGTGTAACTCCGTGAAATTGCATTTCCTGAATCGCCTACTTTGGGGTGTGTCATTGGGTGAGGAGGGCTATTACACGGAGAAACCCGCCTGTCCGCCGGAACTCGTGGAGGAGGAAGCGCTTCGCAGAGGTGGGGAGGTTTCACGGAGAAGCGCAGAGACCAACCTTAAACCTTAGACTTTAGACTACTTTAAACCTTCGACTATTCTTTGAACGCGGTCTTGATCGCTACTTCTTCCCATAAGGTAATGTCTTTCTGTACCTGGTCCATCTTCTCTCTCATCCCAATGATTGTCGCCTGGCCTAGGGGTAGACGCAGAAAGTCTTCGTTGGATTCTACCGCTTTGATCATGGCTTCTGCAGCTTTAATTGGATCGCCCACTTGCTTTCCGTGGGCGGCCTGGTAGTACTCACGCATCTTGCCGGCCGTGGCGGCGTAGTCCTCCATCCGCTTGGGGGTGTCCATAATGGAGCGGCCGCCAAAATCGGTGCGGAAGGGACCAGGCTCCACGAGCACAACGCGGATCCCCAAAGGTGCAACTTCCTTCGCCAGGGCTTCGGATAATCCTTCGAGCGCAAACTTCGTTGCATTGTAGATCGCTGCCCCGGCAATGGCGCGGAAACCACCAATAGAAGAGATATTCACAAAATGCCCGCTGCGTTGGTTGCGGAAATGTGGCAGGATGGCGCGTGTGACGTCAAGGGCGCCGAAGAAATTGGTTTCGAGTTGAGCGCGTATCTCGGCATCGGTAACTTCTTCAATAGCGCCGATGAGTCCATAACCGGCATTGTTCACAACGACATCAATCCGCCCGAAGTGAGAAAGCGTTGCCGTAATGGCTTTTCGAACCTGATCGGGTTTGGTCACGTCCAGCGTAGGGCAGATCAGATGGGATCCGTATTTCTTTTTATGGTCATCCAATGTTTCTGGATTACGTGCCGTAGCGGCAACGGAATATCCTTCCCGCAGGCACACTTCAACCAGTGCCCTCCCCAGACCCGTGGAGGAACCGGTGATAAACCAGACTTTCTTGGATACAGACATATTCGATGGTGGTTATTGAGTAAAAAGGTAATGGTTTGATTGATGTGGTTCAATAAAGGCTTGCCACAGATTCCACAGATTAACACAGATTGACGTTTCTGGACCTTGAACTTTCAACTTGAAACCTGGAACCCGGAACCCGGAACTAGAAAAGGCCCCGTCTCCGGAGCCCTTCTTATCTGCTTATCTCTACTGCTTACAGTTTACTTCGCATACGACACACTCCGCATCTCGCGGATCACCGTGACTTTAATCTGTCCCGGATACTGCATCTCCTTTTCGATCTTCTGAGAGATCTCAAAGCTGAGCTGCCCTGCGCGTTCGTCGGTGGCTTTCTCTGCATCTACAATCACGCGCAATTCGCGACCTGCCTGGATGGCAAAGCACTTGTCAACACCTTCAAAGCTCAGGCCCACCTGCTCAAGCTCTTTCAGACGGCGTGTGTATTGCTCGATCACTTCACGTCTCGCGCCGGGGCGTGCGCCGCTGATGGCGTCGCAAGCCTGCACGATGGGTGAAATAATGTTGGTCATTTCAATTTCGTCGTGGTGCGCGCCGATGGCATTGCACACGGCCGGATGTTCCTTGTATTTAATGGCCATTTCCATGCCTACAATAGCATGTGGCTTCTCAAGTTCTTCCGGCATCACTTTGCCAATGTCATGGAGGAGCCCAGCGCGCTTTGCCTGCTTCACGTTCAATCCCAGTTCCGTGGCCATGATGGCGCAAAGGTTGGCCACTTCGCGTGAGTGCTGCAGGAGGTTTTGACCGTACGAGGAGCGAAACCGCATCCGGCCGACCATCTTGATGAGTTCGGGGGCAAGTCCATGGATGCCCAGGTCGATGACCGTGCGTTCGCCGATCTCCACAATTTCATCGTCGATGTTCTTCGTGGTCTTAGCTACAATTTCTTCGATTCGTGCCGGGTGAATACGACCATCCTGCACCAGCCGGTGCAGGGAGAGGCGTGCGATCTCTCGGCGCACGGGGTCAAATCCGGAGATGATGATCGCTTCGGGAGTATCGTCTACGATAAACTCAACGCCAGTGGCGGCTTCCAGGGCGCGGATGTTGCGTCCTTCTCGACCGATGATCTTTCCTTTGATGTCGTCGCTTTCAATATTGAATATGGAAACGGAGTTTTCCACAGCATGTTCCGTTGCCGTGCGCTGGATGGTTTCGATCACCAGTTTCTTGGCGTCCTTGGTGGCTGTGAGTTTGGCCTGTTCCATGATGTCCTTGATGTACGAGTTGGCCTTTGACTGGGCTTCCTCTTTCAGGGATTGGACAAGCTGTTCACGCGCCTCGTCAGCGGTGAGTTTGGAGATGCCCTCGAGCACCTGCACCTTTTGCTGGTTAAAGCGGTCCAGTTCTTCTTTGCGTTTGCGGACCAGCTCATGCTGTTGGGCGAGGCTCTTGCGGTCCTCATCCAATTCTGTCTCCTTTCGCTTCACGTGTTCCAGTTCCTTAGCGAGCTGGGCTTCGCGCTGCTTGATTTTCTGCTCATTGCCGATGATTTGATTCTTCTTCCGGTTGGCATCCTCTTCGAATTCCGACTTCATCTTAAGGAACTGCTCCTTCGCCTCAAGAATCCTGTCTTTTTTGATGCTCTCAGCCTTTATCTCTGCTTCTTTGATGATAAGCTTAGCACGTTCTTCGTGTTCTTTCCGGGTTCGGTTGACTTTCCGCTTGTATAGAAGGGTTCCTATGAGAAAGCTTAGTACGATGGTCAGGCCGGCGCTGATCAACGCAATGAGTTGAATGTTCATATAGGTATGGTTAAACGTTAAAAAATACCCGGCACGGAATGGCCGCGTAACGCAAGAACCGAAATTAAGGAACGGCTATAGAATCGCCTGCGAGACCAGTTGATTGAGGTGGTTTACTTTCTCTACCACAGTTTGATCAACGGCGTGATCGCTTTCATCGGCAGCCAGTTTTTCAACCAGGCAGTCAAAGGCGGTCATCGCCAGGAGGTCTTGTTTATCGTCAAGGCCGAATTGCTCGCGGTATGATTTCAACTTTTCGTTGATCAGCTTTCCAGCAGCCCGCACACGCTCTTCCTCGTGCCGCTTGACCTTCATGGGGTACTCCCGGTCTGCTATTTTGATCTTGATTGAAAGTTCTTCCATCTACAGTTTGCTTATCGGCTTAAGTGAGCGATGCATTTGTCTATCTCACGGATGTAGTCATCCACTGTCTTCCTTAATTCCGAAACACTTCCGTCTTCCGGGTGAATATTATCCACAATTTTAGTGATTTTAATCTGATTTCTAAAACCGTTCAATTGGTCCTCTCGCTGGCGGAGGGACAGTTTTAGGTCAGAATTCTCGGTTTTCAGGCCATTTACCTCCTGTTTAAGGCTTTTGTGGTCGTTAATCAGCACGACCATCTTTCGTTCAAGGCCATTCAGGCTGGATTTGAGTACGTCTTGTTCCATAGGGGGGTAGTGGTTGGGGGTGGGGGGTTGATCTATTTTCGGATAACAGCCCCGAGCTTCTTTTCAAACTCGGCCATTAGTATGTTCATGGTCTTGTCAATCTCGTCGTCTGTCAATGTTTTTGTACGATCCAGGAGTGTGAACCCGAGCGCGTAAGCTTTCTTTCCTTGTGGGATATTCTCCCCTTCGTACACATCAAATACGTTCACGCTTGTAATTAAACTTTTTCCGTTCATTCCAACCACTGCCTTTATCTCATCGAAGGTGACGGCCTGATCAATTACCAATGACAGATCACGCTTGACTTCAGGAAACTTCGGCACTTCTTGTATGTCGAACTTAGGATTTGCTGCTTGGAAAAGCAAGGAGGTATCCAAATCTGCATAAAAAATTTCCTGCTTGATGCCGAAATCCTTTGCGAACGCGGCACGGACCTTGCCTACGGAGGCTACCTCTTGGTCACGGAGCATGTATTTAACAGCGTAATCAAGCAAGGGGCTCTCTGACTTAACCAGTGTATACCCAATGCAGGCAGACTTCTCCAGGACCTGTGTAACGCGCTGAACGAGGTCGTGAAATTGTACTGACTGCGATTTATGCTGCCACGTATCTGCCTCCAGTTGACCAGCCATGTATAATGCAAGACGCTGCTCCTCCTTATAGTCCTTTTCTACTCCACTATAGATGCGTCCGAATTCAAACAGCTTAAGTTCACCCTGCTTGCGGTTGAAATTATATGCCAAAACTTCCAGGCCGGTGAATAGCATGGTCTGCCGAAGGATGCCCTGCTCTTCACTGAGCTTATTCAGGATTTCCACTGGCTGGCCCGGGAAGGTAAGGTCATGTTTCTGCTGATAGGAAGCGTTGGTCAGCGAATTGGTCAGGATCTCAAAAAACCCATTGGAGGCCAGCATTTCGCCTATTCTGCGCTTAAACGTATTGATATCATGTTCAGGAAAGTCTGCGAGGTAGTCCGCTTGCGTCGATTCGCTTAAGGCAATCTTGTTGAACCCATAAATCCGGAGAATTTCTTCTACGATGTCCGCTTCCTGCTCCACGTCCACCCGGTACGGTGGGACAGAAACGGTATATCCTGTTTCCGTTTGAGCAGTCACAGTGATATCCAGTCGCGTCAGGATTTCAACAATCTCCGTACGTGGGATTGTCTTTCCAATCAAGCGGGTTACGTTCTTGTCTTTTATTTGGATGATGCGGTTCTCAATCTTCTTGGGATAGACATCCACGATTTCCGAGGAAATGGATGCCCCGGCAATTTCTTTGAGCAGCAGCGCAGCCCGCTTCAAGGCATAGACCGTAAGTTCGGGGTCTGTACCCCGCGCAAAGCGGAATGCGGCATCCGTTTTGAGTTGGTGATGGTTACTTGTCTTCCGGATATAGGCTGGGGAGAAACAGGCGCTTTCCAGGAAGATGGTCTTGGTGGATCCAGTAATACCCGACGTAATACCGCCGAATACGCCCGCGATACACATGCCTTCATTCGCATTGCAGATCATCAGGTCTTGAGCCGTCAGTACACGCTCCTTGCTATCGAGGGTGGTAAACCGCGTGCCAGCCGGCATGGTCTTGACAATGACTTTCTTTCCCGTCTTTTCTGCATCGAAAGCATGCAGGGGCTGGCCCAGTTCATGGCAGATGAAGTTGGTGATGTCCACCACATTGTTGATTGGAGCAAGGCCGATGGAAGTCAACCGGGTTTTCAGCCACTCGGGAGAGTCCCTTACTTCTACCCCCGTCAGCGTTAGGGCAGAATAGCGAGGACAGGCGTCGTTGTTCTCAACAACCACATCGATCCGAAGATCGGTGTTGTCTATTTTGAATGAATCTACCGAAGGCCAGCGCATATCCCGTTTTTTTGCTGCCTTAATATCTCTGGCTACTCCAAGGTGTGAGGCGGCATCGGCACGGTTGGGCGTGAGGCCGATTTCGAGAATGTAATCAGTATGTATGTTATAATGCTGTGCGGCTGGGGTGCCGTTGGGCTTCTTGGTATCCAGGACAATGATTCCTGCATGGCTTTCACCCAGGCCGATTCCGTCCTCAGCGCAGATCATCCCCTCACTCTGCTCGCCCCGGATCTTCGTGGATTTGATGGTCAAGGGGTCGCCCTTCGTGGGATACAGGGTTGCTCCGGGGACGGCCACAATCACTTTCTGTCCTGCGGCTACGTTGGGGGCGCCGCAAACGATGGGCAAGGGGGCAGGGCCGCCAACGTCGACGGTGGTAAGGGATAGCTTGTCGGCATTGGGATGCTTGACGCAAGTCAGGACTTCGCCAATGACGAGTCCTTTCAAACCGCCCTTAACAGATTCAAAGGGGTGTACACGTTCTACTTCAAGCCCGGTGGAGGTAAGGGTTTGTGCGATTTCTTCTGCGGATTCCGGACGGTCGATGTATTCTTTGAGCCAGTTGTACGAGATGGTCATTCAGCAAAAGTCAGCTTCAAATATAGTGTTTTAAAAGATTGACCGACAGGTCTTAAAATTCCCAATCCAGGCCCAGGCGCTCTTTCAGTTCGTTCAGGTAAGGATTTTTTTCCGCGAGATGTTCAAATTTTTCTTTGCTGGTGTAGATGACCTTCTTTCCGGCCGTCTGTTGCATGACAGCGACGACATTGATTTCGTTATTCTTCAGCTGTTCTCTGAGGTACTGAATCAGCTCTCGTCTGAAGTTTTCCAGCAGAGACTCTTCTACCGGGTTTGTCAGGGTGATCGATATCGTTGGAAAGGTGAATTGGTATTCCCGCTTTAGGATTTGGTATTCGGCAGCCTGGTCTTTCCGTTGTTCGGTATACATATCCCAGGCTTTTCGCATTTCAACTGGAATCACAGGCACATTGGGCTTAGAAAAAGTGGCTGCGGCGGCTTGCTCGACCACAACAGGGGCATTGAATATCCCCTTAAGGCTGGGTGTGCTCTTGGTTTTTGGTTTTGCGGGCTCAGTGGCTAAAGAAGGCAGTTGCAATGGTGCCTCAAAAACCATGGTCGCTATAGCGGAAGCACCCGCAACCGGTGTTTCAATGACCTTGTGAGCCGGGGGCTCAGGTACGCCGTTCGTTAATTCAATTTTTTTTTTACTTCTGCTTGGAGAGCAGGTGACGAAGCGTCGGCGGTGATCACGGATCGCACATGGGCCATTTTCATCAGGGCCAGCTCGACCAGCAGCCGCTGGTTTCGGCTCATCTTATAATTGATGTCGCATTGGCTGCCAATGCTGAGCCAGGAAAGAAGCAATGAATAGGGAGAGGCCTTGGCCTGCTCTATGTATTTTTTCTTGATGCTGTCCGGGACCTCCAGCAATTGCACGGTACGGTCATCCTGGGTCATCATCAGGTTACGCACATGCTCGCTCAAACCGACGATAAAATTCTGCCCGTCAAAACCCTGGTGGAGGATTTCATCGAAGAGCAGCAGGGGCACGGTAGGGTTTTGCGCCAGGAGCCCATCTACGACTTTGAAATAGTATTCGTGATCGAGGATGTGCAGATTATTGAGGGCATCTTTGAACGTCACGCCTTTCCCGGAGGAGAACGTCACCATCAGGTCAAAAATGGAAAGGGCATCGCGCAGGGCGCCGTCAGCTTTTTGGGCGATGAGGTGCAGGGCGGCGTCTTCCGTCTTTATTTTTTCGCGTTCGGCGATTTTTTTCAGCTGCTTCGCGATATCGGAAATCTGAATCCGGTTGAAGTCGAAGATCTGGCACCGGGACAGGATCGTGGGAATGACCTTATGCTTCTCTGTCGTGGCAAGTATGAAGATGGCATAAGAGGGCGGCTCCTCCAGCGTCTTCAAAAAGGCGTTGAAGGCCGCGTTCGAGAGCATGTGCACCTCGTCAATAATATACACCTTGAATTTTCCGTACTGGGGTGGATAGCGCACCTGGTCGATCAGGCTACGGATGTCTTCCACCGAGTTGTTGGAGGCGGCGTCGAGTTCGAAGATGTTAAGGGAATTGACTTCTGCTTTTTCTTCAAAGCCGTTGATCATGCGGGCCACAATCCGGGCGCAGGTGGTTTTGCCTACGCCACGGGGACCGCAAAACAGGAGGGCCTGAGCCAGTTTGTTGCTGTCAATGGCATTCTTGAGGGTCGTGGTAATGTGTTCCTGACCCACCACTTCGTCAAAGCCGAGAGGGCGGTACTTGCGGGCAGAAACGACGAAATTATCCATTGGGGTGGCAAGATAGGTTTTTGGGATTATAGGATGTGAAGGGGTACGATAAAAATTCCGGATAGATGTATGGAGAGTCTTCGATGGGTTGCCGGTAACCGGTAACTGGCAACCGATAACCGGCAAGTTCTGAATCTCCTATTTATCGAGATACTTTTCCGGCAGCGGGTACCCCATGCTCTCAGCACACCAGTAAATGGTAACGATGTAATATCGTTTTCCATCGAAGAACAGTTGGATGCTGTTGATTCCGCGGTTGGTGACGGGGCCGTCAGTTTTTTCTTTGGTTTCGTAGGTGCTGAAGACGTGCATGATGGTCCCGTAAGCTTCTGTGACCCGGTGCAGTTCTTTTTCATAGAAGCCGGTTGCAATGCGTGTTGAAAACAGTTGCACGTATTCATCCGGTGTCATTGCCCGGATGATCAGTTCGCCTGCTTCACTCTTTCGGGTGGGGATTAGCCGGGCTTCGGGCTTGAACAAGTATTTGAACCGGTCCCAATCGCGCGGTGCTCCCGGCGCTCCGGAGATGACACCATACAAGGCAGAAATTATGGCATCCGGGGAAGAGACATCGGAAGTGTAATCCTTTGGCTGTGCCAGTGATGTGCTGACAGATATTGACAACAGGAACAGTAATGAGTATTTCATGATGAAAGATACTTGAAATTTTTATTTCCCATTTTCAACCGCACCTAAAGCAGGTTTCTAGCCACAGATTCCACAGATTATCACAGATTCTTCCCAACAACTACCAACTACCAACTACCTTTGCTCCATGCCCGCCCCAAAATACAGCATCGTTATTCCGGTTTACAATCGCCCGGTGGAACTGGCGGAGCTTTTGGAGAGCTTGACAAAACAGTCATTTACGAATTTTGAAGTATTGATCGTCGAAGATGGATCTACCAAACGGTCTGAATCTGTCTACGAGCAGTATGTCAGCCAACTACGGATTCAATATTTCTACAAACCCAATACCGGTCCTGGCCCCAGCCGCAATTTTGGCTTTCAACATGCGAAGGGTGAGTACTTTGTTGTCTTTGATTCGGACTGTATCCTTCCTCCGGACTATTTTAGAATCGTAGAAACTCATCTCGCGATGCATCCCCTTGATGCCTGGGGCGGCCCCGACCGTGGACATGAATCATTTTCATCGTTGCAGCAAGCGATGGCCTACACAATGTCATCGGTGTTGACCACTGGAGGAATTCGGGGAGGGAAAAATCAGGCCGATAGATTTCAGCCACGCAGCTTCAACATGGGCATAAGCCGGAAGGTGTGGGAAGCCACAGGTGGATTCAAATTTGACAGGTTGGCGGAGGATATTGAACTCAGTATCCGGATACGAAAGGCCGGATTTTCAATTGGTTTGATCCCCGATGCATTTGTCTATCACAAACGCAGAACTGAGCTGACTGATTTTTTTCATCAGGTGGAGGGATTTGGCCGTGGCCGTGTACGGGTTGGCAAGGTCCACCCATCGGAGATCAAACCGGTCCATTGGATTCCATCGCTCGTGCTTTTGGATTTTGTCATTATGCCCATGATTTTGGTTTTCAGTCGACCACTGGCATTAATCGGTTACGGATTCTACATTTTGTACTGGTTGCTGCTGATGGTCGATTGCTTTCGCGTTACCGGTTCCATTTCCGCTGCCATCCTCAGCGTTCCCTCTGCCATGGCGCAATTCTTTGGATACGGGTGGGGGTTTCTGAGTGAAATTATGAAGAAGTAGGCAGGCTACACGTGACAAGTCACAAGACTCACGCACGCTGTACCCAATGCCCTACCTTCCCAGTAAGTACCTCGCCACGGCTAAATCCTGTATCGCATTTCCCACCGATTTGAAGACCGTAATTTCTTTACTAGACGATCGTCCCTGTTTCTTCTTGGCGATCACCTCACCGAGTTCGGCGTGAATGCAATCGGAAGTGACTAGACCTTCTGCGATTGGTATAGCTACTTCGCCTGCCTCATGCAAAGCGGCCTCGCGTTGATCAACGATCAGTTTACAAGAGGATATAATATCAACACCGAGTTCCCGCATCTTGGGCTTGAAAGACCCGACCGCGTTGATATGTACACCCGGCTTCAGTACTTCGCGGGTAAACAACGGGTGGAGAGAAGTCGTAGCCGTGCAAATGACGTCGGCTGTAGATAGATTGTTGAGATTGCCTAATGGTTCGCAGGGAATAGAGTAGGACTTAGATAACCGGCTACAAAAATCAACTTCACGTTCGTGTGAAGTTCCATTGATCAGCACTTTTTTGATTGGCCGGGCAGCGATCACACCGGCAGCTTGCGTCCATGCCTGCGCACCGGTTCCAAAAACAGCGAGTATGGAAGCGGTGGGAAGGGCCAATACATCTGTCGCAAGGCCTGATGCTGCGCCTGTTCGCAAGGCCGTGACTGCGCCAGTGTCCAGCACGGCCAGCGGTGTTCCGTCGGTGGCGCTCATGACCATCATTTTTCCCTGGATGGCAGGCATGGGAAATTGATTTCCGGGAAACAATCCGACCATTTTCATTCCGAATAATTTCCATTCGGGTGAGTACGACGGCATAAATAGGGCCAGCCCATTTTGACCTTCCGTCTCCATCACCGTTCGTAAAGGCACAACAACCTTCCCAGCGCTTAGCAACTGAAACGCCTCCCGCATCAGACCGATTGCGGTGGACATGGCTATTTTCTCGATATCATCAGCTGAGAAGTTGACCATTGATGGGTCTAATGTCTAAAGTTTAAAGTCTAAAGTGTCTGAGCCTAAAGTTCAAGGTTTCGGGTTTGAGGCTTGGGTTAGCGGTCCTCAGGTTGTCAAATATTTCCCAAGTCAACTTCCAGCAAATCGTTGAAGTACTTCTAAATTCAATTCGTGCTTGCCTGCGAACCTGATTTTTTCAGGCGTGATGTGAAGTTTGCCGGCAAGGTCATCAAATTCCTGGATGCGTTCGGGAATGAGGAACGGATCCTGGTCACCGATAACCATATATGTTTTCTTGGTTGACAGGATTCGGTTTCCTTTTTCAAAATCTATATCCGGGGGGAACAGACCGGCCCAGAGAATCATTCGGTCAAAAATTGGATTGCCATCGACCGCCCAGCGGCACAATGTGGCACATCCCTGAGAAAAACCGAATAGCGTTACAGGAATGGTTGATGTGGCTCCAAGTTCTTTGACATAGATCGCATCCAGGTAGCGTACATAGTTGTCGATGTCCATCTGCCGGTTCTCCCGCGTCATCCAGCTTGCACCTACTTTATTATCTACTCTTCCTGAATTGGTAAGTTCAGATAAATAATAGCGCGACAACCCTTCCGGGGCGATGAGAAAAATATCTTGCTCGGTAAGGGGTTCAAATTTGCGGAGGAAGTATTGCGCCAGCTGACCGTAGCCGTGTAAGACAATCCAAATCTGGCGGGTGCCAGCGCCTAACGTGCCGGCCGTAAAATATCGAGCATCAAAATGAAGACTGGTTTTCTTCTCCTCCATGTTCGAGCTCAGTCTTTCAGGTGACCGGAGTCGAAGCTGAGGGGCAACAGGACAGAAGCAGAAGCGCAGAGCGTCCATTTGTCATCTTCCAGCATGATCATTTCGATGGGGCTTCCCTGGCGTACTTCAAATTCGCGGATCACTTGCCTACAAGCGCCACAAGAGGTGGCGTTGACCAACTCCTTGTGATTTTTTTTGTGTGCGACGACGGCCATTTTCTTGATAATTTTTCCAGGGAACTGGGAGGCGGCGGTGTACAGCGCGACTCGCTCTGCGCACATACATAAAGGATAGGACGCGTTTTCCTGGTTGGAGCCCTCTACCAGCGTTCCGTCATCCAGGAGCAGGGCGGCGCCTACATAGAATTTGGAGTATGGAGCATAGGCCGTGCGTGTGGCCTCCTTGGCTTTGTGAACCAGGTACTTGGATTCCGCATCGAGATCTTCCAGATTAGAAAAGAACGATAAACCCTTCATAGCAGTCTGTTTGAGGTCGTTGTTGAAAGTTAAACCATTCCACCGAAAATGGGAAATGAATACCAAATTGGGGATAAATTGCACTAAAATTGAATGTATGCGATCCATTTTGGTTCTTGGTGCCGGCCGGTCCTCTTCTGCGCTGATTGACTATCTGCTGTTGCAGGCGTCGGATCGCAATTGGCGCGTCACAGTAGGGGATGTTTCGGAAGCGGCCGCCCGTGAGCGTGTGGGAAAGTCACCGCATGGCAAGGCAATTCAGTTTGATATTCAACAGGAATCTTCCACTTCAATTATCGCAGATAGTGATCTTGTCGTCTCGGTGTTGCCGGCTATCTTCCATCCGGTCGTTGCAAAGAAGTGCCTTGAGTTTGGAAAGCACCTGCTTACCGCCAGCTATGTTTCTCCTGAGATGAGATCAATGGACGAAGCGGCTCGGAAGAAGGGTCTATTATTTTTGAATGAATGTGGCCTTGATCCCGGCATCGATCACATGAGTGCCATGCAGGTGATTGACCGCATCCGTGAGGAGGGTGGCTCCTTGTATTCGTTTGAGTCGTTCACGGGCGGACTGATTGCCCCCGAGACCGACCCCGAAAATCCATGGCGTTATAAATTCACCTGGAATCCTCGCAATGTGGTGATGGCAGGCCTGAGCACGGCGAAGTTCTTACAGGAGAAGCAATACAAATACATTCCGTACCAACAGTTGTTCAAGCGCATCACGCCCGTCAACGTACCGGGCTACGGTCAATATGAAGGGTATGCCAATCGTGATTCACTGACCTATCGCACATTGTATGGCTTGGAGAATATCTCTACCATGCTGCGGGGTACCCTGCGGAACGAAGGATTTTGTTCGGCCTGGGATGTACTCGTGCAGCTGGGGTGTACGGATGACACCTATTCAATGGAGGCAGTCAGTCAAATGACCCACCGGACATTTCTTAATTCGTTTTTGGGATACCATGGCACGCAATTGCTCGAAGAAAAAGTGGCGAAGCAGGTCGCTGTTGCTTTGAACGGCCCAGAGATCCAGCGTTTGCGTTGGTCCGGCTTGTTTGACGAGACGCCAGTGGGACTGAAAGAGGGAACTCCGGCACAGATTCTTGAGCATATACTCAACAAGAAGTGGAAACTGCAACCGCAGGACCGCGACATGATAATTATGTGGCACCGTTTTAAATTCCATAAAGGAAATAACGATCATGAAATTCAGGCCACACTCGTGGCGAAAGGCGATGATGCTATCCATACCGCCATGGCCAAGACGGTAGGCCTTCCGTTGGGGACCGCTGCGAAACTTGTGCTTGAAGGGAAGATTAAAGCGCGTGGGGTATTTGTTCCAGTGACACGCGAGTTCTATGATCCGATTTTGGCGGAACTAAAAGGTTTGGGGATTGAGTTGCGGGAGCGATTAATCTCCTAGTTTTTTTCTTCACGATCAATTCATTTTTCTGTTAAAGTAGTTCGGAAAATGTGATTGATCATCTTCACTTACTTCACGAATTTTACCTCAGCAGAACCAGGTTCCCCGTGCAGCCTTGCGCCACCATTGGTGGTGCAAGGTCCCCCGCTGGCGGGGGTGCAGGGGGTGGCCTAGACCTCGCCAATGAAAGCTGACAAAGCCAACCACTGGGGTTACAATCCTCAACTCCAGCCCTTCGCCAACGACCTACGTCACCGAATGACTAAAGCAGAGATCCACCTCTGGAAGTATGCCCTTAGGGCCAGTGGCGTTAAAGGTTATCCATTCCGAAGGCAACGTCCAGCGTTGAATTACATTGCTGATTTCATGTGCAAGAATATTAATCTCATCATTGAGGTTGATGGAGCCTCGCATGATAGACCTGGTGCAGCGGAACGTGATGCGATAAGGCAACAGAGACTGGAGGAAGCTGGGTTCAGGGTGATTCGGTTTACCGACGATGAGGTTCTTAATAAACTGGAAAGCGTAGTGAGAAAGATTGAATTGGTTATCGAGGAAATTGAGAAGGCAGGGGGTGTAGTGATCCCATTGCGGAAGAGAGGTACCTCATCCCGCTTGACTCCGTCGAAAAAGGCCCCTCCCCCTTGACCCCCTCGGAGAGGGGGAGCGCTTGCATGGACTAAGTGTGTCCTCCCCTCGAAGTGGAAATTAATCTAACTCATCCGCTTCATCTTCCTTTCTCTTCTCTACCAATTCAGTTGTTGTTCTTTTCCTCATCGGCTCTTCCCTTGGAAAGATTGGGACAATGGCTACACCCATTGAGGCAAGCAGCAAAAGCAGGACTAATCCTAAGGTTCGAAGAACCTTCTTGTAAGTTTTCATAGAAAAGAAAGAAAGTGCAGCATCCTGGTCAGGAGGTGCAGTTGATTTTAAGAGAATGTTGATTGGACTGCCGGTCAGGCCGGTATAGGAAAATCAGATGAAGAGTGAATCTGAATTTTCGAGCGACGTACGTGCCCGAAATGGAAATCGACTAGTTCGATTGGAAATTGGTTGAATCTTATAATGAGCAAGGACTCGTGTTGTGATTCTTTCGTGGAAGAGAATCAGTCCTTCAAATTCACTAGTTCTTTTGTGGGGATAGCATGAGGCCTGTGGGCCAAACAAATGGTGTTGTTTTGGCTGAATTCGATTCTGGAAAGCGACAAGTTCAATCCGGGGTCCTTGCCTGAGCGAACCTCCAAAGGATGAAGTCGGAGACAGCGCCACGGAGGCTACGGTGAGGACTGCAGATAGTACCCACATCATAAGGATTTTCCGTGAGGTGTGACAGTGTCGGTTCATTTCGAGGATAAATGTATGACTATTCTTCTGCATTCGCTGAGTTCCTGCTGGCCTCGTATTCGTGATCAATCTCCAGATCACGCCCCTCAGATGCAATGACGGCCAGTTCATCACACCGTTCATTTTCCGGATGTCCGGCATGGCCTTTAATCCACACGAACTTGGGCTCGAATTTCTTATGGATCTTGATGTAGCGCTTCCACAAATCAGGATTCGCTTTCTTCTTAAAGTCTTTCTTCTCCCAGCCCCAGATCCAGCCTTGCTTGACAGCTTCGACGACGTATTTTGAGTCGGAATAGACTGTGATTGAGATTCCGGTTTTTGTAATTGCTTCGAGGCCGGCGATCACGGCCATCAATTCCATCCGGTTGTTGGTCGTCAAGCGATATCCTCCGCTGAGTTCCTTGACGTGGCCGCCGAATTTAAGGATGGCCCCGTATCCACCTGGCCCGGGATTTCCTTTTGCGGCGCCATCCGTGTAAAGTCGGATCATTCTCCTGGGATATTTTCACGCAAAGACGCCAAGAACACTATAAATCCAAAAAAGCGCTTTGCGCTCTTAGCGACTTTGCGTGCGATTATTTTCTCATTCATAAGCAACAGCCTATATGAATAGATTGCTCTTAAAAATCTTTACGGCAATGGAGAGGAGAATGACGCCGAATACTTTGCGAAGAATGACAAAGCCTGACTTTCCGATTTTTCTTTCCAGCCAGCCACTGCCTCGTAGGACAATATAGACGAAGATCGAGTTAACGACGATGCCAATGAGGATGTCAGTTTCGCTGAAGACCGCGCGCAGTGACAGGATTGTAGTGAGCGTTCCTGCACCGGCAATGAGGGGAAAGGCGATAGGAACAATGGACCCGGTACCCTTGGCTTCCGGGTCGTCTTTAATTAAAGTGATGCCTAGAATCATTTCCATGGCGATGATGAACATGACGATCGAACCGGCCACAGCGAAGGATCCTATATCCAGGCCAAAGAGATTCAGAATAGACTGACCCAGGTAGAGAAACACGACCATTAATGCTGCGGCTATCAGTGTGGCCCGTTCCGCATAAATCCTCCCTTCCCGCTGGCGGATAAGAATGACAAAGGGGATCGAGCCCAGTATATCTATAACCGAGAACAGGATGAGGCTGACGGAAAATATCTCCTTAAAATTCATCATGCTTACTTTCTGCGATAAAGATAATGTAAAAACAACTGGTGCAACTCCTGGATTCCGCAACCGAGCAATGATTTTTTCCGCTTTATAGAATTTTCTCTCAATACGAGTGCAACGAAATGCCAGGAAAGCCGTATCTTTGATTGTAATGAAAAAGGTGTTACAATTTTTTCTGCTCTTCATGCTGCTAAATGCGGTGAATGCTTCCATGACCCCTTTGACTTCAAAAAGTGTTGAAAAAACAGCAACCAGGGACAGAGACATACCTGCAATACCATTTTCTTCACAAAATCAGGACACTCGGTTACCCTGTGAATTCCCTGACGAAGCATCGGAGGACGAAGATGATCAGGCCAGGGAATTGGAAGTGTCATCCGGTCCGTATGCTGGTCTTATTTCGAAATCAATTGCGCAGCTCCAACTCCTTTTTAAGGAGCACCACCGCGAAATCAATTCTCCTCCTCCCCGATCGTAATAATTATTGCGGGCGTCAATACCCCTGATTTTTCTCAGGAGTAATTTTCACACAAATGCGGACGGCTATTTTTTTAGCAAAGCCGTAGGCGCCTAATACCCCAATTTCAAATTTTAAAGGTTAACCTGAAGTGTATCAGATTTCCGTGATCAAAGCGGCCTGATGTACACTAAACGTATGATATGAAGAAGAAAGATATTGTTTCCGATTATCTGGCAGGACTCAGTGTGAGTTTTACCTCACTCGGAAGGAACATATTATTAGGTGTGATGAGTGATGCCACCACTTTAGCCCGCTGAATTAAAAAAAATTGAATTTTATGAGACAAGATGATAATAGCTTAATGGGTAGGTTTCGGTATTTCTTGTATCCTTTTGATGCCCGATATGAGGATCTTGTAAAAGGGAACGTGGCAGGAAATGTTATTAAAGACCTTACTGCCGGGTTGATTGTCGCGATGGTGGCTATACCAATGGCCATGGGCTTTGCAATGGCCTCAGGCCTTCGACCAGAGCAAGGAATTGTTGGTGGCGCTGTGGCGGGATTACTTGGTGCCTTGTTTGGCGGTTCGAAATATCAGGTGTATGGACCAACCGCTGCGTACATCCCCATTATTGGCGGATTGATGGCAACATACAATCACGGATTTTTGATTCTCGCTTCCATAATCGCTGGAGTATTGTTGTTGATCAGCGGAGTCGCAAAATGGGGCCGAGTCATTGCCATGGTTCCGAATTCCATTGTCGTTGGCTTTACCAGTGGGATCGCCATTGTCATCGCATTCTCGCAAATGGGCGAAGTTTTAGGTTACGAGAGCAAACTCGGATATGCATTGGACGAGCAGATTGAAAACATTGTTGATTTTTCTCACCAATTTAATCCGTATGCCTCAATCATTGCCATTGCCACATTTATTTTGTGCAGGATATCAAAAAGGATCTCCCCATTTCTGCCGGGGCCATTGCTTGCGTTAGGGCTCGGGTTGCTTGCTGCAGAGACTTTTTGGAGTCATAAAGAACTGGTGTTGATTAAGGACAAATATGGATCAATACCAACCGATTTTCTTGTTTTCACAATGCCTACCCTTCCTGAAAATTGGAATGCCCAGATAATTTTTGATTTAGTTTATTATGTTGTGGCCATTTACTTTGTAGCGGCAGTAGAGAGTTTGCTTTGCTCGCGAATGGCTGACCGGATGGCAAACAACCAAGGCACCCCCTTTAATCCGGACAAGGAATTCTGGGGACAGGGGATGGTAAATATTTTCACCCCATTGTTTAATGGGTTCCCTCACACCGGTGCCCTCGCAAGAACTGCCGTGAGTATTAAGCTCGGGGCAGTTTCGCCATTAGCTGGAATCGCAAAATTTACTTTTAAACTGCTGATGGCTGCTTTTCTTGCAACCCATCTGGAGGATGTGCCAATGGCCTGCATTGGCGGGATTCTGCTTTATGTGGCGGCCAACATGGTCAAACTGGAGGAATTGAAACAAATCTTTTCCATGAAGAGTAATGTCCATCTGATGCTAATGATTTACACAGCAGTAATGCTCCCGTTTTTCGGTTTCCTGACAGCCGTGTTGAGTGCCATTGGGATTTATGTCATCTTCAATTACTTGGGCAATCACCACCTTATCAAAAAACTGGATGAAGCAGACCACATCTCCCGGGCATTCAATTTTATAACGAATAGAAAAAATAGTATAGAAAAATTTGATTGAGGGATTACATGCCCTTGTGTTGAACGATTTCCACAACGGATTGAAATATATAGAAATCAAAAGTAAATGCAATTGAAAAATGAAGGACCTATTTAGTGACATCAGGCATGATTTGCCCTCCAGTATTATTGTTTTTTTTGTTGCCGTACCGCTTTGCCTTGGCATCGCCCTTGCTTCGGGCGCACCGCTGTTTGCAGGAATTATTGCAGGTATTGTCGGAGGTATCGTAGTCGGTGCTGCAAGTGGCTCGCCATTAGGTGTAAGTGGGCCCGCTGCAGGTTTAGCTGTAATCGTTTTGACCTCCATTGCTTCGCTTGGTGGTTCCTGGGCGGCATTTCTAACAGCCGTTGTCCTGGCGGGAATTATCCAACTTATCCTGGGGTACGCCAAAGCGGGCTTCGTTGCCTACTTCTTTCCCTCATCGGTGATTAAAGGGATGCTTACGGGTATTGGGCTGCTGATTATTCTAAAGCAAATACCGCATGCCTTAGGCTGGGACAAGGATGTTGAAGGGGATCTCGGATTTGTTCAAAGCGATGGGCAAAACACGTTCACCGAAATCATCAATGCGGTTCAGTTCTTTACTCCGGGTGCAGTACTTATTGCCGCTCTTTCATTGGCAATCCTGATACTTTGGGATACGGTGTTGACAAAAAGACACAGGATATTTCAAATGCTGCAAGGACCGATCGTAGTGGTTATTCTGGGAATTGTAATGAATTCGCTTTACATGAACCGGGTGCTGGATTTCAGTCTGGCTGCCGACCAAGTAGTGCGAATTCCGGTACCGGAAAATGTAGCCTCTTTTGTGAGCCAGTTCACCTTCCCTGATTTTTCAGCGTTATCAAATTTTGAAGTATACAAAATTGCTGTTGTATTGGCGATTGTAGCAAGTCTGGAAACCCTGCTCTGCGTGGAAGCAACGGATAAACTTGACCCATACAAAAGAATTACACCGACTAACAGAGAACTGAAAGCGCAGGGTTTAGGAAATATTATTTCGGGTTTAATTGGCGGCTTGCCGGTTACCCAGGTTATTGTTCGAAGTTCGGCCAATATTTCCTTTGGAGGAAAAACAAAACTGTCCACCATTCTGCACGGTGTTTTGTTACTAGTAAGCGCCATAGCGGCTGCCCGCATCCTAAATATGATTCCGTTGGCAAGCCTTGCTGCCATTTTATTGATGGTAGGTTATAAACTAGCCAGGCCTTCACTTTTTAGGCAGTTGTATAAATTAGGCTGGGAGCAGTTTATTCCTTTTACCGCTACGGTTGCAGCTATTTTGGCAACAGATTTATTAAAGGGTATTACCGTAGGAATGCTTTTTGGCATCTTTTACACGTTGCGCCATAGTTATCGCAACTCCCATCACATGAAGAAAGTGATTGCGACCGCAGAGGGACAGGAGATCCATCAACTCATATTAGCAGAAGAGGTTTCATTTTTTAATAAAGCAAGCGTTATAAAATCATTAGACGATATCCCCGCAAATTCAAAAGTGATTATTGATTGCTCAAGGTCCAAGTCAATTGCTTACGATGTGGTGGAGTTAATCAAAGATTATGAGAGCAATGCCAAAAACAAAAACATCACCGTTGAGAAAATAAACTTCCTTGAATCAGCATAAATCAAAAGATAACCAGAAACCCTAGAGCAATAAACATGAGAACACTCACAAAAGAACAACGAGATTTAATTACACCGATAGAAGCCATTGGCCTTCTGAAAAAGGGAAATGAACGATTTGTGAACAACCTGAAAGTGAACCGCAACCTCCTTCAACAGGTAAACGAAACTTCAGACGGGCAACATCCCTTTGCCGTGATCCTGAGTTGTATTGATTCACGTACTTCAGCCGAACTGATTTTTGACCAGGGCCTGGGTGACGTGTTCAGTGTACGCATCGCGGGTAACATCCAAAACCCTGACATCCTGGGCAGCCTGGAGTTTAGCTGCAAAGTAGCAGGGGCAAAGGTGGTGGTAGTGCTTGGTCATACCAGGTGCGGAGCTATAAAGGGTGCCTGTGATCACGTGAAAATGGGAAATCTCACTACCCTGTTAGAAAAACTAAAGCCTGCCGTTGACGGTGAAAAATCGGTTGAATCAGACCAGAATTCCAACAATTCCATCTTTGTGGAAAAAGTTGCCTCGCGCAATGTCAGGATTACCAAGGGACTGATTCTGGAAAACAGTTCTATATTAAAGGAAATGATAGAAAAAGGTGAGATCGCCCTTATCGGAGGCATGTATGATGTGGAAACCGGGCTGGTTGATTTCTATGACGATGAGATTGTTACCTCAGACTCATTAGCAAAGAAAGTGACTGTCTAATAGACATTTTCAGCATGGTAGGCCTTTAAGATTCGCACCCCATAAATGGGCATCTCTAAACACCCTCATCCATGAAGGCAGCTTTTTCACCAGTGGAACCTTATCTGCCCATTTGAGTTCATATGCAGGAAAAAATCTCTTTCAAGCCTCTGGATAACCTGTCTCATGATTTGCCGGCAGCGTTGGTGGTATTTCTGGTTGCTTTACCGCTTTGCCTGGGTATAGCCCTGGCATCGGGAGCCCCACTATTTGCCGGGTTGATCGCCGGAGTTGTGGGGGGAATAGTTGCAGGATTCCTCAGCAAGTCCTCCGTGAGCGTGACGGGTCCTGCGGCAGGCCTGACCGTAATTGTCTTTAGCTCCATCCAGGAGTTGGGGTCCTTTACCTTGTTTCTTACCTGTGTCGTGATCGCCGGGTTGATCCAAACATCACTGGGTTACCTGAAAGTGGGCACCTTCGGACACTTCTTCCCTTTTTCGGTCATCAAAGGGATGTTGGCAGCCATTGGACTGATTCTCATTCTTAAACAAGTGCCACATGCGTTAGGGTATGATACTGATTTTGAAGGTGATGAAAGCTTTGTCCAGGCAGACCATCAGAATACATTTTCAGAAATTTGGAATGCCGTTGAGTACCTGAGCCCGGGGGCGATCCTGGTGTCGATGGTTTCGCTGTTGATCCTTGTTGGCTGGACCAGACCGGTGATCAGACAAATTTCCTGGAGTAAGTATCTACCTGCTCCAATCATCGTGGTGACCGTTGGGATCGGTCTTAATTTTTTGTTTAGCTATTTTTTGCCGGACCTGGAGATCAGGGAAAGCCACCTCGTAAACCTCCAGGGGTTCGGAGGGTTCACTGACCTGGATAACGTGCTGCTGTTTCCCGATTTTTCCGGATTTGGAGATTTTCGTGTGTACCGGATTGCCGTTACCATAGCGCTGATCGCCAGCATTGAATCGCTCCTTATTGTCGAAGCGACAGACAAACTGAATCCATACCGAAGAATCACGCCTTTGAATGCGGAACTAAAAGCACAAGGAATTTCCAATGTAGTTTCCGGCTTGCTCGGCGGACTGCCGGTGACTGCTGTAATTGTAAGAAGCACAGCCAATATCATGGCGGGAGCGAGGACCAAAGCCTCAACGATACTCCATGGATTCTTGCTGTTCACCATTGTGGTAGCGATGCCCCACTTCATTCAGCAGATACCTCTGGCCTGTCTGGCGGGTATCTTGCTGGTAATCGGATACAAACTCACTATGCCATCGCTGTACCGGGAGATGTACAATAAAGGCAAGGACCAGTTCTTGCCGTTTATCGTAACGATTGTGGCTATTCTTTTTTCCGATTTATTGACAGGTATCGTCATCGGAATGGTGGTGTCTGTTTTTTTTGTCCTCCATACCAATTTTCAGACAGCGGTCATTCTGGTCAACAGCGACCATCAGTACTTGCTAAAATTCACGAAGGATGTCTCCTTCCTTCACAAGTCCTCCCTGAGAAGAGCGTTGGAGCGTATCCCAGACGGTTCCAATCTGATCATCGACGGATCCCGGAGTAACTTTTTGGATAACGATATCATCGAGACCATTGAAGATTTTATTGCGAGTGCCCCGACCCGGTCCATTGACGTAGAGGTTAAGAAGACAAGTGGTGCACAGGCCCCTTTCTTCAGAAAAGACTAATTAAGATCTTAGGATAATCAATTGTCAACAATATGAAATCATACGAGAAACTGTTATTGGAAAACAAAGCCTGGGCTGCTGAGCAAATCGGCAAAGACCCTGAATACTTTTCACGGTTGTCTCACCTTCAGGCACCGGAGTTTCTGTGGATCGGATGTTCGGACAGCCGGGTGCCAGCGAACGAAATCACCAACACTGCGCCTGGGGAAATATTTGTTCACCGCAACATCGCTAATCTGGTGGTTCATACTGATCTGAACATGCTCAGTGTATTGCAGTATGCGGTACAAGTATTAAAAGTAAAACACATCATTGTCTGTGGCCACTATGGGTGCGGCGGGGTACGCGCAGCGCTGAGTCATCAGAACCTGGGACTCATTAACAAGTGGCTTCGCAACATCAAGGATGTCCACTATTTCCACAAAGAGGAATTGGAAGCCCTCCCAGCTGGGGATGCACGTGTGGATCGATTGACCGAACTCAATGTTCAGGAACAGGTGATGAATCTGGCCAAGACCTCCATCGTTCAGTCGGCTTGGAAGGAACATAACCGGCCTACCTTGCATGGCTGGGTTTACCGACTAACCGACGGAATTCTGCACAACATTAGCCGGATGGATCCCAACACACCGTTGGATCCGATATACGAGTATGATCCTATCCAATAGGCAGCTCAATGGATAATGCAGGAGCCTCCTCCACACGCTGCTTCGGCTTGCGGGTCGGTTACATCATCGGGCTCGTAGACACCCGATAGGTCAATGGTCTTGAGTGACTTTTCCAGTTGTTCATACCGCTCGCGCGCGATGTCTTCAAATGGGGGCTGCTTGTAGTTTCCGCTGTCAAACGGCAGAACGCTGAGTCCGTTGTAGGAGGCTTTGTTTTCCCACATCCAAGCGCCCACTTGCGCCCATTCATCTTCACGAATGGATACGGTAGCGGATACGTTGTTGGCGTTTGAACCCAGTCGGTATCCGCGGCGAACCCAATCGAGATTAAACGTCTTGATCCGTTCCAAAAGGTCCATGACTGGTTCTGTGCGGAGGATGCTACCGTCGGGTGCTTTTTGTGGAATGCACACGATCGCCTGCCGTGAATTCAATAGGTCGTCCTCCAGGAGTTCAGGATGGTTGGCCAGGAGGTAGCCATAGAGCGCTTCATTCTTTCCGATTCGCATGCGCCGCAAGTAAAAGTCGTTATGCCAGGCGTGAATTCCTGACGAGGTACCTAACACGAGGGAACTTGTGCCGGATGGCTTGATCGTGGTGCATCGTGCGGCAAATTCTATTCCAATCTTGGCAGAGACAACGGAGTTAACGTGTCTCACTTCGTCAGCCGTTTCCTTCAGATCCAGATTAGCTACACGGCCACTGGCAATGCCGGTCATCCCCACCCCAATGAGGGCGTCTTGTTCGGTTGTCTTTTTCCAAACTTCACGTAAGTAGTGGAAGTCCGTGAACCCCGCCTGAAGCGTTCCTAACAGCGCAGCAGCTCTGCCGCGGGCATTGAGTTCCTCCTGGGTCTCCACGTCGGAGACATTTACTTCACAGAGGTTGCAGAACTGAAAAGGTCGGAGTGCAATTTCACAACAGGGATTGGTTCCCCAGTCTGGATGATTGGTGAAATAGAACCCTGGTTCTCCAGCACCAGACAATTCAATTTTCTTCCATAGCACGTCGAATTCTTCTTTCGAGGTGTGTTCACGGGAAAGAACGGCCGAATTGTTGGCTCTGCCGCGTTGTTCATTCAACTCCCACCATGGCCCAAATTTGCATGTGAGCATTTCCTCATCATTGGGAGAAAATAGTGAGATCATCGCCGACCTTCTGATGCCTCCGGCGAGGACAGCATTGGCGATGTGGCACATGATGTCGTGACATTCCAGGGGTGACAATTGTTCACCATCCTGTTTGCGGTCCAGCACAGCCATGACGTGAGCATGACAAACCTTTAAGGGCTCAGGTCCCGGTGCTTTGCCGCCCGCTGTCACCAGGCGGGCACCTTTGGGTCGGATATCGGAATAGTCAAATTCTGGTAATGCCTCGTTCTGACCGAAATACGCTTTCATGATCATCTTGATGGAATCCGCCCAGCCCTCAAGGCTGTCACCCACGAGAAACCTCCGGCGTTTTTGTGCTTTGTGGATAGAAGGGAGTTCAGTTACATGGTGCTGCTGAACAGAGAAGCCAACACCGGTGCCACCAAGCAAAAGAAACATGCTTTCTGAAAATGCACGAATGTCGTCGACGGGGAGGTAGGCACAATTGTAGATTCGGCTGTTGTTTTTTGTGATGGGAGTTCCCGCAAACTGCATCGCACGCATGGAGGGGAGAATCTTTTTGTCAAGTACAAACTTCATGCAGTCCTGGATTTCTTCTTTCATGGCCGGATATTTATCCAGCATCAGGTTTTCATATCGATTGCATATTTCCGGCCAGAGCTCACGGCGATGGTTGTCGGGAAGATACCGGGCGTATTTCATGTAAACGACAATGTCGCTGAGGATTTGCTGGTTGAGTTCCATCGGTGTGTGCGTTGGCGTTAGTTGACGTATAAGGGTTTGCTTTGCTGGCGTGCCTGCAGGGTTAGCGCTTTGGGGAAGAGGATGTTGTTCTCCATGTGAATGTGCACGTGCAAGTCACTTTCAAACTCTTGAAGTCTTTGATATAACAGGGTTAATGCGTTACACGCATCCGCGGGTAGAGCATAATCCCGGCTGGCGGTACGCATTCTGGAAAGGCAATGCCCGGCAAGTTCGTGCTCGGCCTCCAGGGTAGTTACTTCTGGAAGCAGAGACCTCTTCGTTTGTCGCTCCGAATCACCAAAGGGCATCAGGTTTGTGCTTTCTTTCACTAAAGCCTGTACGGCCGGGAACATGACAAACTCCTCGTCATGCATGTGGGATTCCAGTTCCTTGGCCAGCGTTTTGAACTGCTGCTGGATTTCCATGAGTTCTGGATGGTTAGCGCCGTGTTTTGCGCAAACTTTTTCCAACACGTTTCGAATTTCAGGTATTGCACGCTTCACGTATTGATGGTGATTCTGGACAATGAAATTGGTTAGTAGGTCCAGCGACCAGTCTTGTGCGCGGATAGCTGATGCGGTGTAACGCGTCGGGCTGGAACCTAACGCGGCGATAACTACTGCTTCGTTTACATCAGCGCGTTTACAGGCTTCGGTGAACGGGAGCTTGGCATTGCAGCAATAGTCCACATGAAGTTTTTCCAGGACTTGAATGGCTCCCGGATGTTGCTCAACAATCTCTGAGATCGTGGAGGTACGAATGGTTTCGGTATTCACAGTTATTGTGTTTAAAAAATTTCTAGGAAGATGGCCAAGCCACTCAACCAGGTCGATGGTTTGGTGCTTTGGTAAAGTTAAGGAAAGCTTAATAAAAGACTAAGTAGTCCTATATAAATATTGAATATCCTGACATATGTCATTCGGGATGGGGTGGTTTCGGGATAGGTTTGTTCTCTGGGTCCGATTCTTTTGGAAAAGGGCACTCAAACAACGATGGACATGGTGAAACAACGTACCCTGACTGAACCCTTCAAGATTAAGATGGTTGAGCCTTTGCGGATTACCACGGAGGAATTTCGGCTAAAGCGGTTGGCGGAAGTCGGGTATAACCCGTTCCAACTGCATTCCGATGATGTCTTTATCGACTTCCTGACCGACAGTGGCACGGGGGCCATGAGTGACCGACAGTGGGCTGGGATGATGATGGCGGATGAGAGCTATGCGGGCGCGCGAAGCTGGCTTCGTTTGGAAGAAGTAGTAAAAGAGCTCAGCGGTATGCCGCACATTCTGCCTACGCACCAGGGCCGGGCGGCGGAGCGGATTCTCTATAGTCTCCTGGGAGGGAAGGGTAAAGTATTTATCAGCAACACGCATTTCGACACGACCCGGGCCAACATTGAGTATTCGGGTGCAGAGGCCTTTGATTTCCTGCCTGACGAAGCGCATGAGTTGGAGCGCGAAATCCCATTCAAGGGGAACATGGATATTGGCAAGGCTAAGGAACTCATCCTGAAGCGCGGACCAGAAAACATAGGGGCCGTGATTATGACCATCACCAACAATTCATCGGGCGGTCAGCCAGTGAGCTTGGGTAACATACGCGAGGCCCGGGCGCTGTGCGATGAGTTTGGCAAATCCCAGCCGTTGAAGGGCGCGCGGATTGCGGGTTGCCTG
>JANPES010000459.1:0-4133 GCA_031423035.1 Cyclobacteriaceae bacterium | reverse complement strand
CCCTTAGGATCAATACCTCCACCACCCGTTCCGCCATCGCGGGGCTTAATTTCTTGTTCGGTGCAGGCCGTTACGCTCATAGCGCTTACGATAAATAGGATGGCGACGTAGATTAATTTTTTCATGGTTAATTGGGTTTTGGTTTTTTGGTTTGATTTTTTCTTCTTGCTTGTTAAACAATGGTCAAAGATTGCATATGCATATAAACCTATGCTGTGTAATGTTTTGGCGGAAATCACCTGTGTACCAAAAATTAGCCTTCTATTTGCTCCTTTGCAGTCTACTGAGTGGTGGATACACTTCTGTTGTAGCGCAATCCACAGGGAAAATCGACTCGCTTCGGGAAGAACTCAGACTTCGGGGTGATGCCAACCGATACAAGATCCTTTGGGGGCTGGCTTATGAGTTGTTTGATGTTAATAAGGAAGAGGCGCTGGATTTTGCCAGACAGGCGCATGCTTTCGCTTTGAAAACCGGAAGGGACAGCCTGCAGATTGTCGAATCGGGCCGGCTTTCAGGTCAACTGTTGCGCAGAATGCATAAGCTGGATGAATCCATTGCCATGCTGGAGAAGATAAGGCCTATTGCCGAACGGAACCACCTGGAGGCGGAATTGGCGAGGATACTGAATTCCCTGGCCCTTGGCTACACCTTCCGTGCTGAATACGACAAGGCCCTGGAATATAATTTTCAGTCGTTGGTCATGCGAGAGAAGAAAGGGACGATACGGGACATCGGCATCGCGCTTTCAAATATTGGTTTGACCTATTACAAGATGGGCAGCTATCAACTTGCGCTTGAATACAACGCGCAAGCGCAAACGGCTTGCAAAGAAGCAGGTGCCAAGCCCGAGGTTATTCAGGGGTTGGTGAATATGGGGTTATGCTACATCGAGCTGGGCCGATCTGCCGAAGCGCAAGGATCATTTGAGGAGGCGCTCAGTCTTTGCAGTTCGGATTGTCGGGATGAGACGATCATGCAAGCTGAATTCGGCCTTGGGAATGCCTACTTCCAGCAAGAAAATCTCGTTGAGGCAAATTTACATTATCGCAAATCTCATGCGTTGTCAATAAGCGAAGGAGACTCACGCTACATTATTGAAAATCTCTTGAAACTGGCTGAGATTGCACTTATCCAGCGTAACCTGGGCATAGCCAGGGAATACCTGGACCTCGCCGAGAAGATGCCCGAAAAGAACGACTACCGGGAGATCCTCAAGGCATTTTACCGACGGGAAGCCGAGTACTATACGGCGATTAGTGATTTCAAAAAGGCCAGTTACTACTTCCAGAAAGTGACAGAGGCGACGGACAGTATCTTCAGCAACGAGGTCATCAAGAACATCAGTAGAACCCAGAGTCAATTTGCCGAACGCGAGAACCTCGCCATCATCGCGGCCAAGGATGATGTTCTCGCGCTAAAAGAACAGTCCATCAAACAGCAGCAATCGGTGACCATCCTTTTGTTGGTCGTTGTTGTGCTTACAACCGCCCTGGTCCTTGTGGTTTACCGAAATTACCGCAAAATTAAGATAGTAAACGCGGAATTGGCCTCAGCTAAGCAGATTATTGAGGATCACAACAGGTTCCTTGACCACCTGGTCGAACAGAAGACCAGGGAGTTGCTGGACAGCAACGAATCCCTCCTGAAGGTGAATGACGAGTTGGATAATTTCATATACAAGACTTCCCACGATATACGGGGTCCATTGGCCAGCCTCAAAGGCATGGTCAATCTGGCCATCATGGACGTCAAGGATGAAAAGGCGCTTGGGTACCTCGGCAAGTTGGATATCACCGCGGAGAAGCTGAACATGATCCTGACCCGGCTGCTGATAGTCAACCGGATCAACCACGCAGAGTTAAAACCAGAGGCGATTCATTTTGAGCCCATCATCCAGGAAATACTCACGCTTGAGTTAAAGAAAGGAATACCTTCCAAGATCAAAATTGACTACGAAGTGGCTCCTGACATTCAGTTGAATTCAGATAGGGATATGGTTCGCTTGATCCTGGAAAACCTGATCGACAATGCTGTTAAGTACTACAACGATTCGGAGCGCATGGAGTCTTTTGTTCGGATTGTCGTCGGTACCGAAGCAGGGAAAGTTACCGCCCGGGTGATGGACAATGGGGTGGGCATCGCCAGGATGAACCGGCAGAAGATTTTTCAGATGTTCGTCCGGGCGTCGGAGCGGTCGAATACCGGAGGGATTGGCCTATACCTGGCCAAACTGGCCACAGAGAAATTGGGCGGTAGTATCAACCTTATTTCAACGGATGAGAAGTACACGGAGTTCATTGTTCAATTTCCCGTGACGATACCGAAATCCGGTATGAAGCGCGACGAAGAAATCCCTATTCCGGATCGGGAACGCAAGCCGATTTCCTAAGGGCTCTTTTGTGCCCATATCCGAAAGGTAACCTGCGGCCACACCCTGATGTAACATAAAGGATCAGATTGCATCCTATCGCTGATTCTTCTTGTCTGGGTAGGAACCGACCTTCCTTTGAAAATACTTTGAGTGCCGCTGGATTATCTTCGCCTTTTTGGCTGATAATGAAGTCCTAAGGGAAACTTTCGCCAAATTTGACGTTTGGTCCGTTGGTCAACTTGATTTTGATTCGTTTCGAAGATGCCTGAAAAACAAGACATTAAGCGTTATACCGTCACCGCAGCCCTCCCGTATGCCAATGGACCGAAACACATTGGTCACCTGGCGGGGGCCTATATTCCTGCGGATGTCTATGTAAGGTTTTTGCGACTTCTGAAGAAAAATGTGGTTTTTGTCTGTGGAAGTGATGAACACGGTACGGCCATCCCGAATCAGGCCCTTAAGGAAGGGACGACATCACGCAAAATCATCGATAAATACCATGTGCTGATCCGGGATTGCCTCTACCAATTGGGTATTTCTTTTGATGTATATCACCGCACCAGCGACCCGCTGCATCATGAAACGGCACAAGAATTTTTCCTGACCCTTCATAGCAAAGGTTTACTCACCGAAGAAACTTCGGAGCAGTATTTTGACACCCAGGCAAACGCATTTCTGGCTGATCGGTATATCGTTGGTACCTGTCCCCGATGCGGACACCCCAATGCGTACGGCGATCAGTGTGAAAAGTGCGGCTCCACCCTTAGCCCGAATGAATTGATCAATCCGCGCTCAACCCTGTCGGGAACGGCACCTATTCTGAAACCAACCAAACACTGGTACCTGCCGCTTCAGGATTATGAACCGTGGTTGCGCGAATGGATTCTGAACTCCCATGCAGCCGACTGGAGGCCGAGCGTCTACGGACAGTGCAAGTCATGGATTGACGCTGGGCTTTTGCCACGTGCCATGACCCGCGACCTGGACTGGGGTATCAAAGTTCCGCTGCCTGGGACCGAAGGAAAGGTATTGTATGTGTGGTTTGATGCGCCCATTGGATACGTTTCGGCAACGCGTGCGTTGTTTCAGGAACTAAGTGAGGGACAAAAAATATTCTCGACCCCTCAGTCTGACTTCGGTGAAGTAGAGAAGGAAGACTGGAAGAAATACTGGCAAGACAAAGACACCAAGCTCGTACACTTCATCGGCAAGGATAACATTGTCTTTCATTGCATCATCTTCCCCGTCATGCTTCACGCCAGTGAGCAGTACATTTTGCCAGACAATGTGCCGGCCAATGAATTTCTGAACCTGGAAGGAGACAAGATGTCGACGAGCCGGGGGTGGTCTATCGAAATGCACGATTATCTGAAGGAGTTTCCGGGCAAGGAGGATGTGTTGCGTTACACACTGCTCACCATCATGCCAGAAGCGAAGGACAGTGAGTTTACATGGAAAGATTTTCAGTCGAAGAACAATAATGAGCTTGTCGCAATCTTTGGAAACTTCGTGAATCGCGCCCTGGTGCTCACCCAGAAGTACTTTGACAATCGGGTGCCTCTTCGTGGTGTGTTATCTGCTGTAGATGAAAAGCTGATTGCCGATGTGCGTGATTTTCCGGCGCGTATCGCAGCGTCCATTGAGGCGTATAAATTCCGTGAAGCAACGGCGTTGTTCATGGACCTGGCGCGTACGGGAAACAAGTACCTGGCAGAAAATGAACCCTGGAAATTGGCCGGCACCAACCTGCCCCGGG
>JANPES010000458.1:0-4806 GCA_031423035.1 Cyclobacteriaceae bacterium | reverse complement strand
TTGGAACAGAGTAAATACGCCTAAGCCATAAATCACTTTACACTTCTTATCAAATCAGCAAAGTCCCCCCGGTTTGTTCCATATGCTCTTGGCCGGCGTGCTACGGCAAACTACAATCTCAAGAACTATAGCGAAACAGCGAACGACTACATTACAGTTGTTGAGAAGTATCCTTCTCATTCGGTTGCACAGGACTTGCTGTTGCCATTGCAGGAGGCCCTTCGCCTTGCTGGCCGCTCGGATGAGTTTGACAAATACCTGACGCTATTCAAACATGCAAATCCTGAGGCAAAAGGCCTGGAAGCAGTTGAATTCGAAAGTGGGAAGAATTACTATTTCAATCAGCAGTATGCCAAGGCCATTGAAGCCCTTTCAGCCTTTGTTTCAAGTTATCCGGACAGCCCGCTGGGATCGGAGGCCAGATATTACGAAGCAGAATCTTACTACCGCCTGAAGGACCTTTCCAAGTCCCTCGAGCTCCACAAGCAGAATTCCATGGATCAGGCGTTCCCATTGAGAAGCAAGGTGATTGCTCGCGTTGCAGAACTGGAATTCAAGCTTCAGCACTACGAGGCGGCGGCGACCTGGTTCAACCAGTTGGCAAGAATAGCGGTAAACAAAAAGGAGGAGGCTACCGCGCATATCGGACTGATGGAGTCTTATTTTCTCCTTGGACAATATGACTCCACCGATGTTTATGCCCGGAAGATTCAGCAAATGGGGGGCATCAATGCCAGCGCCCAAAGCAAGGCTTCTCTTTTTCTTGGGAAAAGTGCAAAAGCAAAGGGTGACTACGAAACCGCCCAGGATGAGTTTCTGACGACCATAAACTCTGCTCAGGACGAGTATGGGGCTGAGGCCAAATATCTGTTGGCAGAAATCTTCTACTTGAAAGGTGAAAAGGTCCAGTGCCATGAAACATTAATAGCCCTCAATCGTGACTTTGCCGCCTATGAAGATTGGGTAGGCAGGTCCTTTCTGCTTTTGGCTGACAATTATGTTGCTGCCGGAGAAATTTTCCAGGCGAAGGGAACTTTGAAGTCACTGATTGAGAATTTTCCAAAGCCTGAGGTTCGCGACCTGGCGAAAGAAAAACTCAAGACCATTGAGACCAACGAGCTAAAGAAGGCTGCGGAGGAGAAGGTCGACTCAACGGATAATAAAGAATGAAGGATCTCTTCCATATGAGTTTTTCCATGCCTGCCAGGATACTGTACACGATGGTTTTTGTAGGCGTTGCGGGCGTAGCCACCGGTCAGGAGCAATGGGAGAAGGAGGGGGAGGGAGAAATCAAAAACATGGAGATTGAAATGACCAAAGAAAGACGGCTGATCCTTCCCAGGGCCAACAGGTACTTTGAGAAAATTCCACCCAGGCCTTTCGAGCCCATCGTCCCGGCTATTACCTATGATATCAAGCGGTTCTCATTTTCTTCACCTGACTTTCAGGCCACCCATCGGCCGCTCCGGTTAAAGCAGGAAGAGCTAAACAAGCAATACGGAAACTACTTAAGTGGCGGGTTTGGCAATTATTCTTCCTTCTTCTTGGAAGGCAGTGTGGCGACAAAACGAGACAAAAGCAAGCTGGTGGGCGCCGATTTTTCCTGGCGAGGATTTGGCAAAGGCCCTGTCGATGCGGACCACTCATCCAATTCAGTAGCCCGATTTACTATGTTCGGCAAAAAGATTTTCAAAGATGTTACCCTAAGCGGTGATTTGGGCTATTATAGCAATCGACTGTACTTCTATGGATATACTCCAGGCGCTGACGTTGATAGGGACAAGTTGCAGCAGGTTTATGACGACTTCTCAGTTAGTGCCATTGTTGAAAATTCCAGGAAAGGGGACATCAATTACCAGGTCAAGGGTGGGTACAGCCACCTCCGGGATTTGTATGTTTCTTCCGAGGGGGAATTGCATCTTGGACTTAAATCCAATTACTCACTGAAAGCGGGGGCTCGATTGATCTTGGATGCTGACATTTTCATCATCAATCAGAAAGATTCGCTCTTCTCACTGTCTAGAAACCTGGTTTGGATTCAACCGGCATATGAGTTTGTGCCACTGGAAAATCTAACTGTAACGGCAGGGCTCAACATCGCTTTTACCAACGACCCAAATACAGATGGAAGCATTCATGCATATCCCCATTTGCGCGGTCGCTATGGTTTTGGTGAGCAAGCGGCATTGTATGCCTCTGTTTCCGGCAATATGGATAAGGTCAACCTCCATACGTTAACAACTGAAAACCCCTGGCTTGACTCCAACGTGCCCATGGCGCACACCAATCGGACAATTGATATTGATGGAGGAATGGAAGCATTGTTGGGAAAGAAACTCACAACACGCTTCGGAGTGTCTTATGCAAGCCTGAAGAACCTCTATTTCTACAAGAACAGGCGCGACGGATTTGACCTTGGCGGGCAACCTGTGGGTACCCCATTTGACAAGTTCACTTTGGTGTATGACAAGACTACTGGAAGATTGAACCCATATGGAGAGGCTACGTTTGCCCAATCGGATGCATTCAATGTAACCCTTCGATTCGATTACTTTCAATATGCGATGGAAGCCATCGCTCAGCCCTGGCACCGACCAACATATCGGGGTAATGTTCAGATACGGTATGATCTGTATGGCAAGATATTTCTTCAGGCTGGTGTTGTTGCTCAGGGAGGGATGAAAGCGCTGGACCCTTCAAATAGCGCAGAAGTTACCCTTGAACCTGCGTGGGACGTGAGTTTCCGGGGGAGGTATTTCTTCTCCAGACAAATCTCAGCCTTCTTGCACCTGGACAATATGTTGGCCAACGAGTACCCCTTATTCCTCAGTTACCCCTCGCGCGGGTTTCAGGCGCTGATTGGTGCAAGTTGGAGTTTCTAGAGATAGACGGACTTGGTAATTATTGTGAATTTTACGTTATTTTTGTTAAGCATATCAAACACTAACCCCTAAGCTCATGGCCCGAAAGGATTCAGAAGATGATCAGGAGAATGACGACAAAGCAAATGGCGCTGAGGAGAACTTCGGTTTGCCTGATATTGAGTTCAAACCCTTAGCGGAGCCAGTTGAGGCGATGCCACAATCTGCATCCGTGGAGTCAAGCACAACGGGCAGCCAGGAATCGGTTCCGCCTGCCGACAGTTTTGACGCATATGCCGTTGATGACGCCAAATCCAAAGCACCCATCATCTTGACGGTTGTCATTGTGCTTGTGGTGGCGATTGCCGGATATCTTATTTATAATTTTGTTTATATCCCACGGGCCGCTGAGAAGGCGAAGCAAGAACTTCTCGCAAAGCAGGAGGCTCAGCGCAAACTGGACGAAGCCGCACGACTGGCGAAGGAAAAGGCTGCCCAGGAACAGCGCCAACGGGAAGAAGCCCTGGCCAATGCAAAACCGGCGGTTGGGACTATTGAGATACTAAGCGGCAGAACGAAGCGTTACTATGTTGTTGTCACGAGTGACATCGATGATGACTTGTTGATGGACTATGCTAATAAGTTGAGTTCTACCGGAGTGAGTACGAAGGTTATTCCTCCATTTGGCGGAAAGAAGTTTCATCGGCTTGCTATTGCTGACTTTGAAACGTTTGCCTTGGCCCAAACCAATGCAGAGGCGTCTAAAGCAACATACGGAAGTGGTGTTTGGGTTATCAAGTATTGATTACATTTTTTTAGCCTCCTTAGTTTTGGCCTGATTTTCGCTTTTTGTCGGTCGTATAACACTTTTTGAACTATGATTTTAGCCCAAATTGTTGCGCCAACCGGTGCGCCGGAAGTAGACTCGCTCTCAATCATGGAGCTTGCCATTAAAGGTGGATTCATGATGATTCCGATCTTGCTTTCATCCTTCGTTGCCGTGTATATATTTGTTGAGCGGGTCCTCACCATTAACAAGGCCAATCAAAATCCAGATGCTTTCATCGGAAGGATCAAGGAACAGGTACTAAAAGGAGATATCAACGGCGCCCGTATGCTTTGCAGTCAATTTGATAGTCCGATCGCGCGTATGATTGAAAAGGGCGTAGCCCGCATCGGGAGCCCCTTGAAAAATATTGAGGCGTCAATAGAGAATGTTGCAAAACTTGAACTGTTCAAATTAGAGAAGAACCTTTCCGTTTTGGCCACGGTTGCGGGAGCAGCCCCGATGATGGGATTCCTCGGAACCGTCATTGGTATGGTTGAGGCCTTCATCGCCATCGCGCAAGAGGAAGGTTCCGTTAGTCCCAAACTGCTTTCTTCAGGTATTTATACGGCCATGATTACAACAGTTGCTGGACTGCTGGTTGGAATTGCGGCGTACCTGGCCTACAACTACCTGGTCACGCGCGTATCCAAGGTGGTGCACAAAATGGAATATTCTTCTATTGAGTTCATTGATCTGCTTCAGGAACCCCGCTAATCCATCACCGGATGAACCTGAACACCAGAAACAAAGTCGATGTCGCGTTTAGCATGGCTTCCATGACGGACCTGATCTTTCTGCTTTTGATCTTCTTTATGCTGACGGCCTCCTTCGTCACGCCATCCGGCTTGCCGGTCAACCTTCCGACCAGCAAGGCGAGCACAATAGAAGTTCAGAAGGTATCTATTACAGTGACTAAAGATTTACAATATTACGTCAATGATAAACGTGTGACAAAGAGCTCATTAGAGGCAGAACTCAAACCCTTGCTTTCATCGACCAGTGGAGTTGTAGTCCTTCATATTGACGAAAGCGTACCAACGAGAGAACTGGTATTTGTAGCCGGCATTGCGACGTCGTTGGAAGCGCGGGTAACAATTGCCACGAAGCCAAAGTAGG
>JANPES010000457.1:0-6884 GCA_031423035.1 Cyclobacteriaceae bacterium | reverse complement strand
TTGGGCGTCGAGCAGGCCGTGGTTCGGCAGAAACTTGTAGTGCGGTAACCGTCCGAAAGGATCTAATAGGCTCTTACCAATCTCCCCTCCATATAGTTTGCATACGACTTGTTGGCCACGCGCATTCCTCCAGGCGTAGGATAGTTTCCGGTAAAGTACCAGTCGCCACTGTGAAGGGGGATTGCTTTGTGAAGTGCCTCAACGGTTTGAAAGACCACTTTGAGTTCGGCATTCATTCCCGCTGGTTTTACGATATCGGCGATTTTGTCTGAAATCTCCTCGTAGCTGAACTGATCGTATAACTGCTTGATGTAATTCACAGGTGGTAGTTCATTGGAACCCTGAAGACACTTCTCATAGGCCTCTCCGAGGAGGGAATCCTTACCCTGCTCTTTCAATAGTTCAATCATAGCACGGAAGGCAACAAAATCACCCATGCGGCTCATGTCGATTCCATAGCAATCGGGGAAGCGTATCTGCGGAGCGGAAGAAACCACGACAATCTTTTTTGGCCCCAGGCGATCAAGCAGTTGAAGGATACTTTTCTCAAGCGTAGTGCCCCGGACGATGGAGTCATCAATTACCACAAGGGTATCTTTGTCACGCTTTACCACTTCATAGGTGGTGTCATACACGTGTGCAACCAATTCATCACGCTGATCATCGTCAGCGATGAAGGTCCGCAGTTTGGCGTCTTTGATTACGATCTTTTCAATTCGGGGCCTAAAGGCAAGGATATCTTCCAGAGAGTCCACGGATGGTTTTCCTTCAATGATGACCTCGGTTTGACGGCGTACCAGGTAGTTTTCAATCTCAGCCATCATTCCGTAAAAGGCGGTCTCTGCCGTGTTGGGAATGTAGGAGAAGATCGTATTTCTCAGATCGAAGTTTATCGCCTTCAATACCTGAGGGACCAGGAGTTTTCCCAGCATCTTGCGTTCCCGATAAATGTCAGGGTCATTGCCGCGGGAGAAGTAGATGCGCTCGAAGCTGCACGATGTCTTTTCGCCAATTGGCAGGATCGGATGCTGCGCGTATTCTCCGCTTTTGGTGATTACCAGGGCGTGGCCGGGTTTAACTTCTTCTATCTGACTGTACTCTACGTTGAAAGCAGTCTTGATAGCGGGCTTCTCGGAGGCAACCACAACGACCTCGTCATCGGCGTAGAAATACGCTGGGCGAATGCCATGGGGGTCACGGACAACAAATGCTGAGCCTGATCCAATCATGCCGGCCATGGTATATCCTCCGTCGAAGTCTTTACAGGCCCGTTTCAGAATGCGAGCCAAGTCGATTTCATTCTCGATGATGTCCGATATTTCCATATTCGAGAATTGGTCTTTGTATTTCTCGAACTGGAACTGCACCTCTTCATCCAGGAAGTGCCCAATTTTTTCCATTACCGTTACTGTGTCGACTTTTTCCTTGGGATGCTGACCCAAATTGACGAGGATATCGAAAAGCTCGTCGACATTGGTCATGTTAAAATTTCCGGCCATGACCAGGTTTCTGCTTCTCCAGTTATTTTGGCGTAAAAAGGGGTGTACGTTTTCGATGCTGTTGAATCCATGGGTACCATACCGCAGGTGACCCAACCATAATTCCCCCGAAAAGGCCAAGTTGCGCTTCAGCCATTTCTCATTGTGGAATTTCTCTTTGCCTGCTTTCTGCGCTTTCTGGTACTTCTTGCCAATTTTTCGAAATAGACTGGCAACCGGCTGGCTTTTCATGGAGCGGTACCGGCTGATGTACCTGTAGCCGGGCTCCTGATCAATCTTGATATTGGCGATCCCTGCACCATCCTGACCACGATTGTGCTGTTTTTCCATCAGGATGTACATTTTGTTCATCCCGTAAGCAGGCCCATATTTCTCAATATAATACGACAGTGGCTTGCGCAACCTTACCAAGGCAATCCCGCACTCATGAAGAATGGTGTCGCTCATCCGTGATTAAAGGGCAAAGTTAATTTTATTCGCCTTGCCGTTCAACAGGGGGCTAAAAAGTTAATGGGCTGCGAGTTCCTCAACCGGGACAGATGAAACGGGTTTTTCATACTTGGGCAGGGTAAAAAAGAAGGTTGAGCCTTCACCGACCTTACTCTCCAGCCAGATTTTTCCTCCGTTTTTCTCAATAAACTCTTTGCACAGGATCAGACCCAGGCCGGTGCCCATTTCATTGGCAGTTCCTCGTGTGCTATAGCTTGATGTCCTCTTGAAGAGAAACTGCTGAATTTCGGGTTTTATGCCTATTCCATTGTCACTAACCGAGATGATCAGATCAGCGTCCTTTTTCTCTGCATCTACCCACACACGGCCCCCGATTTTAGTAAACTTGATTGCGTTCAGGATGAGATTTCGAAGTACCAGACTAATAATGTTCGGATCCCCCCAACCAATCAGGTTGGGGTCAATGTTGTTTTCACAATGAATGTCTTTTGGGTAAAGATTTCTGAGTGCTTCAAAACTATCTTCTGTTGTTTTGAAGAGGTCAACCTGCTCTTGCTGGATCTTCAGTTTGTCCATCTGCATAAAAGTCCAGTCGAGCAGATTATTGATCAGCGTTCGTGTGTGATTGAATTGCACCTGCAGGGTCTCTGTAAGCGAAGAAAATTCTTCGGGTGTGATTTTCTGTTTGTTTAACAAGTCGAGCGTTCCTGCCAGGGCATTCATTGGCGAACGAAGGTCATGCGAGATGATGGAGAAGAACTTGTCTTTTACCTGGTTGAGCTGCTGCAGTTCGATGCTTCTTTTTTTGATTTCTTCCTGATGCTCCAGTAGAAGGTTGTTTAAGCGTTTCCGTCGTTGCCCACTCCGGTAAACGGTGTAAAGCACGATGATAGAGAGCACAGCGACGACTACCAGCACATTTTGAACAAGCTCTTGCCTTTTTATTTCTGATGTCTGCTGCTGCTGCACTTGACTAAGGGCTTCTATTTCCAGATCCTTGTTCATGGTCTGAAAACGGATCTGGTCTTTGAGCAGCTTTTCCATAGTTGATTTACTAAAAATGCTGTCGCGCAAGGCGTCATGTTGACGAAGGAAGGTTAGGGATTTCTTGTAATCCTTGGTTAGTTCGTATAGGGCTGCCAGCGCACTGTAGCTGGAAAGAGCCAGATTGCGTGCGTTTAGTGCGCGCGCCGTTGTTAAACTCTTCTCATACCTTTTAAGCGCCTCAGGGTAGTTTCCGAGTTTGGTCATTACCTGACCGATACCCAGATCACATTCGGCGAGGAAAAATGGGTTGTTGATGTTGGTCTGCTCATTTCTAACTGAATCGAAGTATAGCAGAGACTTGGTGTAATCCCCTTTGTCGAGGTAAAGGTTCGCCAGGTGCAATTTAACCCGGGGAAGCAAGAAACGGATCTTAAGTACATGTGCCATTGCGGCTGCCGTCAAGAGATTCTTTTCCGCTTCAGCATAGTCACCTTTTTTCCGATGAAGTTCACCCAGTTCATCGTTTGAATAGGCAGGGCCGGGAATGTCGGCGATAGCCATACTGATCTTTTCGGATGCGATGAGATGTTGATACGCCAAATCAAATTGTCCAAGTTCGGTAAACACAGTACCCATATTGTGCAGGGCAACGGCCATATTCAGTGAGTCATTTGTATTGGGCACTTCACTGAAATTCTTTGCAATCGAGAAGCTTTGGACAAAGTAGAAATAGGCATCGTCATATTCACCCATGTCCCGGTAGTCGGCGCCTACGTCGATATAGGCCTTAGCGAGGTTTATACTGTCATTGTCTTGTGCATAAAGGTTTGCGCAGCGCATGTCATATTGAAGAGCCTCGGCATAATCTCCTTCCATGGTCTCCAGGTAGGCGAGTCTTAAATACAGCATTCCCTTTGCCCAATTGCCAAGTTTTTCTGCCAGATCGGAACATTGATTGGCGTAATCGCGGGATTTTCCAAAATCGGTAAACTCGGCTTTATCTGAGAGTTTAAGCAAAAGCAGGAATCTGTTGGAGTCATTCTTCTCAGCTTTCAGTAAGTCATTCAAACTATCAAGACCCGGTTGTGACCAAACCTTGCCTTGACTCGCCAGCATCATCAAAAGAAGCAGGCTGATTTGAGCTATTCGAAAAGGACAAAGAATAGCATTTGCTGACGAACTGGCAGCTCGTGGAATAAGAGATTTCAGATAAGTTCCTTTTCGGAGGAGCAAGAGCAAACAATTGTGTAAACGTTATTCAAAGGTGAGAGATTCTCTGATCTAAAAAAGTTCAAAAAATGCTGAAATCCTACATTTGGCCCATAACCCTAAAATTATCCCCAGAGCGGGTATCGCTCTAAATGGACCTTTTCTGTGAAGAATAGCTTAGTAGAGGCTTCAAATGACTCTGTATAATCGGAAACCATGAAATGATCCTGCGCCGGCGAGCCTTCATTCACCAAATTTGAATCCTTGAGGTATTTCCAAAGCGCTTCGGCGACAACTTCTGAAGAATCCAATACCGTGACCCGGTTTCGATAGAAGGCCATAATTTCAGACTTGATCAGCGGATAGTGCGTACAGCCGAGTACCAATGCCTCGATGTTCCTCAATCTGGCATCGCCAAGATATTCATGAATGATATCATGACTGATGCGGTTATTGAAGAACCCTTCTTCAATCATGGGAACAAGTAAGGGTGTTGGTAATGATTCAAGCTTAATTTCCGTTCCCTGGGCCTTAATTTTTTCTGCATAGATGCCGGATTGCACCGTTCGTTTCGTGCCAATGAGTCCTACTCGTCGACCATTGAATTGCTGAATCACAAGATCGACCATCGGATCAATCACATTGATGACTTCCACAGATTGGTGAACATACTCTTTAAGCAGCTCGTAAGCCGCTGAGCTGGCTGAATTGCAGGCGATGACAATAACCTTGCAGTTTCGCTTGAGGAGCACATCTGCAATTTTTACAGAATAGGCCTGAATCGCCGCTTCCGATTTATCGCCGTACGGCAGGTGGGCGGTATCGCCAAAGTACAGAAGACTTTCCTTGGGCATCCGCTTTCGAATTGCGTGAGCGACTGTAAGCCCGCCAATTCCGCTATCAAAAATTCCGATCGGTTGTTCCTTTGATAAGGCCATCCCGCAAATTTGGCACTTGAAACGGACTGTCCACTACTAAATACGATTTTTGTATTATTGTGCCGGACTTAACCATAGAATATGGCCTATAACCTGCTTGGCGGTAAACGCGGTATCATCTTTGGCGCCTTGGACGAGAATTCCATCGCCTGGAAGACAGCACTGAAAGTGAAAGAGGAGGGCGGTCAATTCACCCTCACCAACGCACCCATCGCTATGCGCATGGGAAAAATCAAGGAGTTGGGCACCCAGTGTAATGCGGAGATTATTCCTGCTGACGCGACATCGGAAGCTGATTTGAATACTCTTTTCACCCGTTCCATGGAAGTGTTGGGAGGGAAGCTCGATTTTGTCCTTCATTCGATCGGTATGAGCCCGAACGTAAGAAAAGACAGGCCTTATGGTGACTTGAACTATGAGTGGTTTATGAAGACGCTGGATATTTCCGGCATCTCCTTTCATAAAGTTCTGCAGACAGCAGAAAAAACAGATGCCATGAACGAATGGGGATCAATCGTCGCACTGACATATATCGCCGCTCAGCGTTGCTATCCGGATTACTCGGACATGGCTCAGGCTAAATCGGTACTGGAATCAATCGCCCGGAGTTACGGCCATCGGTTTGCGAAACTTAAGAAAGTGCGCGTGAACACCATCTCCCAGTCACCCACACAAACAACGGCGGGTGCCGGCATCAGTGGCTTCGATATTTTCTTCGATTTTGCAAAGATGTTGTCGCCTCTGGGAAATGCCAGCGCAGAGGACTGTGCCAATTACATCACCTTGATGTTTTCGGACTATAGCCGTATGGTGACCATGCAAAACCTTATGCATGATGGTGGGTTTTCCACCACAGGCATGACGGAAGAGTTGGTTGAGCGGCTGAAGAAATGATACGAATGCCGGATGGTCGCATTCCCTGGATGTAAACTGAACCTCGGCCTCCACATCCTTGCCAAGCGGCCGGATGGCTATCACACTATTAATACCTGCTTCTATCCGCTTCCCTGGACGGATGTTTTAGAGTTTCTTCCGTCGCCTTCGTGGGCTTTTGCTCAAAGTGGTCTGACAATTCCAGGTGGCGAAGGTGACAATCTCTGTGTCAAAGCGCATCACCTTCTTGATCTGGATTTTCACCTTCCGCCGGTACAGGGACAACTTCACAAAATCATACCTATGGGGGCAGGGCTGGGAGGAGGATCTGCAGATGCGGCGCACTCACTCCGGCTTCTAAATGACATTTTCTCACTTGGCTTGTCGCGCGAGAGACTGACCGCGTATGCGAGACAACTGGGAAGTGATTGCACTTTTTTTATCCAGGATCAGCCAGCATTCGGCGCTGGCCGGGGGGATGAACTCGAGCCGATCGAATTAATGCTAAAAGGACTTTACCTGGTTGTTATTTCCCCCTTGATTCATGTGTCGACAGCGATGGCTTATGCTTCTGTTACACCTGCACCTGCGGCGGAGGACCTACGAACGGTTCTGCGTCAACCCGTAGCCGAGTGGAAAGCACGCCTGGTAAATGATTTTGAGCCCTCTGTGTTTCATCGTTACCCGGAGTTACAGAATATAAAGCAACACCTATATTCAATGGGTGCAGTGTACGCCAGCTTGAGCGGATCGGGTTCGTCCCTATTCGGTTTGTTTGACAGACCTGTCGCGCGCGAAGTTGATTTTCCAGGTGTTCCTGGATGGTCAGGTTGGCTGTAATTTTCTTTTGATAGCCGGATAGAACACAACGGAACAAAAAATGATAAGCGTGCCTACATAGAAATTCAAATTCATTCTTTCTGTTTCT
>JANPES010000456.1:0-9180 GCA_031423035.1 Cyclobacteriaceae bacterium | reverse complement strand
CCGGAGTCAAGAGCTTGTTCCAATAGAATTCCCAAGCCCCACCGAGCTGAACGGCTTCTCGGTTTGAGAAGTCATAAGGCCTAAGGTCAATTACACCTTTGACGGAGTAAACGGGATTTGTTGGCTGAGCTGAAAGGGTGGAAAGGCCAACGATGAAGAATGCAAATAATACCTTCATAATGCAAATATGGAGGTTTCCTCCCTTTGTTGAGTGGGTTGCCCAAGGGAAAAGAGTCCTCTTTTATAGAGTAATAAAGCGCTAAGGTGTCCTTCCTGATGGCTGATGCAGGCGGAAGCCATAGGTTAATGAAGGAATATTGAATATTGAATAACGAATGATGAATATTGAAGTCTAAAAAGCGACCATGTCACAATTCCACCTATACGACCTCCTCGTAGAGACCATCGAAGGAGACAAGCCCTTTGTCTGCGGTCACCAGGCAGGAGCATCCTTTGAAGTGCGCGGCGAGAACCTCCATTTCAAAACCGACAAGCCATTTTCTCTTTATGCACTGGCGGCTTTGCTTCCTTTACTGCCGGCCAAACAGAGGCCGCTAAACCAATATGACTGGATGGCAACGGATCACATCATCGCATGCCCGGATCCGCATTGTGGAGCACGCTTCCGGATCAGCCGTATTGGCAAACAAAAATTTAACCGGGCTGACACTACAGTCGTGCCCCTTCCGGAGAACAATCCCTGGGCCGAGAAATAATGAGCATTGAACGCATCGAGCTCGACGGGGCCCTTTCCATTTCCAGGATCATCAAAGGCGGATGGCAGCTGTCAGCCGGACACAGCCAGGGGGCTGGCGCTGACCCCGTTGAAGACATGTTCGCTTTTGCGGATGCGGGGGTAACAACCTTCGACTGTGCCGACATCTACACCGGTGTAGAAGAGTTAATTGGAAAATTCCTGGCCGCACGAAAGGAGCGCTTCGGGTCACATGCAGATATCCAGGTGCTAACCAAGTTCGTTCCTGACCACGATGCGCTGGCTACGCTCAATAAGGCCTATGTCGAACGAATAATCGACAGGTCTTTGAAGCGGCTCGGCGTGGAGCGATTGGATATGGTCCAGTTCAGCTGGTGGACGTATGCTGTTCCAGGTTGGGTGGAGACAGCCCATTGGTTGAAAGAACTGCAGCATGCCGGGAAAATCCATTTGATATCCGGAACAAACTTCAATACAGCCAGCGCGCAGGAGATTGTTGAGTCTGGTGTGCCGCTGGCCTCGCTTCAAGTTCAATATTCACTCTTAGACAATCGACCCGAGAAGGGACTTGTTGAGCTTTGCGCGAAGCACAATATCCAACTGTTGTGTTACGGTACCGTGGCCGGGGGATTTCTAAGTGAGCAATGGCTGGACGAGGCCGTACCGCTGCCGCCTTTCGATAACAGGTCACAGGTGAAATACAAGTTGATGATTGAGGAGTTTGGCTCATGGTCGTTGTTTCAGGAATTGCTGCGCGAATTGAAAGGTATCGCAGACAAGCATCACACGAGCATTACCAATGTGGCCTCGCGGTATATCATTGAACGAACGCAGGTTGGGGCTGCCATCATCGGAGCACGCACGGCTGTACACCTCAACGAGAATCTTCGTGTTTTTGATTTTTCGCTTGACGCGGAAGATGTGAAGAGAATACACGCTGTTACCACCCGACGCACGGGTCCGGCAGGAGATGTTTTTGACCTGGAGCGGATTAAAGAAGGTCCTCATGGATCGATCATGCGGTATAACCTCAATCAATTGTCGTAATTCGCAACGATGGCAGAGCAAAAACCCGCGACCGGCTGGTCTTCAAACTATTTATTTATCCTTGCTTCCATCGGGAGCGCAGTGGGGCTTTCCAATATCTGGAAGTTTACCTACCTGGCTGGCGAGAATGGAGGTGGAACATTTGTGCTGGTCTACCTCATTTCGTTGCTGGTTATGGGCATCCCGATTCTGGGTGCCGAGTTGTTGATTGGGCGGAGAGGAGGGAAGAGCATGGTCGGCTCATTGGAAGTACTGATCAAGAAGGACGGACTTCATCCGCGCTGGACCATCTTCGGTTGGGTCTCGATGATTGGCGTATTTCTGATTCTGAGCTTCTATTGCGTCATCGCCGGCTGGACCCTGGACTACACAGTAACTTCTTTTGCGGGCATGCTCGACAACCTCGACGCCGTTTCTGCCGTGAGTTTTTACAATGAACTGCTGGATAGTCCACTTCGGATGATGATCGGACAAGGTGTGTTTGTGATTGCCACGGTGTGGATTGTGGCGCTGGGCATACAAGGCGGGCTGGAGCGGTCACTTTCGTGGATGATGCCGGCGTTATTTCTTATCCTGGCGGCGCTCGTGGTTTACGCGATGTTTACAGGCGAGTTTCTGCAGGCTGTCAATTTCATGTTCGCCCCTGATTTTTCAAAGTTCACGGCGGAAACGGTGCTGGCGGCTTTTGGTCAAGCGTTCTTTTCATTGGGGATTGGTGTTGGGGTAATGCTGACCTACGGCGCCTATATGCCCCGCACGACACATGTGCTCAAGTCGGCGGCTATCATCGCGTTCTCCGATGGGCTGGCATCGATGCTGGCGGGCCTTGCGATTTTCCCCATCGTATTTCAATACGGATTGTCTCCGGCGGAAGGGCCGGGGCTGATCTTCATGACGCTGCCCATCGCGTTTGGCGATATGCCCGGTGGTGGATTTGTCGGGGCTTTGTTTTTTCTGTTACTCGTGGTGGCGGCGTTGACCTCATCCATATCCTTACTGGAGTCGGTCGTCGCCCACCTGGAAGAGACGACCCAATATAGCCGCAAGAGAATATCCATTGTCGCGGGCATACTGCTATGGGTGATCGGACTGGGTACGGTATTCTCTTTCAACCTATGGAAGGATTTCACGCCTTTGGCATTCGGACCTCTTGAAGGCAAAACCTTCTTTGGCTTGTTGGACTATTTCGGGTCCAATCTGCTCATGCCCATGGGTGGTATTCTGATGGCGGTAATTGCCGGCTGGCTGATCACCCGTTCCGCCTGCGAGGATGAGTTGTTGCAACCCAAGGCATTTCACATGGTCGTCTGGCGATTTCTGATTCGATACGTTGCGCCTGCGGCGGTAGCGATGATTTTTATTGCGAATCTGGGGTAGTTTATCTGAGCAGGCGCAATCATAAACAGGTTGCTTCTTCCGCTTTTCTAAAACCTGTAAGTCTGCACCACCGACCGATAGCCAGCAACTATCTACTAGTCACTGCCCACTAGTCACTTCTTTCCCATACCCAATTCCATCCGGAAAACTGGATTGCCTGCCAACTCCAGGAGTCTCAATTTGCTGGTGCGTTCCAGACAATTACCATGAGACAAAAAAATTAAGACCATGAAGAACATCTTACTGATTCTGTTTTCCGTTTTGGCCACTGTGTCATTTTCTCAACAGGTGGTCATCAATGAAGTCTACGGGGCCGGAGGGAATTCCGGCGCAGCCTTCAGGAATGATTACGTTGAATTATTCAATCCTGGAAGTTTACCAGTTGAATTATCTGGTTGGAGTGTGCAGTATGCGTCTGCTACGGCAACTGGGACATGGCAAGTCGCTGTGTTGAGCGGCCTCATTCAACCTGGCCGGTACTACCTTTTGCAATTGGCAGCGGGGGCAGGTAACGGGCAGGCTTTGCCGACGGCTGATGCTTCTGGCACGATCGGGATGAGCGCGTCGGCGGGGAAGGTAGCGCTTGTTAATTCAGTGACGGTACTGACGGGAAACTGTCCAACCGGCGCACAAATTATTGATCGGGTAGGATACGGGTCGAGCGCGAATTGCTTCGACGGCACAGGCCCATCTGTATCTCCCTCGGCTACTTTATCAATTATGCGAAGAATTGCAGGCGCCGACACCGATAACAATACTGTAGATTTTCAGACCGTTGTGCCGAATCCTCAAAATGGCCAGCCGATGGATCAAACTATCTCATTTAGTCCTTTGCAAGAACGCAGGTATGGCGATCCATCTTCCGTCGTCGTTGCTACCGCTTCGTCGGGCTTGCCAGTGACGTTGAGTAGCACAGATCAGTCTGTTGCCAGCGTGGATGGATTTACCGTTACTATTCATTCTGCGGGGGAGACAACCCTTTTTGCGCGGCAGGGAGGAGATGCAGGGTTCAACGCTGCACCTGAAGTCGGGCAGGCTCTGCGGGTAAACAAGGCAATACTTACAGCTACTGCAGACCCCAAGACAAGATTCGTAGGGGAAGTTAATCCGGTTTTTACCCTTTCATATTCCGGGTTCATCGGAGCAGATGCGCCAGGCATGATTGATTTGCCACCTACGCTTGCTTCATCAGCCAACCTCAGCAGTCCCCCCGGTGACTACCCGATTACGTTGTCTGGCGGAACTGACAAAAATTATGGTTTCGTGCTGGTCCCGGGCAAGCTAACTGTTGCAAACCCAGTCGATGTCCCGGACGTATATATTACTTCGCCTGTTGATGGGATGACGGATGTAGCGATTCCAATCACAGTGATGGTATTGCCTGTTCGTCAGGCCAAACTCTTCACCATTCAGATTAGTAAGGACGCAAGCTTCAGCACTTTCGTAGAAAAAACCGGGGGCCGCAGGCAATCGTTCAGCACGCTGGATTATAACACCTCTTACTTTGTACGGGTCCGAACAAATTTGTCAGAGGCATTTGGCCGAACTACTCGCTTTGTAACCGGAAGGCCGGAGCAATTCACCTATCTCCTATCTCCATCGATATCCACCTCTGGAGTGGATGTGTCGCCCAGGATGATATGTAATCCGGTCGTTGGCGCCACTGCTTATACAATTCAAGTAAGCACCGCGTCAGACTTGACTGGCATGTCAATCGTTCAGACCGGATTGCGGAGTCAGTGGATAACCGGGCTTTTGTTTTCAACCACCTATTATGTACGTGTGAAGACCGATCTATCGCCGACTTGGGGCCCGACGAAATCGTTTGTCACGCGGCCCGACCCGGGTGCAGAATCAAGTGCAACGTTATCTACCCTGAGACAGGCTGTTGGTCAGGCGAGTAGCGTGAAAGCGCCGGGTGCAATGACTGAGCAAGAACCGCAGAAAGTGCGCATGGGAATCGTTGCTTACCCGAATCCATTCACCGATGCATTTGTTTTGATGTGCAATACGGCTGAAAAGAAGAAGTTGTTTCTGCGGATTGTGAATGTGCAGGGTGTTGAGGTCTTTGCCGGTGAAGTAGACTTAACAACCCAACTCCAGCTGGGAGTTGACTGGACTCCCGGTGTCTACATCATTTATGGCCTCGGAAAGGAGCGGAATGAGGTATTCAGGGTGGTGAAGCGTTGAACAGCGCTCGTACCCACTTTTGGAATGAACGCTGTACACAATCTGGTCCTGCATTTTTCCCTCCCGAAAGGAGGGGTGGCTGAATGGCCGGGGTGGTGGCCGGCGTAAATCCCTATTCCTCCATGAATCCACAAATCCACAACCATAAACACCTCAAACCCTTCCGCAAAAAACTTCGCAACAATCTTACAACTGCCGAAGCAACCTTTTGGAAGTCATTACAAAAGAGTCAATTGCGAGGACATAAATTCAGAAGACAGCATAGTGTAGGCTCCTATATTTTGGACTTTTATTGCCCATCCGAAAAACTTTGTGTTGAGCTAGACGGATCATATCACTTTACGCCCGAAGGCCTTGCCTATGATCAGCGGCGAACTATATTTTTGAACAGCGTCAATATCCGGGTGGTCCGGTTTGAGAATTGCAGGGTGTTTGAGGACTTGGAGGGGGTATTGGAGGAGATAAAAAACAATTTCACCACCCCTGACCCCTCTGAAGACAGGAGGTGAAGTCCCAGGAGCCAGCTGGCGATTCGAGATCTTGGAAAAAAGCTTACTATGCAACCGAAGTCCTGCATTTTTCCCCTCCCGAAAGGAGGGGTGGCCGACTGGCCAGGGTGGTGGCCGGGGTGGTGGCCGGCGCATTACCTCAACCTCCATGAATAACCAAATTCATTAATAGTAAATACCTCAAGCCCTTCCGCAAAAAACTTAGCAATAACCTCACGACGGTTCCAGAAACAAGGCTCCAGCCGCTTTTTGTCAAGAATAACGCGAACTTAACTTCTCACTAACTTCCAATGACAGGAATTGCCGAACTTAGCCTAGTCACATCAAACCCACTGGATTGAAAAATATATTAACCCGCCTGCACCTCTTGCTTTTCCTCTTTTTCTTTACGGCTTGTGGGCCGTCATCGCCGGACACAAGGGTGTTGGCCTCCCTCGCGGAATCCCTGAGGGCAGGGCAGATTATGCTGCCCAACGGATGGTCACTTAGCCCGGCAGGCCAGACGATCGCATTGGGCGACTTGCCGCTGAATCTGGTGGTCTCACCTTCAGGCAAACGATTAGCAGTGACCAACAACGGGCAAAGCAAACAATCGGTCATGCTCATCGACCCAGCCACCCTTACACTGCTCGATGAGGTGGAGATACGTAAGTCGTGGTATGGCCTTGCATTCAATGGTGATGAGACGCAATTGTATGCCTCGGGAGGAAATGACAACATGATCGTCGTGTATCGCATACAAAATAACAAGTTGACGCTTTCGGACTCTATCGTGTTAGGAAAGCCATGGCCTACCGAAAAGATCTCTCCCACGGGTTTGTCCCTCGACGAAAATAAAGGCGTACTCTACATCACCACCAAGGAAGACAGCGCGTTGTACATCGCGAACCTGAAAGATAAATCATCCCGACGGATCTCTCTGGGGAAGGCTGCCTATGCGAGTGTGCTGAGCCCCGATAAGAAGTCGCTTTATATTTCCATCTGGGGCGGAAAAGAAGTAGCGGTATTCGACACCGAAAGAAGTGAAGTGGCAAGCACGATCGCCGTGAGCAGCAACCCCAATGAGTTGATTCTAAGTAATGACGGACAGACCTTATTTGTGGCCCAGGGAAACACCAACTCGGTTTCGGTGATTGCAACGGCAACGGGAGAAGTGCTAGAAATTCTTCAGACCTCCCTTTTCCCGGACGCACCGGCAGGGAGCACACCCAATGCTCTGGCCCTTTCTGAGGATGAAGACAGACTCTATATTGCCAATGCGGACAACAACTGCCTCGCGGTATTTGATGTTTCACAAATCGGGGCATCGGAGAGTATAGGATTTATTCCGACAGATTGGTATCCAACCTCTGTGAAAGTATCGCAAGGAAAAATATTCGTCGCCAATGGCAAGGGCGGCCGATCGCAGGCAAACCCAAAAGGTCCCAATCCCTATGAAAAAAGAAATGACAGCACACAGTACATAGGAGGGTTGTTAAAGGGCACGATGATGAAGGTGGATGAGCCGGACGAAGCGACCCTTGGCGTTTATTCTGCGGCAGTTTATGCAAACACACCCTACAGCAAGGAGATTCAGGCTTTAGCAAACGGAGAGGACGGAAATCCAATTCCCCGAAAACCGGGCGACCCGACGCCCATCAAGTACGTGTTTTATATCATCAAGGAGAACAGGACCTACGACCAGGTACTAGGTGACATGCCGAAGGGTAACGGGGATTCTACGTTGTGCCTGTTTCCTGGAATGGTAACGCCCAATCAACATGCGATCGCGGAGCAATACGTCTTGCTCGATAATTTCTATGTGAATGCGGAAGTCAGTGCTGATGGCCACAATTGGTCCATGGCAGCCTACGCCAATGACTATGTGGAGAAGACCTGGCCGACAAATTATGGTGACAGGGGAGGATCCTATGACTATGAAGGTTCGAAGGAGATTGCGTGGCCCGAGGATGGATTCATCTGGGACTACTGTCAGCGGGCCGGGGTGAGTTACAGAAGCTATGGCGAGTTTGTCTACAATGGCCGGTCTAATTTGAAATCCCTGAAGGGACACTTTGACTCCGACTATCCGCAATATGACCTAAGTGTTCCAGACATGGTACGGTTTACAAAATGGAAATTTGATTTTGATTCGTTGCTGGCCATTCAGGCTGTTCCACAACTCAGTACCATCCGGTTGCCCAACAATCACACCGCCGGTGCACGGTTAGGGATGCCGACGCCTCGGGCCATGGTTGCGGAAAATGACCTGGCCCTGGGGCAGATGATCGAGCATATCAGCAAAAGCAAAATCTGGAATGAGTCTGCGATCTTTGTCCTTGAAGACGATGCACAAAATGGACCTGATCACGTTGATGCGCATCGGTCGACCGCATTTGTTGTCAGTCCATATGTAAAACGTCAGACCGTTGTAAGCAAGATGTATACAACGACGTCGATGCTAAGAACCATTGAGCTGATTCTTGGGTTGCCGCCGATGAGTCAATATGATGCGGCCGCAACACCGATGTGGGAGTGCTTTTCGGAATCACCGGACGTCACGCCATACAAGGGGCTGTCGGCTACATACGACATCAAAGAAATGAATACCAAAGAATCGGCGATTGCACGGCTTTCCAGCCAGTTTAATCTCGAGGTGATGGATGCTGCACCCGACCTTGCGTTCAGTGAGGTGATTTGGAAAGCGGTCAGGGGTGAGGCCAGCCGCATGCCGGCACCGGTTAGGAGCGCCTTTGTAATTCCACGTGAAGAATCAGACGACGACGAGTAAGGCTGACGCTCCTGGAATAAAGCCTACTCTACAAAGCGAAGGCCTGCATTTTCCCCTCCCGAAAGGAGGGGTGGCCGACTGGCCGGGGTGGTACTTTCAACCACCAGAAAATGAGACAATGGACAGTATTTCACCGATTTAACCATTCTAAGATTCCTTTTTGGTCTTTTCCGCCTGAAACCCTTAATATTGCACTCCTTTTCAACCAGGAAAGGAATTTACACTCCTCCTTAGCTCAGCTGGTTAGAGCATCTGACTGTTAATCAGAGGGTCCTTGGTTCAAGTCCAAGAGGAGGAGCTTGAAAGACAGCCAGTTACGAGACATAAATCGTGACTGGCTGTATTGTTTTAAAGTGATTTTAAAGTGGCTGATGGCCTTCCTCTCTAAAAGGCCAATCGAGTCGACATTAAATACTGGACATATGATCAACGTAAGCATCCGATGAAGTACATCTTTATCAGGCGCCTTTGTTAGGATAGTTTTGTTGTCAAAAGATAAACCATAAGACGATGACAACAAAATCCGAAAAGCAGCAAGCGATGTTCACAATGATCGAATCCTGGAAAAATAG
>JANPES010000455.1:0-9157 GCA_031423035.1 Cyclobacteriaceae bacterium | reverse complement strand
CTTCACCGCCCAGGATACGTACTTTGTCCCCAATCTTGAGCGGTCCTTCCGGTTTTACGGGGTGCAATTGCTGAGGTTTTACCTTTTTCCCCAGTTCACGGAGCCCTTCACGGACTTTACGTGTCTCCTGTTTATCTGCTTTGTTCTCACGGATGTGGCGTATCGTTTTTTCAATTTCACGGTTTGTTTCCTGCAGCAATGTCGCCGCTTCCGCTTTCGCCCGGTTAAGAATTTCCTTTTTTTGCGCTTCGAGCTTTTCCTTCAATTCCACATAGTTCTGCCGGGACGTCGCGACTTCTTGCTCCCTGAGAGTCACCTCCTTGTCCCGTTGTTCGATACGCACTTTCTCTTCGGCCACTTGCTTCATCAGGGACTCCAGTCCGATGAGTTCACTACCAATGATTCTGCCAGCCTCATTCAACGTTTCCTTACCCAAGCCGGTCTTCCGGGCAATCTCCAGTGCAAATGAACTGCCTGGCTGCCCTATCTCCAATTGAAAAAGTGGCACTAGTCTTTCTGTGTCGAACTGCATTGAAGCATTGCGAATACCAGGGAAATGGCTTGCGAAAACCTTCAGGTTGTAATAGTGTGTTGTCGCAAGGCCCCAGCACTTTCTATGAAGCAATTGCTCAAGAATTGCCTGAGCAATGCCTCCTCCAAAATTTGGATCTGTACCTGAACCTAGTTCATCCATCAGGATAAGGGAACCCGGGCCACCATATTGAATAAAGTGTGCCATGTTGCGCAGGTGAGAACTGTAGGTGCTCAGGTCGCTTTCAATTGACTGCTGATCCCCTATGTCAAGGAACATGGAATCGAACACACCCACCGCAGAGTCCGCATCCATGGGTACAAGCAATCCACACTGGGCCATGTATTGTATCAACCCTACGGTTTTCAGACAAACAGACTTTCCACCGGCATTGGGGCCAGAGACAAGCAAAAAGCGATTGTCCGTTGCCAAGTTTATGGAAAGCGGTACCAGGGGTCGCTTCTTCTGGAACGCCAGGAACAGAAGTGGATGACGGGTATTCGCCCAACGTAAGGCAGGGCCAGATGTCAAGTGAGGCATCACGGCATTCAAGTCACGCGACAGGTGTGCCTTTGCACGATGAAAGTCGAGCGAGGCAAGTAATTCATACCCTTCCTGAATCTCATCCAGATGCTGATGGACAAAGGCAGTCAATTCCCTGAGAATCCGGACAATTTCTTTGCGTTCCTCCAACTCCAGATCACGGAGGTCATTGTTCGCCTCCATGACGTCGGCGGGTTCGAGAAATATGGTTTGACCAGTCGAAGATTGGTCAACCAGGTATCCCTTTATTTTTCGCTTGTGCTCCGCCAGCAAAGGAATAACCAACCGGCCATCGCGAATGGTGGGATTAGATCCTTCCGGGCTCCATCCCTTGTCGAGCGACTGCCGCATGATGAGGTCGGCGACACGGCGGGCCTTTGCCTCTTCCTCGCGCAGTCTTTTGCGAATGCGGGCGAGCTCAGGCGATGCGTTATCCTTCATCTTTCCTTCCTCATCGATCTTCGACCGAAGCGTACCGACGATTCTCTTTCCAGGAGCGTCTGGCAGGGCAAGCGAAGCCAAGCTTGGGTAACTCTCCAAATCTTTGGACAAGAAACTATTCGCTGCCTGGATCATCTGAAATGCAATTCCAATAGCGTGCAGATCCTCCATTTCCAGATAAGTTCCTGCTACTGCTGCAACGCCGAACCACGGCGTTGGGTCCGCATATGGCCCGATGGGGAAATCAGCCCCTTCCTCCAGCAGGCTCTTCGTTTCATGATTGAGGGTCAGCAAGGTGCGGATCGATTCGGGATCCGAAAGAAAACACAGGTCAATCACTTTCTTCCTGCCGAGTTCACCCAGACAGGAGGACAGAATTCGATTACTGATTTGATCAAACCCCAGACGATTTTCAAAATCAGATGGAAAAATCATGTGCCCTTATTCACCTGGTTCCGGGTCCTCCCGAATCCGCTGTTCGCGCAAACTGAGGGAATCAATCACTGCATCATAGATGGCTTCAAGCTCCGTAGGATGCTGAAGGTAGTAGCCATACGCCTTCCTTAGCGTAGAGTCGGCGATCCCGTTGCTCCGCATGAGGGAGTCCTGGTAAGGCAGAAACAGCCTGTAGGCAGAGTCCTTGCTAAGTGGCAAAAGGGACGTTCTTGCCTCAGCGAGGTAGATGTCGATCAGTAGGTTCGTCATTTGATCCTTGTCCAGGGCAGCTACCTCTTTCTTTTCCTTTGTGCATGAAAACAGGGAGGCCAGAAGGAACAAACATGTGAGGAACCGGGTATACATAGAAAATCTTTCTTTTGGGAGGCGCAAATTACTCATATTTTAGCGCCACGAAAATGATGCCAGTGTGAGAGAACTCCTCAAAAAGCTCCGTCGCTACGAAATCCAGATACGCAAAGCTATTAACAGCCAAATGCAGGGGGATTTTCATTCCATCTTCAAAGGAAGCGGGTTGGAGTTCGACGATGTGCGCCCCTATCAGTACGGGGATGACATTCGGACCATTGACTGGCATGTGTCCGCCAAAGGTCACGGGACGTTTGTAAAAACATTTAAAGAAGAAAAAGAACAGACGATATTCTTTATTCTCGATGTGAGTGCTTCTCAGAATATCGGCAGTCCCGGTAAGACCAAGTTCGATATTGGGATGGAAATATGTGGCGTTCTGGCTCTTTCTGGAGCGAAGGAGTCGAGCCAGGTAGGCCTGATTTGTTACTCTGATCAGCGAGAGCAATATATCAAGCCCAAGAAAGGAATTGGTCAGGCCTACCAGATTATTTCGAGTCTGGAAAAACTTAAGCCACAATCATCCAGAACCAATCTTTCAAAAGCCATTTCCTTTGCCCTCAACTCGATCAAGCGGCGAAGCGTAATTGTAATGATTTCCGATTTCATCGATGATGGATACCACCGCAACCTGCAATCGCTGGCCCGCAAGCATGACCTGGTTGTCATTCATATTTCTGACAAGCGTGAATCAAATCTTCCGAAGTTGGGTATCATACCGGTCTTCGACAAAGAATCAAAACAAACCCTCTGGATCAATACCTCGTTTGGGGAGTTCCGGGAAGGGCTGGCGAAAGCGCACACAAACCGCCAGGAGGAGTTGAGAAAATTCAGCAGGAAGCATCAGATCAATTATGTCAATGTCTCCACAGATGAGGACTTTGTCCCCAAACTGCTACGGCTGTTCAAGGTGAGAAACAAAATGCTTAAGACTTCGTAAGCAAAAGAAAGCACGAGATGAGGATGTTGAATCGAGTTAGGTCTATTGCTTTCATGATGAGTCTTGCGGTTTCATCCGCAGCCCAGCCGGCTGTCCGTGTACATGGGTTTTTTGGTGTTGACAGCGCTGCCGTGGGCGAAGTTGTTCCCTACGTGCTCACCGCCTCATATCCCAGCGATCAACAAATCCTCTTTCCTGATTCTACTTTTTCCTTTGCTCCGTTCGAATCCAGCGGCAAGCGCTTCTACCCCACGCACACCGCGGGTACCACGAGTTATGACAGCGTTGTCTATTTCCTATCTACCTTCGAAATCGACAGCCTTCAGAGACTCAAGCTTCCGGTATTTGTTCTCCAGCAAGGCGATTGTGTAGCCGTGTTCTCAGCAACCGACAGCATCCGGCTCCGGTATCGGGTGACCATGGCCCTGGATTCTATTGCAATGGACAAGCTACCGTTGAAAATCAGTACCGCCTATCAAAGCGTGAAATGGATATTCAACTACCCGATCCTGTTGATCGGCATTTCGGCATTGGTCATATTTGGAATAGTCGGATGGTTGATTTTTGGCAAACGAATACGCAAGTACTTTGCCCTCCGGAGGCTGAGGAAGAAATATGAAACCTTTCTGTCAAGGTTCAGTACAGCCCTTGACACGTTAAGCAGAGAATCTTCCAATCGAAAAGCCGAAGAAGTTCTGGTCTTGTGGAAACGCTACATGGAGGACCTGGAGGAATACCCATACACAAAATCAACATCCAGAGAGATTCTGCGGAACATTTCTAACGTGGGCCTTGGCAATGCGCTTCGGACCATAGACCGCGGAATCTATGGTGGTTATAAAGCCAGCGTCGAGCCCTTCCACATTCTTCAGACATATTCAGAGCAACAATTTCAAAAAAGGGAAGCCGATGTAAGGAATGGATAATCTCAATACCTGGTCCCTGGATTGGTTTTCCCTGTCTACACTGAACTCTTTTACCTGGTCGAACAATCTCTTCCTTTATGGAATTGCAGTTGTTCCGCTGCTCTTTCTGCTGCGCTGGGTATGGCGGTATTTCTTCAATCAAAAATTGCCAGTTGCTTTTGCCCGTCAGGCGGGGCGGAAATCGCTGCTCACCCTCATTCGCTTTGTGCCTGAATTGCTCCTTGCCTTGGTTGTTACCCTCCTCCTGATGGCCCTTGCGCGCCCACAGCGGTCTAATGAAAAAGTTGAGCAGTGGACGGAAGGCATTGACATTATGTTGGCTATCGATATATCCCAATCTATGCAGATTGAAGATTTTACCCCAAATCGTCTGGAAGCTGCCAAGGACGTTGCCCGTGACTTTATTAAGGGTCGCCTTCAGGATCGAATCGGTATCGTGGTCTTTTCCGGAGAGGCTTTTTCATTGGCACCGCTCACCACGGATTACGCGCTGCTGAATTCTTACCTGGATGAACTCAACTTTGACATGATTGAAAGCCGGGGCACTGCCATAGGAAGTGCCATGGCGGTCGTGACCAACCGCATGCGTGAGTCTGAGTCAAAATCAAGAGTCTGTATTTTGTTAAGTGATGGTGACAATACGGCCGGAAATATTGATCCCATCACGGCGGCCGAACTAGCAGCGGCTTACAACATCAAAACCTACACGATTGTTGTCGGCAAAGAAGGTATGGTGCCCTTCGGAAAAGATTTCTTTGGTCGCCCGAACATGGTAGAAAATACGGTGGACGAAACGACAATGCGAAAAATAGCGGAAATCGGATCAGGTGAATTCTTTCGGGTAACCGACCAGCGGGCACTCTTGCAGGTCTTTAAGAAGATCGACCAACTGGAGAAGGCAGAGATCAAGGAAACCCGATTCAAGGATACCAGCGATTTCTATTTTATTTACGTGCGCTGGGCCATCGCATTATTCCTCTGCTGGCTCTTGCTAAAATCTACTTTCGTCGCAAATATTCTCCAGGACTAGGAAGCCCGGAAAGCTAGAAAGACCAACCGGGCACCAAGCCCGATTAATACAAGTCCGACGATCGCATTCATGATCATCAAAGACCTGTGGGTAATGAGCGATCTAAGTTTTCCCGAAAGATAGGCCTTGCCAATATCTGTCAAAAGCACCGTTCCAAGCACACCGCCGAAAAACAAGCCATAGGTGCTTGCGGACGTATATCCGAAATCAATTGTTGCAATGCTAACCGTGCCAATCCAAAACAAGGGCACCATCGGACTCATGATGTTAATAAGGAACCCTTTGGCAAGATAGGCAACCGGTTTTCGTTCCCGCACCATATCGGGATTCCTAATATCTTTTTTACGGCTTTTGAAAAGGAGGTAATAGGATCCAAACGCGATCAGGATCACGCCACCAACATATCCCATATACAAGTTGATTTTCGGGTCTGCCATAAACGAAGACAATCCGAAATAACAAATGACAACATACAGAATATCACTCAGGGAGACGCCAATGGCAACCAAGACGCCTATCCAAAATCCCTTTTCGATGCTGGTTTGCAGAATGGTGAAAAAAACCGGGCCGATCAGAAACGTGAGGACGATTCCGAATTCTATACCATTGAAGAGTACCTCAATCACCTTCCAAGGAACTTTTGCCAGTCTTCCAACTGTGGGCTCTTTAGTACTCGGGGAAATTTATTCTGCCCACCGGCCTTCCCTTTGGATTCCATCCAGGCATAGAAAGTCTTTACAGGTAATACATCCACATAAATATCCTTGAGGGCTGCGCTACGCTCTACGGCGTAATCATCATTGAGTTCCTTCAGGAAATGATCCAGCCGCTCACGCAGCAACACAACATCTGCCTTTTGGTCCGTCCCCACAAACCAATGGTGCGCAAAAAGCGAACCATGTGGTATCCCGGCGACGGCAAATTCTTTGATATCAATATTCAATTCATCAGAGACCAGTTCGATGGCTTTATTCATATTGTCCACCGAAAGATGTTCGCCACACAGGCTCAGGTAGTGCTTGGTGCGGCCGGTAATGATTATTTCTGATTCATCCACAGAAGTAAACTTGATGGTATCCCCAATAAGATACCGCCAGGCTCCCGCACAGCTGGAGAGCAACAGGGCATACTCCTTCCCTTCCTCAACCTCATCAATGAGCATTGTTTTGGCCTGGGGTGAAAGCTCTCCTGTAGGAAGAAAATTTTCCTCATTGAATGGGATGAATTCATAAAATATCCCATTGTTGAGTACCAGTTTCATCGATCCATGTTTTGGCGTGGACTGGTATGCAATGAATCCTTCGGAGGCGAGATAGGTTTCGATGTAGTTGATAGGCCTACCCAACAGTTTTTCAAAACCTTTCCGGTAAGGATCGAATGAAACGCCGCCATGGACATAAACATGTAGGTTAGGCCATATTTCGTGAATGTTTTTGACCTTATGATGGGTGATGATTTTTTCCAGCAGAATCTGAATCCAGGCAGGTACGCCGACAATAATCCCGATGTCCCACAATTTTGCCTTCCGCGTAATTTCCTCAAGCTTTGAACTCCACTTCCTGGTCCTGGCAATTTTTTTCCCGGGCTTGTAAAAATGCTGAAACCAGAACGGTAAGCGTGCAGCCTGGATGCCGCTCAAATCACCCTCAAAGTAGCTCCCCTTCTTGTTCAAGTGTGTGCTCCCGCCAATCATCAGAATCCCCGCTTCAAAAAATTTTGTTGGCAAGTCGTACTTAGATAAGGAGAGGATCTGCCTTATACTGGTCCGCTGGATGGCCTTGGTCATTTCCTTGGTCACGGGAATGTACTTCGATGATGACTCAGACGTACCTGAGCTTAAGGCAAAGTACTTTACTCTTCCCGGCCAGCAGACATTCTTCACTCCCTTTAGTGAGATTTGCCACCAGTCCTTATAGATCTTGTTGTAGTCGTGAAGCGGAACTCTTTGAAAATGGTGATAAAATTCCTTAGGCCCTTTACGGAAATGACTCAGGATCTCGGAAAAATTATAGTACCGGCCAAACGAAGTATCTGCGGCGGCGATCATCAAGTCCTTCAGAACAGCCTTTTGGAGCTCCGCAGGGGAAGAATACTCCTGCTCCAGGTTCTCTCGAAGTTTTATACTTCTTTTTAACAATGTGCCGAGGATCGCCATATTTTTGCAGGAATCAACCTTTTGCCGGTGCTAAAGATAGAATGGTAATCAAAAATAACATAGCAACATTCACTGCCCACCTGGCACCCTATGGTGCGCGATTGGTTGCCGTCAGCAAGACACACCCTGTGGACAAGATAAAGGAGGCCTATGCTTGTGGCCAACGGCTGTTCGGCGAGAACAAAGTACAAGAAATGCAGGAGAAGCACGCCCAACTCCCGGACGATATTGAATGGCACTTGATTGGACACTTACAACGCAACAAGGTAAAATACGTCGCCCCGTTTGTTGCCCTAATCCATTCCGTAGACAGCCTCCCGCTTCTGCTGGAAATCAACAAACAAGGAGAGAAAATCAACCGCGTCATCCATTGTCTTCTGCAGGTATTTATCGCAAGCGAGGAAACAAAATTTGGCCTCGATGCCGGGGAACTTATGGATCTTGTTCGTTCACCTCAAATAAAGAACCTTACTCATATTCAAATTGATGGCCTCATGGGCATGGCTTCCTTCACCCAGAATAAAGAACAGATTCGCAACGAGTTCCGTACGCTGAAGAAACTATTCGATGATATTCGTCTTCTGTCTTTGCAATCCAATATTCAAATGAAGGAGTTATCAATCGGAATGAGTTCAGATTATACTTTGGCACTGGAAGAAGGAAGCACCCTGGTCCGGGTAGGCACTGCCCTATTTGGTGAACGCAACTCGCATGATTTAAAATAGAATGACATCAAGAACCTTACTGATGGTGGGTATGCTGCTGATGGCTTGCAGTGTCGCACTAGGAGCCTTCGGTGCGCACGCACTCAAGGCGACCCTTGAAGCAACTGGCCGAACCGAAACATTTGAACTAGCGATTCGCTATATGACTGTTCACTCTCTTGCCCTGATTCTATTTGGCCTTCTCATGGATAAATACCCTGGTTTGCTGAAGGCTGCCGCCTTACTGTTTATGGGAATCGTTTTCTTCTCCGGAAGCCTGCTGGTTCTGGCGCTTGCCGATCAACCGTTATGGGGAGCCGTAGCACCCTTGGGAGGGACAGCACTGATCCTGGGATGGCTCACCGCTTGCTGGACGGTCTTTCAATCAAAAAGTTGATCAGTTTGGAATCTTCTTCTCCAAAACGTTCGCTGAGAAAAGAATCTGGGTTCCATCCGAATTTGAGGCGTTTGATACAAGGGTAATTACCTTCTCCTGCCTTCCATATTTTCCGGCAGAATTGAACCCCACTGTTATTTCGCTCGATGATCCGGGGAGAATAGGATCCCGGGCCCAGCCTTTGGGGGTTGTACACCCGCAGGTTACCTGAACATTTGTAATAACAAGTGACTCGTTTCCAACATTCTTGAATTTGAACGTATGCTCTACTTTCTCGCCCTGTATCACATCGCCGAAATCATGGGTTGATTTTTCCCAAGCAATGAGTGGCCCTTGGGACTGACCAAATACATGCCCCGGAATAACAAGGAACAGAATGTAAAATAACTTCCTCATACCTGTGATTTTATTCAAATTTAAGGATTCAAGGTTATTAAACGGTAAAACATCAGCATGGATATATCAGTTCAGGAAATTTATGGTAACCGCCTTCGTATTCGTGTTTGCGGAATATGCGTAGTGGACGATAGTATCCTGCTCATTAATCATTCCGGGCTGAACGAGGGTCCATTCTGGGCACCTCCAGGGGGTGGGATGGAATTTGGGCACTCGGCACAGGAGAACCTGGCCCGGGAGTACAGAGAGGAAACCGGGCTGGAAGTACAGGTGGAAGAATTCATTTTTG
>JANPES010000454.1:0-3534 GCA_031423035.1 Cyclobacteriaceae bacterium | reverse complement strand
TTAACGCCGGCAAAGCAAGGACATATGGTCTCGAAATGCAGCTCGATTATAACTGGATGCCAGCCAATGTACCCTTTACTGTTCCAATCACACTGGGATACACATACACCCAAGGCGAATTTCTGAGTTCCTTCACTGCTGTAAATGAAGATTGGGGTACTGTGCAAGTTGGAGATCAATTTCCCTATCTCTCGAACTACCAAATAACCGGCAACCTCGGCCTAGAGCATAGGATATTCAGGATTAATCTGAGCACCAAATACCTGAGCCAAATGCGCACCGCACCAGGACAAGGAGATATTCCGCTAAACCAGAAAATTAACAGCAACTTTATTATCGACCTTTCTATTAACTATAAGGCTAGCCGTTGGGTGACTTTTATCGGCACCGTGAACAACATCACGAACGAAGTATATGCTGTAGCCAGACGTCCGTCAGGAATACGTCCTGGATTACCGCTGGCAGTCCTCCTTGGCATAAAAGTTAACTTATGATTGCTTAAGTAAATCCTCTCTCCGCCGTAGATTTACTTTTGATAAAGTCGCAAATGCTTCAACACCATCACGCGTTCGATTAACTCAAATAAGAGTTCCATACCTATCGCCAATAGCGCTGACGGAATGGCCCCTCTCAAGATTAGTTCCGTATTATTCAACGCCAACCCGGTAACGATATAGTCGCCGAGCCCCCCCGCACCAATAAAAGCGGCCAGTGTGGCGGTACCCACGTTGATGACCGCCGCAGTTCGAATCCCTGCCAAAATCATGGGCTTCGCCAATGGAATCTCAATCAGCCTCAGTTGCTGCCAGGTGCTGAGGCCCATGGCAGCAGCTACTTTTTTGTACGACGGCTCCACGCCTTGCAGCCCTGTGATGGTATTTCGCAGGATGGGAAGAAGTGCATAGAAAAAGAGCGCAATAATGGCCGGCAGTTTGCCAATCCCCACCAGGGGAATCATCAGTGCCAGCAAGGCGATGGAGGGAATGGTTTGCATAACACCGGTAACATACACGATGCTATACGCAAACCGGGGTTTGTAATAAATGAATACGCCCAATGGCAAAGCGACGACAATCGAACAAAAAAGTGCCACCAGCGTGAGCATAAGATGCTCTGCGATTTTGCCTGACAACTCATATCCAGTGCTATAGGTTGCTGTTGCTGATCCAATCAGACCTTTGCCTATCAGAAAATCATGCGCTATAGACTTGTGGCTTTCCTTTTCGAATAAGGCGAGGGCATTGAGGCGCTGCATTTCCGTTTCGGTAATGACTCCGCCCAACTTGTCGATAAGAGCCTTTATTTCTTGTGGCAACGCATCCCGATAAAATGTAACGGCTTCGTATTCCGGAAAGAACCGGAGATCATCCCGCAATAGACGCAGACCATACTTCCTGATCTCACCATCCGTCGAATACGCATCGGTTACATCGATCTTACTGTTTCGGAGCGCCTCGTACGCCAGTCCGTGCTCGAGGCTGAGCGGTTCAAACGGAAGCCGGTAGTGCTTCTTCAAGTTATCCCAACCGTCTTTGCGCTTTGTAAATTCATAACTAAGCCCTATGCGCAGGTCTGGGTGCTGAGCCAGATTACTGATCGTGGTAATCGATCGGGAAGCCGCAGCAGAAGAATCCATCAAGAGACCATAGGTATTTTGAAAACCGTACGGTGCTGAGATCGTTAGCCCGTATCGGCCCATAAGCTCCTTGCTCATTGCGCTGGTCGATAAGCCGACTTCCATCTTCAGAATCTCCAGAGCAATCGTACCGGTATACTCCGGGTAAAGATCAATCGCCCCAGTTCGCAAGGCCTCAAATGCAACTGCTGTTCCTCCCAGATTGAATTTTCGATCAACGGTATAACCGCCATCTTCCAGGAGTTGTGCAAGCATTTCGCTGAGGATATATCCTTCATTGAAGTGCTTCGCCCCAACACGGATCGCTGTCCCCTGACCAAATGCAGTCAGTGACAATCCCAGGATAAGTATCAGGCCAATGATTCGCATCATGATTGTTGGAGATTATTGACGCGCAAGGACGGTAATTCATCCCGTTGACCTTGAACAGAAATTCTTCCTTTTTCCAGCAGGATAAACTGGTCACACAAGTTTTCGGCCTCATCCCAATCGTGGGTTACCCATATCATGGTGCGCGGCTCGCTCGCTTGAAAGGTTTTTATGTACAAAAAGATCGCCTCCTTCGTAGTTCCATCCACGGAAGCAAACGGTTCGTCCATGAGTAAAACCGGCGGGTTGAGGAACAGGGCCCTACAGATACCAACGCGTTGCTGCTCGCCGCCCGACAATTGATGTGGATAACGGGTGAGCGCGGCAGAAGGCAATTGCGCCATGTCCATGAGCTGATTGAGGCGCTGCTCAAGTTTAGGTTTCGGGAGCCCCGCAATTTGTCCGAGCAACGTGATGTTTCTTTGAATGGTAAGGTGAGGAAACAAGCCGGTATTTTGCACTACATATCCGATGGACAAGCGCTGATGCGCGATGCGGGAGTAATCCAGGCCCTTTCCAAAGAGTAAGACAGAACCATTAATTGGGCGGACCATGCCGTTTATCAATTGGAGAAGCGTTGACTTACCGCTGCCGCTTCTGCCGAGGATGCAGGTGATCTGGTTTTGAGAAAAGGCTACAGTAAGGTCTGCGAACACGAGTTGATTTTCGTATCCCGCCGACACTCCGCTTAATGCTACCGCTGTGTTTTCCAAACCGTTATTGCTCCCGGCAAATATAGCCTACTTGGGCGCTTACTTCGCCTTGTCTACGCATCCAAAACGGATTAGAACAGAAATGGGAAATGAGGGGTTAGCTCTTTCCGGGAAAGCCGATTTATCTATATTTGCACTCCATTTGGCTCCGTATTTCAATGGATAGAATTTCACCCCGACAATTCAACGGGTCGATTCGATTCAGTGGGAATACGAAGGTTATGGCTCCGTATTTCAATGGATAGAATTTCAGATTCCGATTCTGAAGATGTAGGTTCGATTCCTACCGGGGCTACACTATTTAGTGATTTGGTGATTTGGTGATTTGGTGATTTGGTCATTTTGGGATTTGCCTTGTCCACTGAATTTCGCGAAAGAGGCAAGACTTAAGCTCCCTGCCTACCGGAGTTGCCTCATAGCAGGTAGTGATTCCTACCGTGAGTAAATATTTTTGTCAACGCTCAGGCGGTTTTTTCTAAACTTTCCTCAACCATTAGGACTACTTTTTACCCTACGCCACACGCACAATTTATTGATTCCATCTGGCAAACTTAGGCGACCTGACAAATATCATCTCGTCCTGGTATTACCATCATTGGTCAACAATGGTTAAGGAATCATCTTTCTAATTCAAATCTATGACCTATGAACAAGCCATTTGAAGGAAAAATAGCCCTCATCACCGGGGGCAGTTTCGGAATCGGGCAAGCGGCCGCCATTGCGTTTGCCAAACAGGGCAGGCGCTGGCTGTTGATGGCGGGTGGGTGGCGCAGTGAAAAGGGAATAGTGAAAAGGGAAAAGGGAAAAACCAATCGG
>JANPES010000453.1:0-6515 GCA_031423035.1 Cyclobacteriaceae bacterium | reverse complement strand
GCCAGCTCAATCAGATTGATATCTGATTTCTTGTATCCTTCCCGGCGGAAGGCAAGCACAGCATTCGGGCCAGCCTCGACGCCGCCCTTTGCCATGCGGGTAAAGTGAACGCCGAGGAATGGGAAGCTGGGATCAGGAACGGGATAAATTAGATTTTTTACGAGATACTCTTTTTCAGGCTTCATTTTATAGTATTCTCCGCGGAAAGGAATGATCCGGACATTCAAATTCGGCATCGTCATGGAGGCAACTTTATCAGAATAGAGGCCGGCACAATTGATCACCAGTCGGGTGGTGTATGTTCCCTTGTCTGTGATTACTTCATGTGATTTGATTTGAACTACCCGTTCGCCAAGGTGGATTTCTGTGCCGCCGTTTCGCAATACCTCTCCGTATTTATTGGCCACTACGACATAATCGACGATACCGGTCTGCGGAACAAAAATGCCTTCCAGTCCGGTTACGTGGGGTTCGTACTCGTGCAATTCTTCTTTCTTCAATCGCTTCATCCCCGCCAGTCCGTTCTGCAACCCCCGGTCATAGAGGGTGTTCAGTTGTGCGCGCTCCGGATCTTCCGTGGCAACGATGATCTTGCCGCACAACTCAAAAGGAACCTCATGTTCAGTACAAAACTGGATGAGCTGCTTATATCCGTTCAGGCAGTTCGTGGCCTTCAGGCTCCCGGGCTTGTAGTAGATGCCCGAGTGGATGACGCCGCTGTTGTTCCCTGTCTGATGCCGGGCCAGCTGATTTTCTTTCTCCAGGACAAGCAAGCGATAGGAGGGATTCGATTTTTTTAACTGCAAGGCAGTAGCCAATCCGACAATGCCACCGCCGACGATGACTGCATCATATTGATTCATGGACGAGAGACTAGGCGTGGATGGCCTTGATGCGTACGTTCAGGTCGTCTTCCACCATGACCAAATGATTTTTCGGAATCATCGTCCACTCAGGACCATCCGACAGCTTTTCAGATACGACAAGTACAGCCTGATCGTCGTCCTTCGGTGCCTCCAGGCGGGTATTTCCATCTTCAACCACGTACCGGCTCCCTTCTGAGTGATACATGGTAAGCGGTTCCTCCTTCGGATCACTGCACCAACGTGTACCCACAATAAATTTTCCATTGGTCACGGTCATGTTCAAATAGGCTGCTTCCTTTATGCCGGTATCTGCCATGAGTTTCTTGACATAGTCAAACGTATTCTCAAACGCGTCGGCAACAGCATCGCTGGACAAGGTCTTGTGGTTGGCATTCAGATAATTGACCAGGTAGGCAAAAATGTGTTCGGAATCGGTCTGCCCTTTGATCCAATTGTACATCTCATCAGAGAGGGGATCACGAATTTTGCGCTTCACCTTGGCAAATTCTTCGATGCCTCCGTTGTGGGCCATCAATAGGCTCTTGTACTGGAAGGGGTGGCAGTTTGATTCTGAAACTTCGCCGACACTGGCTGCACGCACATGCGCGATCATGCATCCTGTGGTTACTTTCGGTGCCAGGTTGCGAAGATTCCGGTTGCTCCAGGCCGGGTTGACTGAAACGAAGGTTACAGGCTCGTTATTTACCTCCGGGACATACCATCCGATTCCAAACCCATCACCATTGAGCGGTTCTTCAATCTCCCGCGCATGCAAACTTTGATTGATCAACGAATTCTTGGGCTTGTACAGCAAGTCATTAATGATAATGGACGTTCCACGGTAAGCCAGTAAGCGGCACATAGGGTAGGGTTTTGTGAAAGTTACAAAATATGCCTATCCCAATCAACGAGTAAGTTTGTTGGAGGAGGTGGAGTTCCGAGTCGATGTTGATTTGGCTTACCTGTAAATGTTCTTTCGATGGCCTATCCTCCGAATCTCAACAATGTGGATTACGTCAGCTACCCAATAAACTACGCGATAATCTCCAATCCGGATCCGCCATAGTGATTCCCTTTGACCTTCTAATTTGCGCGAGCCTTCGGGTCGGGGGTTTTCAGCCAGCGCATCAATCGCTTTACCGATTCGTTTGATTATTGCCGTGGGTAGTTTCTCCAGCTCTTTCTCTGCAGACTTTTTGAATCGAATGGAATACATTTCACAACTTTCCTTTCTTCTTCAGTCGACTTTTGAGCTTTTGCCAATCAACGTTGGGTTCATTTGACCTGGATTCAGCAATTATGGTATCAAAGAGGTCTTCGATCATTTCCTCATAGCGCGCCAGCGTCTTTAGATCTATCACGACCGCCTTCTTGCGGCTTTTCTTATCTGTAATATAGCTGACACCTTTCATTTTGATTCGGACTGACGATCAAAGGTAATGATTTTGAAGGCGCTGGAGAATGGGTATTCAAATACTATTTCCCCTTCTCAAACTTGAGCGATACGGAGTTCATGCAGTACCGTAGCCCTGTCGGTTGCGGGCCATCGCCGAAAACATGACCCAGGTGGCCACCGCAGCGACTGCAGACAACTTCTTCCCGTACCATACCGTAGCTGATGTCTTTGTTAACTGTCACTGCGGCAGGGACCAGTGGTTGAAAGAAACTTGGCCAACCAGTTCCTGATTCAAATTTTGTGTCGGAGGCGAAAAGGGCTTGGTTGCAGCCTGCGCATCGGTAGGTACCCTTGTCGTGGTGGTCATAATACTCTCCTGTAAATGCCCGCTCTGTTCCTTTTTGACGAAGAACGTTGTATTGTAAGGGGCTCAACTCTTTTTTCCAATCAGATTCTGACTTATTCATGTAAGTGATTGTAGAAGTTTTTTTTGTAGTCTCCTGGGCGGTGCAGCTGGATGCGAGGAAGGCAAGCAGAAGGGCAACTGCGAATATGGGCTTTGAAATCCTCATGGCGTTAGTGTCTGGTTTCGGTTTGTCAATTATGTCTAAAAATCAAGATACCCCGGCCGGCTGCCAGGGTATCTTGTACCTAAACCTAAACCTATGAGAGGATTACTCTACATGGGTGGTTTAACGCAGGCAACCCTGTTTGGGTTGCGCTAATGCGTACAAATATCCCTGCTTGTCTTACCGGCCCTTATTTTAACTTGCTCGAATACTGCTTTCTGAATTTTTCCACCTTCGGTCGGATTACGTACTGGCAATATCCCTGATTCTGGTTTAATGCATAGTAATTTTGATGATAGTCCTCAGCTGGATAATAGTTGTTTAGCGGGCTTATCTCTGTTACGATCCGGGTTTGGTACACTTTGGAAGCCTCCAACTGAATCTTGTATTGCTGAGCAACTTTCTTCTGTTCTTCGCTGTGGTAAAAGATAACTGATCGGTATTGGGTTCCTTCGTCGGCGCCCTGCTTGTTGAGCGTGGTGGGATCATGGGTATTCCAGAATATCTCCACCAGTGTTTCGTAGGATACGACCTTGGGGTCAAACGTAATTTGAATAACCTCCGCATGCCCCGTAAGGCCAGTACAAACTTCCTTGTAGGTCGGATTTTTCACGGTGCCACCGGAATAGCCGGACTCCACTTTGCTGACTCCCTTGACATCCAGGAAGACAGCCTCTGTGCACCAAAAACATCCATTGCCAAATGTTGCAAGTTGTACATCGGATGGTTCCATGATTGCTTGTTTTTTGGTTGGCTTTTGCCCAAGTGCAGTAGCGAAAACGGCTGCAAGGGAGAATACGAGAATACTTTTCATCATATGCAATATTAACTCACAAACCATCTAAATGGTTTAGCCAATCCAGCGATTTGTCGCCTGCCATACAATGCTAGTAGCGGCTGTAGAATCCCTTAAGGCCTTGACCAAGATTTGATTCGAGATTCCGGAGGGATTGGTTAAAAAGATCCCTGTCATTCGGAAAGGTCTCCTTCTGCTTGCAAAGGCCCTGCTGGGTGCTGTTCAGGGCTCGTATGTCACCGGAGTAGGAAGCCCAATCGGCCTGCCACGCCGACCGACCTTCAATTGTTTGACTCTGCAAAATGGCTTGTGACGATGCGTCGGTAATGGATATCATGGCAGCACTTCTTGCACTCTTTGCCTTCCTGAAATACGTAATTTTGGCCGTCACGGCAGTCATGATATCCTGCATTTTTCCGTCAGCCCCCTTTTTTTCTCCAGTTTTTACCTCACGTGACAAATTCTCTGTGCTGGTCGTTGTTCGCGCCGAGCCGTCTTCGCGATACCCATTGAAGACAATACGAAGCAATTGGTGCGGTGGCACGGTATCATGCTGACTTAAGGGGCGGAAGGACAAAAATTGCCTCTTTATTGAATTGATCACTGGCTGAAGACTACCATAATTGATGGTTGATGCATTAATCTCCTCATAGGCTACACGCAATGTTGCATTGAATTCGGCCTGGTTCATCATTTCGATCGACTCCCGGTATCCCGGCTCGTAGTTGTTCGCTTCCTGAAAATTGAAATAGGCGGCCTTAGAATCGTCACGGGTGTTTTTCATCAACGCTGTAATTCCCGCTGTATAGGTTTCTTCAGCAGCCTTCACCTTAGTTTCCTTGAGTTCGTTATACTTCGTTACCGGCTGAGTGATGATCCGCATTGCCCCCAGTGAAGTTTTGATCTGATCATTGAGAAAGTTGATTTGCTCATATCCTTTGACTGCATTGCGCCACTTGCGCGGATCATCGGCCTTTATTCCATTTTGAATTCCTGCTTCAATGTATTCAATCGCCAGGGGGTAGCCTTGCTCGAGAACGGCTTTTGCTTTCTTGTTGTCAGGACTTCCGCGCAGCCGATTCACAGACTCCAGAACGGCTTCGTAGTAATTGCCATGGGTAAGGGCCGCTTTGCCTGAGCTACAGGCTTCCAGAATAAGGAAAAGTATTACAACTGCAAACAGTTTCATAGTCAATTGGAGAGATGGCAAAATTGGTGCCCTAAATTATGAAGATGATGTGAATAGGACAAAGAGCTCCCTTAGGGATTTCCGTAAAAATCAATGAGAATATCATCGATTAGGTTCCGCCAATTGCCCCACGAGTGCCCTTCCTGGGTTTCCCTGTATTGGTAAGTGCAGGCATTCTTTCTCAGGATCTCCTTCATCCTTAGGGAGCCTTCACCCGCATCGGAAATCAACCCTGTTGTTAGGAAGACTTTGACCTTTGGCCCACTTAAGCTATCGCAGAGGGTGTAGATTTCCGGCCTTATCCCAAATGCGGGGGACTGTATTCCTGCCAGGCCGAATACTTCAGGGCGCTTGAAAGCAAAATAGGCTGCGGTTAGGCCACCCATGGAGGTTCCGAGAATGCCTCGTTCTGATGGTTTCTTCAGCGCGGGAAAAATGTTTTCAACTGCAGGGATAAGCTCCTTAATAAAGAAACTCAGGTACTTCTCATTCATATTCAATTCCTTCATTCGGCGGTTGTTCGATCGATTGATAGGTTCTCGGTGATCTACAAAAACGACGAGGACTGGTTTTATCTTCTTATCCGCGATCAGGTTGTCAAGGATGGTCGACATGTTCCCCAATTCTGGCATGAGGTACTCGTTGCCATCGGTGACATAAAGTACAGGAAGCTTGTCTCTTTTGTCGATTCCTGGAGGAACATAAACGGTGTAGGCAATTTGGTAGCCCAGAACCTTGCTATCCAGAATCAAATCTTTGCGCAGAGTACCGTGCATGACTGATGCACGCGGCAGCAGTATGGGATCTTCTTTCCACCTGGGCATACGAAGTTCGGAATTGGGACTTCCGCCGCCAACACCGGACCACTGCTGCCTGGGATTATTCGGATCAAGAATCCATGTCGTTCCATTGATCAGGATCTTGTAATCTAACCGGGCATTGGAAGGGAAGGAGCAGGTGAGTATCCATATGTCAGTGTTCTTGATTCGCCTTCCTTTATTATGGAAATCAGCATCGTATCCCCAAGCGTTAAAGTCACCCATCCAGGCAACACTACTCACTGAACCACGGTAGAAAAGCGCGACAGAGTCTTCGGCAATGAGGGGTATTTGATTAAGAGTCTTTCGATCCTCCCACCACGTATTGACAAGGGGCTGCAATCGGACTGAATCGGAAAGGGCAAAACTTCGAAGCATCTGCATGGCCTTCCGGTAGGTCTCGTAATCCTGCCCGGTCCCGGAGAATGAAACGACTGCTGAAAGTAGCAGCAGGCAGAATTCTTTGCGCATCTATTGTGGAGGAATGGAGTGCAAGGCGATTCGATTTCCTTCGGTATCAAGAAACATGGCCATGTGTCCATACTCAGGAGAAATCATTGTCTTTGGCATCAAAATCTTACCACCGGCGGCTTCGATTTTATTCAAGGTCAGCTGAACATCCGGGTTTGCATTGAGGTAGACGAGCGGACCATCAGTTGATGAAGTGTTATAGAATTGATCGTTGTAGACCAACGCTCCACCAACCCCCATAGGATCCTTGAGCGGGAACATGCGCATTTTTATTTGCGGCATGTCTAGGGGCACCATCTGGATGTCAAAGATGGCCTCGTAAAATGCCTGGGCCCGGTTCAAATCCTTCGTAGGGATTTCAAACCAACTGATCGCGTTTGTAAAAACCATAGTATTGAAAGTTAAGTGAG
>JANPES010000452.1:0-7453 GCA_031423035.1 Cyclobacteriaceae bacterium | reverse complement strand
TAAACCTCACCCGTGATGATCTCACCAACTATATCTTTGTATTTTTGAAACAAGATATCCTTTTCAAGGTCTTTCACTTTTTGCAAGAGTGTTTGACGGGCTGTTGTTACAGCTCGACGCCCAAAGTGTTCAATTTCAATCGGCTCAGAAACTTCTTCCCCCACTTCGAAATCGGGTTCAATTTTGCGTGCTTCGGTTAAGCTGATTTTGTCATGATCCCAGATGTCTTCTGAATCATCCTCCACGATCTCACGAATCCTGTAGATTTCCAGGTCACCCTTGTCGGCGTTGATGATAATGTCGAAGTTGTCATCATAGGTGTATTTCTTCTTTATCATGGTGCGGAACACATCTTCGAGAATCCTTATCATGGTAGGACGGTCGATATTCTTCTGCTTTGCGAAGTCCGCAAACGATTCAATCAAATTGGATATATCCATAACACTAATTATTTAAAAGATACCGTTACAAATGCTTTTTCAATTTCTTCAAACCGGATGGGTACTTCCTTTTGAATGGTTGTTCTTCCTTCCTTGATCTCCTGGCCGAGGAAAATTCCCTCGTCGGTTAAGCGAATCAATTTCCCTTGAATGAGACTTTTGTCGCGGCAATGAACCTTTAGGCCCCGGCCAATATTCTTGTGGTATTGACGATTCAATTTCAAAGGGTGATCTATCCCGGGCGTGGTTACCTCCAGTACGTACTGGGTTGATCCAAAATCAAGCTCATCCAATTTTGCAGACACGGAACGGCTTAACTCACTGCAATCGTCAATGGTTACGCCGTTGTCTCCGTCGACAACAATAGTTATTTTGGACAGATTCTTGGACGAAGCGACCACGTCCACCAAAAAGTGGCCGGGTTTCAGGGTTTCGACTATTAAATCCTTTAATTTCGACGCTATTTCCATTTTTTTGATAAACAAAGAGGGGACTTTTGGTCCCCTCTTTCCTTGTTCATTTAAGAAGTATGCAAAGGTAGTTCTTTTTTATCTTACACCAAATTTCGCTTATCCTGCCCCATGGGCCTCAACTTCAGGCTTCTGCCTCTTGCTCTTTCGCTAATGGGAATCGCAATGATTTGTTGCGGAGTCAAAAATGAAAAAACGGGGCAGAAGGAAGAAGCCCCAAGCGTTCAAGTCCCCGTATTTAATGCGGACACTGCCTTCTCATTTGTCAACAGACAAGTGCTTTTCGGGCCTCGAATTCCCAATACCCGAGCTCATCAGGAGGCAGGCGATTTCATAGTGAATACGCTCAACAGGTATGGCGCGAAGATAATCGTTCAAGAATTTCAAGCCACGACGTTTGATGGCCAAATACTTTCACTTAGGAATATTATCGCAAGCTATAACCCGGGACTACAGAAGCGGGTACTGCTGGCTGCTCATTGGGACACCCGGCCATTTTCAGACAAGGACCCAGAAAAGCCAAGCAAAACGTTCGATGGTGCCAATGACGGGGCTAGTGGCGTTGGGGTACTGCTCGAGATTGCACGACATTTGACACAAGCACCCGATGTTGGAATCGATTTGATTTTCTTTGATGGTGAAGATTGGGGTGAACCAAATGATGCCGTAGCTAAAGGTCCAACGCCGGAGGGATATAGCTCCTGGTGGTGCCTCGGATCTCAGTACTGGGCCGCTCACAAACATACCCGGGGCTATCAGGCCCACTATGGGATACTCTTGGATATGGTGGGCGGAATTCAGCCACACTTTTTCCAAGAGGGAAATTCCATGGAGTTTGCGCCTCGAATTGTTGAAAAAGTATGGAGTACGGCTGCGCGCTTAGGATATGGTTCAACATTTATCCGTCAGAAACAAGACCCAATTGTTGACGATCATGTCTTTGTCAATGAAAGAGCAAACATTCCCATGATTGACATCACCCCTTTTGAGCCAGGCATTGGGTACTTTGGTAGTTTTCACCACACGCAACAAGACAATATGATGCTGATCAGCCGGGAGACGCTCGGTATGGTTGGCGCAGTATTGATGCAAGTGATTTATCTGGAGGATTAGTTTAGCCCTCGACGAGTCGCTTCAAGTAAACTCCGTAGCCACTCTTTTCCAAAGGCTTTGCGAGCGCAATCAATTCCTGTTTGGAAATGTAGTTCATGCGGAAAGCAATTTCTTCAATACAACCTATTTTTAGTCCTTGACGCTGCTCAATGACCTGGATGAAGTTCCCCGCTTGCATCAAAGAATCAAAGGTGCCCGTGTCAAGCCAGGCTGTGCCCCGGCTCATAATACCGACATGGAGCTTACCTCGCTTTAAGTACGCATTGTTGATGTCGGTGATTTCAAGTTCGCCCCGTGGGCTTGGCTTGAGTGCTTTGGCTAATCCGACAACTTCATTATCATAAAAGTAGAGCCCGGGAACAGCGTAGTTCGATTTTGGCCTTGCTGGCTTTTCTTCAATGGAAATCGCTTGATTATCCTTCCCAAATTCGACAACGCCGTAGCGTTCGGGGTCCTGAACGTGGTAGGCAAAAACAACACCCCCGTCGGGATCCGTATTTTGCTGCAGGAGTTCAATTAGCCTGGATCCGTAGAAGACATTGTCTCCAAGCACCAGCGCAACCTTATCGCTGCCAATGAATTTTTCTCCGATTAGAAATGCCTGCGCTAGTCCTTCCGGGCGGGCTTGTTCCGCATACACAAAATTACAGCCGAGTTGTTTTCCATCTCCCAAGAGTCGTTGGAAGAGCGGTAGGTCATGAGGTGTGGAAATAATAAGAATGTCCCGTATTCCGGACATCATCAAAACCGAAAGCGGGTAGTACACCATGGGTTTGTCATACAACGGCATGAGCTGTTTGCTGAGGACAAGGGTAAGCGGATGAAGTCGGGTTCCAGAACCGCCGGCCAGAATGATTCCTTTCATCAATTTTTGATATTTGGTTTTGCCTTGAAGATGCTCAGTAAATATAATATCCTAACCTAACCATACTAGCGGTCAAGATACATTCGGTCATAGTAGTCCCTGTAGGCTCCAGAAGTGACATGGTCAAGCCACTCTTTATTATCGAAATACCAGTCCACAGTCTTTGCCAAACCAGAAGGGAAGTCAACGGAGGGAGCCCAACCAATTTCTTGCTTTAGTTTGGAAGAGTCAATAGCATATCGCAGATCGTGCCCGAGCCTGTCTTTTACAAATGTAATAAGACGTGCGGCAGTCCCGTTCGCTTGCTTCATCTTCCTGTCCATGATTTCACAAAGCAAATGGACCAGGTCAATATTTTTCCATTCATTATTTCCACCGATGTTGTAAGTCTGACCGACTTTCCCATCGTGAAAGATCACATCAATCGCCGATGCGTGATCCTCCACATAGAGCCAATCACGTATGTTTTCACCCTTGCCATAAACCGGTAGAGGCTTCCCATTAATAATGTTGTGAATCATCAGCGGGATCAACTTTTCGGGGAAATGATTGGGTCCGTAATTATTAGAACACCGGCTGATGATGGCAGGTAATCCGTAACTGTGATGGAAGGCACTCACGAAATGGTCGCTGCCAGCTTTTGATGCGGAATAGGGAGAACGAGGATCGATTGCCGATTTTTCAGTAAAAAGGCCGGTAGAGCCCAGCGAACCATACACCTCGTCGGTAGAAATATGATAAAAGATTTTGCCCTCCGTATCGCCTTTCCAGGCAGTTTGCGTGGCATGAAGCAAATTCAGTGTTCCAAGAACGTTTGTCATGGCGAATTCCGCAGGATTTTCCAGTGATCGATCTACATGTGACTCTGCAGCCAGGTGAATGATGCCGTCGAACTTTTCACGCAACAGGAAATCCATCAAAAATGAAGCGTCTAGAATGTCGCCACGAACGAAAGTATAGTTTGGCGAATTCTCAATCTCTCGAAGGTTCTCGAGATTGCCTGCATAGGTAAGCTTATCAAGATTGAAAATTGTGTAATTGGTATACCGTTTTACGAATCGACGAACCACGTGCGATCCGATAAATCCAGCTCCGCCTGTTACCAGTATTTTTCGAGTCATCGTGTGTAAGTATCAAAGTTTTTGTGCTCGCTCAGATACAACTCCTCCTTTGACAGTGTCTTGAAGTATTCGTAAGTAATCTTGAGCCCTTCGCTGCGCGAAACCTTAGGCTCCCATTGAAGAAGTTTTTTTGCTTTTGAGATATCGGGTTGCCTTTGGAGCGGGTCGTCTTTGGGCAGTGGCTTGAAGACAATCTTCTGTGTCGTTCCAGTCAATTGGATAACTTCCTTTGCAAAGTCGAGAATAGTAATTTCATCGGGATTCCCAATGTTTACAGGCAGATGGTAGTCAGCCATCAGCAAACGATAAATGCCTTCGAGCAGATCATCGACGTAGCAGAAAGAGCGGGTTTGCATTCCATCGCCAAAAATCGTCAAGTCTTCTCCCCGAATGGCTTGGCCTATAAATGCGGGTAGAACACGACCGTCATTCAAGCGCATCCTAGGCCCATAGGTATTGAAGATCCTCACGATTCGAGTGTCTACTTTGTGATAAGTATGATACGCCATTGTGATTGCCTCCTGGAAACGTTTGGCCTCATCGTAAACACCACGTGGGCCCACTGGATTAACATTACCGTAGTATTCTTCAGGTTGTGGGTGTACTGTCGGATCACCATAAACTTCCGAAGTGGAGGCAACTAAGATCCGCGAGCCTTTAGCACGCGCCAAGCCAAGAAGATTATGTGTTCCCAATGACCCTACTTTAAGTGTTTGAATCGGAATCTTCAAATAGTCGATTGGGCTGGCTGGTGATGCAAAATGAAGAATGTAGGCAAGGTCTCCGGCCACGTGAACAAATTTGGAAACATCATGATGATGGAATTCAAAGTCTGCCAATGGGAACAGGTGCTGAATATTCTTCATTTCACCAGTGATGAGATTGTCCATTGCGATCACATGGAACCCCTCCAGAATAAACCGGTCACACAGATGTGAGCCAAGGAAGCCAGCGGCTCCTGTGATTAATATTCTGGGCTTAGGCATGGATGGATTTTCTTCCAATACTGACATAGGTGAAACCAATGTCCATCATATCGTGAAGATCGTAAAGATTTCGGCCGTCAAAAATGGTTTTGGATTTCATTACATCAGCTAATTTGCCAAAATCCGGTGCGCGAAATTCCGGCCATTCGGTTGCAATGAAAATGGCGTCAGCGCCTTTGGCGGCGGCGTATGGTGTGTGATGGTAAGTGATGCGATCGCCCATGACTAGCTTGACGTTATCCATGGCTTCCGGATCATGTGCCCGTATGATTACTCCTTCGGCGAGCAGTTCTTCAATGTTGTACAAGGCCGGAGCTTCGCGGATATCGTCTGTGTGTGGCTTAAACGACAGGCCCCAGAAGGCGATGGTTTTGCCTTTGAGGTCTCCAAAGTGATTTCTTATCTGATGCAAGAGTTTTGTCTTTTGAGACTCGTTGACGGCCATCACCGACTTCAAAATCTGAAAATCGTACGCGTTATCCGCTGATGTTTTTGCCAAAGCCTGCACATCTTTTGGGAAGCAGCTTCCGCCGTAACCTATGCCAGGAAACAAAAAGCGTTTACCAATACGATTGTCGGTACCTAACCCCCGGCGTACCGAATCAACATCGGCCCCGACTTTTTCGCACAGGTTGGCAATTTCGTTCATGAAGGTAATCTTGGTTGCCAGGAAAGCATTTGCCGCATACTTGGTAAGTTCTGCGGAACGTTCATCCATAAAAATGATGGGATTGCCTTGCCGGACAAATGGCGCATAGAGCGTTTCCATAATCTTCCTGGCCCTTTCCGTTGAGGATCCAATAACAACCCGGTCCGGCTTCATGAAATCTTCAACCGCAACGCCTTCGCGTAAAAATTCCGGATTGGAGACGACATCAAATTCTGCCTTAGCCGAGGCTTTGATTTCTACCACTACGCGTTCGGCCGTGCCAACCGGGACCGTGCTCTTGTCTACAATGACCGTGTAATGTTGGAGAAGCCCGCCCAGTTCACGGGCTACGCCAAGAACATATCTCAAGTCGGCGGCCCCATCTTCACCAGGGGGGGTTGGAAGTGCAAGAAAAATAACCTGAGCGCCCTGAATTCCTTCCTTTAGCGAGGTGGTAAAAGACAAACGGTCTTGATTGATATTGCGATTGAAAAGGTTGTCTAGACCCGGTTCGTAAATCGTGATCTTCCCTGCCCTCAGGCTGGATATTTTCTGCTCATCAATGTCTACACAGGTTACATTATTGCCTGTTTCAGCAAAACAAGTCCCTGTAACCAGCCCTACATACCCTGTTCCAACCACTGCTATTTTCATCCGAATTCATTAAGGAGGTCAAAAATAGCGCTTTGCCCTCAAGAAATACTCCAATTTGAGTGAAATAACGAACCTAACGATCGTTTGTTTAATGAAGTTGGTTGCCGTATTTTTGAAATCCCATAAAAGAACATAGACATGCAAATGACGACTGATGCTCCTCCCATGCTTGGATTCGACCTCTCGGAAGGGCAGCAAATGATGACCCAGATGGTTAAGGACTTTGGTGAGAAACACATTCGTCCAAACATCATGAAATGGGACGAATCTCAGGAATTTCCTGTAGCGCTATTCCATGAGATGGGGAAGTTAGGGCTCATGGGGGTTTTGGTACCGCATGAGTACGGTGGCGCCGGACTCACCTACAGAGAATACGTAACCGTGATTTCAGAGATTTCCCGTATTGACGGCTCCATCGGGCTTTCAGTTGCAGCGCACAATTCTCTTTGCACGAATCACATCCTGCAGTTCGGAACAGAAGAACAAAAATTGAAGTACCTGCCCAAGCTTGCTTCTGGGGAATGGATTGGGGCGTGGGGACTGACTGAACCCAATACCGGTTCAGATGCGGGTAATATGCGAACTGTTGCCAAGAAGGACGGTGATTACTATGTGATCAATGGTGCGAAGAATTTTATTACCCACGGTCGGAGCGGTGACGTGGCTGTCGTTATCGTGCGGACCGGGGAAGTGGGAGATTCACATGGGATGACCTCCTTCATCATAGAAAAAGGTACCCCAGGGTTCACATCCGGTAAGAAGGAAAACAAACTTGGGATGCGTGCTTCTGAGACGGCCGAGCAGATCTTTTCGGATTGTCGCGTCCATGTACGTCAAAGGGTCGGTAAAGAGGGGGAAGGGTTTATTCAATCTTTGAAAGTTCTGGATGGCGGCCGAATATCGATTGCCGCGCTTAGTGTAGGCATTGCTCAAGGTGCTTTCGATGCCGCCCTTCAATACTCAAAGGAACGCCACCAATTTAATAAGCCAATATCCTCCTTTCAGGGTATATCATTCAAACTGGCAGACATGGCTACCAAGATCGAGGCAGCTAGATTGCTTACATTCCGCGCAGCCGAATTAAAGGATCTCGGCCGCAGTGTCAACAAGGAATCTGCTATGGCCAAGCTGTATGCCTCCGAAGTGGCAGTTCAG
>JANPES010000451.1:0-6357 GCA_031423035.1 Cyclobacteriaceae bacterium | reverse complement strand
CAGCCACTGAACTCAAGTTGCAAATAATCAACAAAATAAAAACCATTGAAGATGAGCTGATACTTGAGGAAATTTTCAAGTTGGTTGATATCGAATCTCAAATGGATTCCGTTTATCGTCTCACTGACGACGAACGGAAGGCCATTAATGTCGGACTCAAGGACCTCCAAGAAGGCAGGGTCCATTCTTCTGAGGAGGCCAACAACATTATTAAGGAATGGCTAAACAAATAGAATGGACTCAAACTGCCGTCCAAGACAGATTTAAAATATACCACTTCTGGATCGAGAACAATAAATCAGACTCTTACAGCAAAAAACTTGATCTTCTTTTCAATGAAGCTGCCAAGCTGATTTCTGAGTTTCCGGAGGTTGGTGCGGAAACGGACCATGCCAATCTAAGAGTAAAGGTTATCAAGAGTTATAAACTGTTCTATTTTAATCAAAATGAAAAAATCCAGATAATCAGAATTTGGGACAGTCGACAAAACCCGGAAAATTTGAAGATCAAATAAACAAGATCGTGTATGCGTCATGGAGAGGATTTGCAGAAAAAAAGAAAATTATTTCACCTGGTTCCGTTTATCAATTGGTTGGATAGTTCACACCAGTCGGAACTTGCCCCGTGGCAGAGACACCGGGATTAGCAAGCCCACCTACTCCCACCACGCCGCATACACCAGCGACATGAGATTTCACTGCTTTTCGCTAATTTCATGTAGTGATTCTCTGGTCTGATTAATTTCTGTATTATTTAACCGGTCACATGTCCTCTACCCGTCAACTTGCTGCCATTCTCTTCACCGACATTGCGGGCTACACGGCCATGATGCAGAAAGATGAGGCCGCAGCACTGGCGGTTGTCAGAAAGTATACGGCTGTGCTGGTAGAGACGGTAGCCAGTTACCATGGAGCGATTGTGAACGACTACGGTGATGGAAACTTATGCACCTTCGCCAGTGCTACCGAAGCCATACGGTGTGCCCTGGAGCTACAACGGAGACTGCAAACCGAACCGCAGGTACCACTTCGGGTTGGCCTCCACATCGGTGAGGTCATCTTTGAAAACGAGAAACCGTTTGGCGATGGGGTAAATGTAGCCTCACGCATTCAATCACTGGGTGTTGCTAACTCCATTCTTTTTTCAGCGGAGATCTATAGTAAGATCAGCAACCAAGCTGAATTCAGTACAATTTCGCTGGGCACCTTTAGTTTCAAAAATGTAATTGCGCCGATGGAGGTCTTTGCACTGGCCAACGAGGGGTTGGTGGTACCTGCGAGGGCAAACATGGAAGGGAAGCTGGAGGCCAAAGGCAACACAGTGGATGAGTCAAGTAGGGCTATACAGGAATTGTCGGGTGACAGGTCGAAAAGAAGGAAACAGCTTCTTTCCGCGGGTTCGCTGATCTTGTTGGTGTTGACCGTCTTCATTCTTCTTAACTATGAAAAATGGCTGCCGGAGCCGGAGGAGAAATCCATAGCCGTGCTGCCGTTCAAAAACCTCAGTGCCGACCCGAAGGACCAATACCTGGCCGATGGCTTCTATGAAGAAATTATCGGTCTGTTGTCAAAGCAAAGGAATCTGCTGGTTATCAACCAGTCTTCTTCCAACCAGGTGGCCGCTGCAGGACTTACACCCCTTGAAATATCCAAAAAACTGAACGTGCAATATTTACTTTCCGGTTCGGTTCGCAAAGAGGGTGATGACCTCCGTATAACCACTCGCCTGGAAGATGCCGTTACGGGTGTCATTGTGAATACCAAAACATTGGACAGAAAAATCGGGGACTATTTCAATGTGCAGGCCGAGGTGGCCTTGCGCGTTGTTAGAGATGTGGGCATTACGGTAAGCAAGGGCTTGTTAAGTCCCCCTTCAACATCCAATCTTAAAGCATTTGAATACTATGGACAGGCACATAAGTACCCATTAGTCAGCCCGAATAAAGAAACTCAAGAGAAACGTCTTTCATTCCTGAAATTGGCCCTGAAAGAAGACTCTATGTACCTCGTGGCCTGGTTGGGGCTTATCGAATATCATTTATTTTGGTACGGTAATCCGGGTGGAGATTCAACCAATCTCGCAGCCGCTCTGCATACCAAAATGAAAATCGAATCCATTGATAAGGACAGTTACATTTCAAAAAACGCCAACATGCTGTATGCCTATTGGGTATTGCGGGATTATGACCTGGTTATCAAGGAAGCTGATGAATTTCTAAAGATCATTCCTAACGGTGGGAGCGCCATGTCCAGGAAAGGTCTGGCCTACAGGCGACTAGGCCGTTACCAGGAGTTTCTAGAAACTTTTTTTCAATTGCAAAAGAGAAATCCGCTGGCTTCAGGTACAAAGAGAGAGATGGCTCTGACCCTGGGTGGTCATGGCCAGACCCGCGATGCAAGGAAGTATTTGGCTGATCTGAAAAACTCGATTCTCACTGAGGATTATTACATGATTGCTTACAACTGCCTGATCCTTGAAAACAGAATGTCCCGGTTGGATTCCTTGCTGGGTGAAGTGGACAAAGAACCAAAGGAAAAGCTTTCTGACAATATCAAGCGTGATCTCAGGCAGCGTGTAAGCATGACTACGTCTTTTTATAATCGGGACTATGCTGCAGCTCTGGCGGGCGGAAGGGGCCCGCTAGATAGCGCCTTGTTGTACAGGCTTTCCGGTGATTCATCGCGCAGCAGGGAGCTATTCATCCGCGCAAAAGAATTGTATGGAGGTCAGGCTGAAAAACCAGCAAATCCTGATATAGCGAAGACGTCGAAGCTGAATTATGGAGTAGCCCTTGCCGCTCTGGGAGAACCTGATTGGGAAAAAGTCTTCACTAGCAGCAGAGAAGGTTTCCCACTTATGTTTCTAGCAGATTTTTATCTTGATCATGTCATAGCCTGCCTCCTGGCGGGTCGAAAGCAGGACGCAATGAAATTATTAACCGAATGGAAGGAGCGAAATATTGGTTCTGTATGGGGTAATTATATCGTGCCGTGGAGCCAGTTACTCAAAAACCACCCCTTGCTTGACCCCCTCCGCTCCGAGCCGGGATTTGAAGATCTGTGGGAGGGGAATCATTTGAAAATAAAGCCGCTGAAAGTGCCGCAAGACTAATCGGGGAATTGGATGACCCAATCGAATTCGAGCCCTTAACTTATACCTTCAAAAACTGAACCATTCACGCTTATCCTTGTTGTAAGGAAATGAAAGTCGCCGTCTCCCGAAAAGAACATTTCAACTCAGCCCACCGGTTGTTCAACCCGGCTTGGTCCGATGCAAAAAATGATCAGGTTTTCGGCAAGTGCAATAATCCCAATTTTCACGGCCACAACTACGAGCTCATCGTCACCCTGCTTGGGGAACCTGACCCGGAAACAGGCTATGTGTATGACCTGAAGGCGTTGAGTGACATAATTAATGAACACATCATCCGGCAATTCGATCACAAAAATCTTAACTTAGATTCTGCTTTCTTTCAAAAGTTGAATCCAACAGCGGAGAACATTGCCATCGTCATCTGGGACATCTTGCGGAAACAACTGGACAAAAGACTCGACCTTAAAATCAAGCTCTATGAGACAGAAAGAAATTTCGTTGAATATCCGGCACATTAATCCGGAGATGCCCGGTGACACCGCCCAGTGGAATACTCCCCTGCGCGGCGATGCCTTTGTGCTGTCTGACGAAGAGAAGATCGACAAGATCGAGACGCACATCCGCGAGATCATGCTTACGCTTGGCCTCGACCTTACCGACGACAGCCTCAATGGAACACCGAAACGTGTCGCCAAAATGTATGTCAAGGAAGTCTTCAGCGGTCTGAACCCTAAGAACCGCCCAACTGCACGTCTCTTTGAAAACAAATACAATTACGAGGAGATGCTCGTAGAAAAAGAAATTACTTTCTACTCCCATTGTGAACACCACCTCGTTCCGATTTACGGGCGGGCACACGTCGCTTACTTTTCATCGGGCAAAGTGATTGGCCTCTCCAAGATCAACCGGATCGTCCAGTACTATGCCCGGCGCCCCCAGGTTCAAGAGCGTCTCACCGTACAGATCGGAAAGGAACTGCAAACCATCCTCCAGACCGACAATGTAGGCGTGGTCATTGACGCCAATCACATGTGCGTGGCTATGCGCGGGGTCGGCGACACCAACAGCAAAACAGGCACGGCCTACTTTGGAGGTAAGTTCAAAGAAGAAATGGTGAAGCGAGAGTTTTTGAATTTTATTAATAGCAAATAGTCAATTCTTGGGCTAAAGCCCAATCTCAGTTCTCATTATTGCCACGCCCTTAAGGGCGTGGCAATAATTTCTATATCGCAAAACCGGCACAGCCTACTTTGGAGGTAAGTTCAAAGAGGAAATGGTGAAGCGGGAATTCTTGAATTTCATCAATAGCAAATAGTCGATTCATGGGCTAAAGCCCAATCTCTGTTCTCCTTTTTGCCACGCCCTTAAGGGCGTGGCAATTTTGTGTCTGTCCAAATGGGCTTCAGCCCAAAAAGCCGTTGATAATGGTAACCCTCCTTTTGAATGATTGCCAAACCCTTCGTAGCTTAGCAGTTCATGAAAACCCTAACCTATGGCCTTTGATCTTGACATGATTAAGAAGCTGTACGCTGCCATGCCGGAGCGTATTGCAAAAGCACGAAAAATGGTCGGAAAGCCCCTGACCCTTTCGGAAAAGATATTGTATTCCCATCTTTTTGCAAGTCAAAAACTGGAGAATTTCGGTCGCGGGAAGTCGTACGTTGACTTTGCGCCTGACCGTGTGGCCATGCAAGACGCCACTGCACAAATGGCCCTTTTGCAATTTATGTCGGCCGGAAGGCCCAAAGTGGCGGTACCCTCAACGGTTCACTGCGACCACCTGATTGTTGCCAAAAAAAGCGCCAAGGAAGATTTGGCGGCAGCAAATTCAGAGAGCAAGGAAGTATTTGATTTCCTCTCCTCGGTATCGAATAAATACGGCATCGGCTTCTGGCGGCCCGGAGCGGGTATCATCCACCAGGTTGTGCTGGAGAACTATGCCTTCCCCGGAGGCATGATGATCGGTACTGACTCCCACACGGTAAATGCTGGTGGATTGGGCATGGTAGCGATTGGTGTTGGTGGCGCAGATGCAGTAGATGTCATGGCTGGTATGGCGTGGGAATTGAAATTCCCCAAACTCATCGGAATCAAACTCACAGGTAAACTCAACGGCTGGACTTCAGCGAAAGATGTTATCCTTAAAGTGGCAGGTATCCTCACCGTAAAAGGAGGAACCGGCGCTATCGTTGAATATTTTGGAGACGGCGCGATATCCCTCAGTTGCACAGGCAAGGGTACGATCTGCAACATGGGCGCCGAAATCGGAGCCACAACTTCAACATTTGGGTATGATAACTCGATGGAGCGGTATCTGAATTCTACCGGGCGCGCAGAAATAGCTAAAATGGCCAACAAGATAAAGGCTCATCTCACAGCTGATCCGGAAGTTTATGCCAACCCCGAGAAATACTTTGATCAGATTGTTGAAATCGATCTTTCTTCACTTGAGCCGCACTTGAACGGTCCCTTTACGCCGGACCTTGCAACTCCACTTTCCAAAATGAAATCGGAGGCGGCAAAGAACGGATGGCCAACCAAAGTGGAAGTCGGTCTCATTGGTTCGTGTACCAACTCCTCTTACGAGGATATCGCACGGGCCGCCAGCCTCGCCGAACAAGTTGCCAACAAAGGGCTCAAGACCAAAGCAGAATTTACCATTACCCCAGGCTCTGAACAAGTGAGGTATACCATCGAGCGTGACGGGTTCATCAAAACGTTTGAGCGCATTGGAGCGACAGTCTTTGCTAATGCTTGCGGGCCTTGTATCGGTATGTGGAGCCGCATGGGCTCAGACAAAAAGGAAAAGAACACCATTGTTCATTCATTCAACCGCAATTTCCAGTCACGCAACGACGGAAACCCGAACACGTATGCATTTGTCGGATCTCCAGAGCTTGTGACCGCCATCGCGATTGCTGGTGACTTGACTTTCAATCCGATTACAGACTACCTCACGAACGAGCGTGGTGAAAAGATCAAGCTGGAAGCCCCTAAGGGGGATGAACTTCCCAAAAAAGGATTTGATGTAAAAGATCCCGGCTTCCAGGCTCCGGCCAAAGACGGAAGCAAGGTCCAGATAAAAGTCAGTCCGAAGTCAGACCGGCTTCAGTTGCTAGCACCTTTCAAGGCCTGGGACAATAAAAACCTTACGGGCCTCCGGTTGCTGATTAAGGCCAAGGGCAAGTGTACCACAGACCATATTTCAATGGCCGGCAAGTGGCTGAAGTATCGCGGGCACCTGGACAACATCTCAAATAATTT
>JANPES010000450.1:0-8035 GCA_031423035.1 Cyclobacteriaceae bacterium | reverse complement strand
CCTCACCAACGTGACGGTAGAAACGATGGCGGCCGAGGGGAAGTGCCTGGCGCGGGTGGACGGCCTGGTCGTGTTTATCACGGGCGGGGCCCCGGGAGATATCGTCGACATCGAACTGACAAAAATAAAAAGCGCGTTCCTCGAAGGGCGTGTTGTTCGGATAGAGAAACTATCCCCTAACCGGTCTGCTCCCTTTTGTAAACACTTCGGCACCTGCGGCGGATGTTCCTGGCAACACATCAGCTACGCTACACAACTCCAGTATAAGCACCAGCAAGTCATTGACAACCTGGAGCGACTCGGTGGCCTGCAGCTCCCTCCGGTAAATCCCATCATCGGATCAAGCCAGGAGATGTATTACCGCAACAAACTGGATTTCACGTTCACCGCCAACCGCTGGCTGACCAAAGATGAATTTGCGGAAGGAAGAACATTCGGCGACCCCGGCCTGGGCTACCACATCCCCCGCATGTATGATAAAGTATTTGATGTCACCGAGTGTTTCCTCCAACCCGCTCCATCCAACGACATCCGCCTCACAGTGCGAGACATTGCCATACGCGAAGCCATCCCCTTCTTTGACTTGCGCAAACAAATCGGCTTCCTCCGAACCATCACGCTACGCACTGCCAACACCGGCGAGGTCATGGTCATCCTCCAGGTAACGTACGACAAGTTGGAGTGGACGGAAAAGATCCTGGCCGGGCTGGCTGAAAAATTTCCCTCGGTCTCTTCCTTCTTCTATGTGATCAACGGAAAACGCAACGATACTTTCCATGATCTGGAAATGATATGTTGGAAAGGCAACCCGTACATCACGGAGCAAATGACGAAACCCGATGGTTCGGGTACATTGGAATTTCGAGTAGGGCCAAAATCATTTTACCAAACGAATTCGCATCAGGCGGAACGTCTCTACAAAACCGCGTGGGAGATGGCCAGCCTCCGTGGTGACGAGAGGGTGTATGACTTGTACACGGGCACGGGCACCATTGCGAATTACGTTGCCGCACATTCACGTGAGGTGGTCGGCCTGGAGTATGTGGCCGCTGCCATCGAAGATGCAAAAATAAATTCCAAACTGAACGGCATCACCAACACTTCCTTCTTTGCCGGCGACATGAAAGATTTGCTGGACGAATCGTTTCTAAACACACACGGCCGCCCGGATGTGGTGATCACCGATCCACCGCGGGCGGGCATGCACGACGATGTTTGCAAAATCCTTCTTGTCGCGGCGCCTCAACGGATTGTCTACGTCAGCTGCAATCCGGCCACGCAGGCGCGCGATCTGAAGATCCTCTCAGAGAAATACGAAATCAAAGCCGTCCAGCCGGTGGATATGTTCCCACAAACGATACATGTGGAGAATGTGGTGAGGTTGGAAATTCGGTAAAGTGGACGGTGGATAGTGGTCAGTCTTGCAACTCTCCAAGTTCAGTGCGTCCAATCACTAAATCACCAAATAGCCATATCACCATGTCTCCAGGGAAATGCATTTTGGTCTAGCAGAACTCAATACAGGATTTCCGCGCATTAATGCCCTTCTTAGTTTATGAAGAATACTTGACTAAGGAATATTGAATATCGAAGTGTTCACTCAGCGATCAGCTACCAAAAAAATAACTATCTTAGAAAACTCCAATTCAACCTGCACCCATTCTCAAATCCCAAATCACCCATCACCGAATTAACGAATCACTGAATCACCATGCGTACCGTCCTCTTCCTCCTCCTCTCCTTCCGACTCTTCGCTCAACAAGACGACAGCTACACCCGCTACGAACTACTGGACCCAGCCTCGCAGAGCTTCCGTATCCTTTACGATGTGAGCGCCACCGAGCCAGGATCTGAATATTATTACAATACCCTCCGAAAGGGCAGTGAACACATAGTCGACGGCGTCGTAGACCGCATGTCGGGCCAGTCGCTCACTTGGACGATCGTCAACGGAGTGGAAGCTAAGAAATCAGGTTATGCCGCTGCTGCCGCCGATATTGACTACCTGAAAGTAAAACTGGCACGGCCCGTAGCACCCGGAAGTGAATACCGGATTACGATTGACAAGACCTACAAAGATGCCAAGAGTTACTACGCGGCAGATGATCGAATTGTCTTTGACCGTCCCCTCGGCATCAAACGAAACGCTGTGGTGCTGCCCAAAGGCTATGAACTCATCCGCTGCAATTACCCGTCACAAGTAATGCTGGAAAACGATGGCAGAATCAAGATCAGCTTTCTGAATGCCGGTCCATCTGAAGTACCGTTGCATGTCGAAGCGAGAAGGCTTCCCGCCTTGTCAAATCTTGCTCTCACGCCGATTAAACCTTCCTCACCCGTCGCAATTGGTCAAGGTCGCGACAAGTCGAAAGCCCGAATAGATTATATCGTCCAGGAGCGGGCTTATCAAACACGGGAGATCGTTTACTTCTTGCAGCAACCTGAAACCCATGCTTTCCGGCTTTACCATGACTACACCGAAACACGGCCAGGTACAGACCGGTACCTCAATGTAGTGCGTGCTGGCAGCAAAGCCTCCAATCCGTCAGCTAAAGTTCTCGACACCGGAAAAGACCTAAAGGTTGAAACACTCAAAGGCGATGCCATCAGCAAAAAAGGGCTGGAAATCGGTGAGCCCATCACCCCGGAGACTGAAGTCGTAGCAATCTGGTTTGATCCCCTGGGCAAAGGGCAAACACTGCGGCTGCGGATTGAAGAGACATATACAGATCCCAATCGGTATGTATTAAATGCCGGAGAGCTGGTCTTTGACCGGTCCTTTGGGCGGCCATTCAACACGGTCATTCTGCCAGAAGGCTGGTTCCTCACCGGCAACGCTGTTCCCGCGACGATAGATCTCACAACGGATGGGTTGATCAGCGTGACTTACGTTAACGGCGGTCCGGATGAGATTGATGTGTTGATTAGGGGGCGAAAAAAGTGATTAGTAAGGGGTAAGAGGTAAAAAGTTAGAAGTGAATACAGTTCCTTTGGATTGAATAGCGAAAAATGAATGCAGGGTTGCGCACGGGCGCTCCCCTTCAGGGGTTAGGGGTGCGGGTGGAAACCCTGCGGGAAATCTTCGGGGGGCATTATCAAATTCTCAAATCACTGCTTCCTCTTCGGTCACCACCTCAACCCCCGCACTCACCATCGCCCCAAACCCTCCGTTAACATTTACCAGATTCCGGAAGCCGGCCTGCTTCATGAGCGATATGGCCGTCATGGAGCGATAGCCTCCACCACAGTACACCACGTACGTCTGATCTTTGTCAAGTGATTGAACATTCCCAGGCATATCCGACAAAGGTGTAAACCTGGCATTTTTCAAATGACTGACACTCCATTCACCGGGCTTGCGAACGTCGAGGACAATAGCACCTATGACTTTCCCCGCCTTCAGATCTGCTGCGTTAATGGAATTCACGGAGTCAAGGCTTCCTTTCCACGTAGTAATACCACCTTCGAGGTGCCCGACAATGTTCTCGTATCCTACACGCGCCAAACGCAAGATGGCTTCCTGCTCCTTCCCAAACTCGGTTACCAACAAGAGCGGCTTCTTGATATCAATCAATGTACCTACCCAAACGGCATACTGTCCGTTGAGGCCAATGTTTAATGATCCAGGTACAAATCCTCGTTCAAATACCGCTGCTTCCCTGGCATCCAGGATCAGCGCTCCCCCCTTCATTGCGGCGGTGAACTTCTCAAATGACAGTGGGTTGGTATTGTCCTTCATCACTTCGGCGATTGGCTCGTATCCCTGCTTATTGATGCGCGCGTCCTCAAAGAAATAATGGGGAGGTGGCAGTATGCCGTCAGTTACCTGCTTGATAAAATCCTCCCGTGGCTGTGCCTTCATGGCATAGTTGAATCTCTTTTGTTCGCCGATGGTTGAGAACGTCTCTTTGCCAATATTCTTACCGCAGGCAGAACCTGGTCCGTGTGCAGGATAGACGATCACGTGATCGGCAAGCGGTTTGATCTTGGATTCAAGTGAATCATACAGCATGCCCGCGAGCGTTTCCTTGGTCATCATGCCGTCCAGCAAATCAGGTCGGCCGACATCGCCTACGAAGAGCGTGTCGCCGGTGAACACGGCATGCTCTTTTCCTTTTTCATCCAACAACAGGAAACAGGACGATTCAGGGGTGTGGCCCGGGGTATGCAAAACACGGAGCTTCAGTTTTCCAATGGAAAATTCCTGGCCGTCAATGGCGTTGATCACTTCGTAAGCTGGATTAGCCATTGGCCCGTAGACAATGGAGGCACCAACCAATTTGGCCAGATCAATGTGACCGGAGACAAAGTCTGCGTGAAAGTGGGTTTCAAAAACATATTTGATTTTCGCTCCCCGCTTGTTGGCAAGCACAACATACGGATCCGTTTCGCGAAGCGGATCGATAATGGCCGCTTCCCCTTCAGACTCAATATAATAGGCTGCCTCGGCGAGACAATTCGTATAAAGTTGTTCGATGTACATAACTAGTGGATTCTGGGTCACAAAGTTCGTCAAAAAACCCCAAATCCTCGACCGCCAACCCATAACTTTGAAACTCATGAAAGGGCTGCCCTTTTTACTTATCCTGTTCGCGCTGAGTCCTGCAGCCGGCGCAATCGTATACGAGCGGTTTGAGGAGCAAGGCAAGGTCGGAATCAAAGACGGCCAGGGGCAAGTCATTCTACCCGCATCGTTTGATGCGTTGGGCTGGTCGGACGGAGGTTTTTCAATGGTGGGTGAAATTACTGGCTATCGACAAGGCAACAAGTGGGGACTACTCAACCTGAAGAAACAATTCATCACCAAAGCAATCTACGTCAGCCTAACCGTTGCGGGCGGCGACCGGCTGTTGGTGAGTCGGGAGATCAATCCGTATACATCTAAGTTTGGATGCATTGATCTCACCGGGCAAATGGTCATTCCCCTCCAGTATGATGCCATTGCAGTTCACGACCTGCGCGCCATCGTCATGCAAAAAGATGGGTCCCGGTACAACTGCGGCCTCATCGATTTAAACAACAGGATTGTTCTTCCTTTGATCTACCAGCGCATCACGCCGCTCGGCACCCTGCGCTATGCGGTTCAAGATTTTTCAAACAAAACAGCGCTCTGCTCTGAGGAGGGCCAATGGTCAACCGGATTCGATATCGACAGTTTGTCCGCTTTTCAGTCTGACATAGCGATCCTCTATAAAAATCTTCACCAAGGCGCCATCGATCGGACAGGGCAAATTCGCCTGGATCCGATATATCGGGGAATCAGCGTGTCAGCAAACGGCAACGTGCAAGCAAGAAAACCAGATTTATGGAAAGTGGTCGACTTCCAACAGAAGGAACTCTATCGCATAGAAGCCGATACCCTTGAGTCGATCGGGCACAATCGCAACCGTATTACACTGAATGGCAAATATGGATTGGTTGACTCCTTGTTTAATGAGGTCTTACCCTTGACATACGACTACATTGGGAAACTGGATCATGAAAAAGTGGTGGTTAAGAAGAATGGAAAGTTCGGCCTGCTACGAACCAACGGGGGGATCATTCTACCGATCAACTTCGATTCTCTCGTGCTGGAGGGGCACTTGATCCGGGCCCGCTGGAACGACCAGGGTCAAATCAAATGGGACCTGTACGATACGGTCGGGGTCAAAAAAACAGAAATTTCTTGCGACAGGATCGATCCCCTTTCGGGTAGCTTTTTCCCAGTTGCCCAACGGGGGTACTTTGGAGGAATAAACCGGTTGGGCAAAGCGCAGATTGCCTGCGTCTACGATTCAATATTGGAATCAGATGATCAGCATGCCGTAGTAAAATTCAGGGGGCAGTATGGCATCATCACGGTAGACGATCGTTGGGTCGTTCCCCCCCAACAAAAACGGATCCAATTATTACCCGGAAACCTGTTTATGGAAAAGCAGGGTAACCTGAAGTTGATCAAAGATCTTGCGGGACAAATCATCTATTTCACGGAGCATCCCCTCGCCTCATTTCCCGATCATTTACTGGAAACGCTGCCGGATGGCACCGAAAAGGAAATCAACTTTCAGGGACAGATTATCAATCGAAAAACACCGATTGCCCTTCAGGAACAGCACTCATTTCGTGAATCAGAAGGATTGACCGTTATCAAACGAGACGGAAAATATGGATTTGTTGACAGCCGGGGACGCCTGCGAATTGCCAATCGTTATGAAGATGCCGGCGATTTCCACGACGGCCGGGCACCGGTTAAACTCCTCGGCAAGTGGGGCTTTATCGATACGTCTGATGAAATTGTTGTACAGCCAATCTTCGATAAGATAACCCCGCTCCATCAGGGAGTCGCCAAGGTGATGCGCAACCAAATGGAAGGACTCATCGGTCGGAACGGGGAAGAAATCCTCGCGCTCCGATATGACTCCATCCGAAAGCTACCAGATGGAAGCTACTTGCTTATTAACAATGGACTCATGGGCCTTGCCGAGTCAACAGGCAAAATCCTCATTGAGACTCGCTTTGAATATTTGGAACTCGCCGACCACCATCATGTAGTCGTCAGGCAGAATGGCCGCTATGGGGTGCTCACCCGTGATGGTCTGAGTGTCATTCCGGTTACCTATGACAACCTCGTCTATCAAAAAGATACACAGACCTTCTTTGTCCACCAGTCATTCGGGTGGGAACAACATTAATATAGAAAAATACAGATACTGCAGATCCAAAAATGCGAAGATCAAAATCAGCAGGAACCGGATTAGGCATTAACAAAAATGGACTCTTGCGAGTCCATTTTTTTTAGGTTTTGCTTGGCGTATTCGGCGAGCCGCCGGCTTTGCCTGATCCTGAAATCGATTGGCGCATCTCCGTGTCTGCCTGAACATTTTGCATCTTATAATAGTCCATCACGCCCAGGTTTCCGTTGATGAAAGCCGCTGCAATGGCTTTCGGGATTTCTGCTTCCGCCTGAATCACGTTGGCACGGGCTTCCTGTGCTTTGGCAATCATCTCTTGTTCAAGGGCGACAGCCATAGCGCGACGCTCTTCTGCACGGGCCTCGGCCACTTTCAAGTCAGCGGCAGCCTGATCAGTCTGCAGTTTGGCACCAATATTTGCGCCAACATCCACGTCAGCAATATCAATGGAGAGAATCTCAAACGCCGTACCCGCATCCAATCCGCGCGAAAGTACGAGTTTTGAGATCTTGTCAGGGTTCGAAAGCACTTCTTTGTGTGACTTCGCCGAACCAATCGACGTGACGATGCCTTCACCCACTCGCGCCAGAATAGTGTCTTCTCCTGCACCACCCACCAGTTGGGCAATGCTGGCACGGACCGTTACCCGCGCTATAGCAATCAACTGAATACCGTCTGCGGCAACAGCGGCCACTTTGGGTGTGGTGATCACTTTGGGGTTAACTGAAATCTGAACCGCTTCAAACACATCACGCCCGGCCAGGTTAATGGCTGTCGCCTGCTTGAAGCTCAGGCTGATGTTGGCCTTTTCGGCGGAAATCAATGCCCGGATAACATTCGGGACGTTACCGCCTGCCATGTAGTGGGTCTCCAACTCACTGGTGGTAATTTTAAGGCCAGCCTTCGTTGCCGTAATCGATGAATTGATAATAATGCTCGGCGGCACTTTCCGGATCCGCATCAGGATCAAGTCGAATATCGAAACTTTTACTCCCGAAATAATGGCCGTAAACCAAAGGCCAACCGGGACATAGTACATGAGAATAAAAAAGAGGATTATACCTCCAAAAACCATAATCAATAAGAAGATATCCATAGTGTTAATTTATTTGTTCGACGATAACCTGATTTGCTTGTATTCGCATCACTTTGATCCGAGTGCCTGTTTCCAAGTACCCGCCAAAGGATTTGACTTCATACACCTTTCCATTCAATTCAGCTTTTCCGATGGGCCGTAGTGCCGAAACGGTTATTCCTTCCGCCCCTTCCGTCAAGTCCCGCAGTTCCTCTTCATTTACACGGCTTGCCATGGTCGCTTTGGAGGCAAACCGACCCCAAGCGTTCGACTTAAACGTAAAGTAGAG
>JANPES010000449.1:0-8750 GCA_031423035.1 Cyclobacteriaceae bacterium | reverse complement strand
AGATAGGGGTCTATAATGAAAAGCTGGAGGTTTTTCTTTCAGCAAATTATCTGGCAGTGAGAAGGTAGAATTTTCAAATCCGATTGTTGTGAAGCATCTTGCTTGAATCAATGAAAAAGAATCAAAAAGCCTCAAGCCTATCAGAACCTTTGGACACCGCCGTGTTTACGACAACATTTGTTGTCAATGATAAGAAAACAATAACCTATGTGACGCGCGAACTTGAAGATGGAATTTGGCTTTTTTTCAGTGATGACCAGTTTGATGATTTTGAAGCTGTTGTAAAAATCCTGGGGTTTAATGAGATCATTCAGATGGACCAGACCCTCCAAGAACTAAGGGATATGAAGTCAGGATACTTTGCGACAAGAAAGGGTAAACGCGAAGCCTGGGTGATAGAGAAAGAGAGTTAGTCGAATCTTCCTTTCTACTGAATTCTCTTTGAAATCTCAATCCGCTCCGGCCCGACGGCACTCTTTCGTTTGGCCACGATAAGCCCATCGACAGAATAACTTTCATCCAGGTTTGCCTCGCACACAATCAGGTATCCCGCTGTTGTGAGTTCATCAATGCAATCGGTGTGTAGTTTGTTTGAGTGCGTTGATATGAAAAAGTAATCAATGGCTTGCCTTTTGAGTGCATCCCGGCATCCTTTCAACATGGCGAGTTCGTAGCCCTGGATGTCGCTGTGTAAAACATGAAGGTGACCTACATGGTGCTTCTCCATCAGGTAATCAACTGAGTAATAGGGGATGGATAAGTTCACTTCCGGTTTATCCGTGATGAACCCGAGGTCGAATGACCCGGTGAGTTTGTTGAGCTTGAAGTTCAACTCGCCAAAATTCATTTTGTGCGGGTCGGGCTCGATCATGATGCAGCGGCCTGCCGTCACAGTGCTGGCAAACCACATCGAATAGAACGCCCAATAACTCCCGAGTTCCATCATGGAGGCACCTGGTGGCATCGCTCTCACCACCTCACCGAAAGCATACTCTTCCTGAGGCTCATGTACGCCCCGGTTGGCGATCAACAGGTGTGTGTTGCCGTAGTCGTAGTAGCTGCCCAGGGTGATCTTTATTCCATTCGCCAGAAGCTGGTATTCAGGGAAGACCTTGCCAGCTTCAGCAACTCGAGGCAAGCGTTCGTTGTCGGGGCTTGCCAATACAGTGTCAATGCGCTTTTGCCAGTTCGGGGTGAGTCGATAGCTTTTGAAGCGACGGTGGAAACTCCAGTTAAAATAGTTGGTGCGGTTGAGCCCGGCGAGCAGGAGGTTGTACATCCCCGGTAGTTGCTTGATTTTTTGTTTCAGGCCCATCCCCCTATTTTTGATCACAAGTATAAGGAATATCGGATGATCATCGCTCGGCTTCGGGGTGGACTCGGCAATCAATTGTTTCAATACGCAGCCGGCCGGGCCTTGGCTGCCCATCACGGCGTTGAACTGAAGCTGGATTTATACACGTACACGAAGCACCCATACCGCAAATTTGAGCTGGATCGATTCAACATCGATGCCAACGAAGCAACAAGGGCAGAAGTCCGCCACTTTACGGGCAGCAACCTGTTTATTCGCTATTTGAATAAACGTGACAACTACTTTCGCTGCAAAACAGTATTTGCTCAGCCGCACTACCATTTCTACCCTGACTTTTTCGCACTCCCCGATGATATTTATCTGTCAGGGTACTGGCAAAGTGAACAATACTTTGACGGGATTGGTAGTTTGATTCGCAAACAGTTTGCGCCCAAGACGCCGCTGGACAATCGCAACGTGGAGCTTCAAAAGATTATGCAGTCAAAGCCTAGCGTTGCAGTCCATGTTCGCCGGGGGGATTACTCATCGTCAGCCTACTCAACGTTCTTTGGTATGCTTCCTGAAACCTATTACGCAGAAGCCATCGCTGCAGTGAAACAGCGCGTTGGGAACCCTGCCTTCTACTTTTTCTCCGATGATATTGCGTGGAGTAAGTCCAACTTCGGAGGAAGCGGCGATGAATTCATCGAACATAACACAGGCTCAGAAGCATATAAAGACATGTTGCTGATGGCTTCATGTAAACACAACATCATCGCAAATAGCACCTTCAGTTGGTGGGGGGCGTGGCTGAACAGCAACCCGGACAAAGTCGTCATTGCACCCAAGCAGTGGTTCAAGTCGAACTTCCTCGACAAGAAAGAGCCGGTTTATGCCAGCAGGGTCTACAACACTAAAGACTTGATACCCCAAACCTGGATCAGACTATGAAGAGCCAAGGTCATGTCGTGATGCTTGCCAACGCGGGTCACAAGCCATTCGATACGCGCATCTTTCACAAGGAGGCCCTGTCGCTGAAGAGCGCTGGCTTTGATGTCTCACTCATCATCCCGCATTCGGAAGACCTTGATATGGAGGGGATCCACATACTATCTGTTCCGCTTCCGCGAAAAGGGTGGGAGCAATTGATTCGCTGCCCCTGGAGAATCTTCCGCAAGGCACTCAAGCAGCGCCGCCGTTCAATATTTCATCTTCACGATTCCGAGTTGCTCTTCATTGGACTCATGTTGCGTTGTTCCGGGAGAACGGTGATCTACGACGCCCACGAAGACACGCCGTTACAGATTTCTTACCAGCATTGGATTCCTGCGCTGGTGAAATTGCCATACACGTGGCTCTACCGTTTATTGGAGAAACTGGCTGGCTGGTGCTTCACCGCCATTATTGTTGCAGAACCTGTGATTGCCAAATATTTTCCGCCATCCAAAGTGACGCTTATCCGCAACTTTCCGCGGAAGGACTCTTTCAAAGAGGAGGTGCCTTATGCCCAACGTGAGCGAAGCCTGGTGTACGTTGGGTTACTTAGCAGGCCCCGTGGTATTACGGAGATGCTCGAAGGCCACCGGATAGCTTCAAAGGAAATAGACCTCAAGTTCATTCTCGGGGGAAAATTTGCACCGTCATCGCTCGAACAAGAATTGCTTCCGCAATATAAGGTTGACTACCGCGCGTGGCTTCCCTACCGTGAAATGGTTAGCACATTGTATAAAGCATCCATCGGCATAATCGTCCCGCATCCCATTGAGCGGTACAAGACGAACTATCCCGTGAAGCTTTTCGAATATATGGCTGCCGGAATCCCGGTGATCGCCTCGGCGGAAGGGGAGTCAGCCACGTTTGTCCGTGAAGGCGATGCGGGTATTCTGGTCGACCCCTTGAACCCTGACCAGATTGCCGATGCCATCGTAAGACTCTCATCAAATCCTGTTGCTGCAGAGGCTATGGGAAGCCGCGGCAGAAAACTGATCTTTGAGAAATACAACTGGGAAGCCGAGTCGGCTCGGTTGATCACACTTTACCGGCAACTGTCAGATGTTTAAGAATTTTTATAGGATTCTCTCAAGCCTGGGTATTTACCCGAAGCTTGTTGGACGCAGCATAAAAGGCTGGCCATACTTCCGTCGCGACTTGCGCATCATCAGAGCGCAGCTAAAAGGTAATACCGAATTCGCCATCAGCGGACTTTACCCGGTACTACGTGAGCGCTTCGAGACCAACGGCGATTTAAAGAGTCACTATTTCCATGAAGACCTCCTTGTCGCGCAGCGCGTTTTTGAAAACAAGCCTGTCAAACATGTCGATGTTGGCTCGCGGGTGGATGGGTTTGTCGCGCACGTAGCTGCCTTTCGCGAAATTGAAGTTTTCGACATCCGCCCTCAGCAAGCATCGGTTCGCAACATCCGCTTTGTCACCGCTGACTTTATGAGGATCCCCGAGTCGCTCTATAACTATGCAGACTCGCTCTCCTCGCTGAATGTTATTGAACACTTTGGCCTGGGTCGCTATAATGACCCGATCGATGTTGAAGGACATAAGAAAGGACTGGAAAACATGTTCAACGTGCTGAAGTCGGGAGGGAAGTTCTACTTATCGACACCCATTGGTCCGCAGCGGATCGAGTTCAACGCCCATCGCGTGTTTGCGCTGGGGTATTTGTTGTCACTCCTTGAACCACACTACACATTGGATCGGTTTTCTTTTGTCGATGATGTGGGTGACCTTCATGAAAATGTGACGCTCACGACAGAAACTATTGGGAACAACTGCGGGTGCACTTTTGGTTTTGCAATCTTGGAGATGACGAAGAAGTGAATAGTGATGTAGCCAATCACCCAGCGCCTAACACCCAATGCCCAACACCCAACGTCTAACAACCAACACCTAACACCTAAGACCTTTCTAGAACTCCTTGACCCGCTTCGGGTTCTCTTTCAAAAAACTATCCCATGACTTTGTCTTCGTCTTCCCCCCATCTTTTTGATAGTGATGACACACCGCTACCGCAAGTGCATCACTGGCGTCAAGAAGCTTAGGCAATTCCTTAAAGGCGAAAATCTGCATCAGCATTCGGGCCACTTGCTCTTTGGATGCATTCCCATTCCCGGTCACGGATTGTTTCACTTTCTTGGGTGCATATTCTACTATAGGTATTCCGCGATGAAGCGCTGCGGACATGGCCACGCCCTGGGCCCGGCCGAGTTTTAGCATCGACTGAACATTCTTTCCATAGAACGGCGCTTCGAGGGCAACTTCATCCGGGGAAAACTCGTCGATGATGCTCATGACCCGGTCAAATATTTTCTTGAGTCGCAATTCGTGTGACTCCAGCTTTGAGAGATGGATTACACCGAACTGAAGGAGTTTCAGCGACCGACTCTGAATAAGGATAACCCCATAGCCCATCACACTGGTTCCAGGGTCAAGTCCGAGAATGATCTTTTCTTTTGGCGCTGCAGGCCGTGGTACAGAGCGTGTACCGTGGTCTGCAACTTTTTTTCCAACTTTACCCACGCCTTAAAAATACAGACAATCTGTTCAATGACCGCTGCTTTTACCCTGATAATAAGTTTTTACCTCCTGCTGTTGTTGGTCTTCCTCATTGGCTGGGTGCGAGTTCGCAGGCAGATCATGCCAGTCCCGAGCCCTTCTCCTCCTTCCGTGTCCATTGTCGTTGCGGTTAGAAACGAGTTGGATAACATAAAAGCAGTGATAGGTGATCTTTCTGGGATGGCATTTCCCTCAGAAAGATTTGAGGTGATTATTGTCAATGATCATTCCACCGACAGGACGGCTGAAATGGCCAGACAATTGATCGAAGGAATTCCCAATAGTCGGCTCCTTGAACTACCGATTGGTCGAGAAGGAAAGAAGGCGGCACTGCAACTGGGTATTGAACACGCCCGCTTCGGCATCATCGCTACGACCGATGCCGACTGCACCCTCTCGAAGAACTGGTTAAGGTGTGTCTCATCGTACTTTGAATCGTACGAAACGAAAATGCTCGTGGGAGCTGTAAAGCTTGTCGGGGATCGTACATTTTTCTCACGTCTCCAGGATGTGGAATTCCTGAGTCTGGTGGGATCAACTGCATCTTCTGTCGGACTGGGCCATCCGATCATGTGCAATGGGGCTAACCTGGCATTTCGAAAAGAAGTATTTACCGAAGTGGGGGGGTATTATGATAACCTGGTCATCGCATCGGGTGATGACGAATTCCTGATGCGCAAAATATTCAACCGCTACCCAAAGGGAATTCGCTTCCTGAATTATTACGAAGCGGTGGTCAGCACACAAATGCAAAAGACGGTTCATGATTTCCTTCATCAGCGTCTTCGCTGGGCAGGGAAATGGAAACATAACACAGACCTGGTGACGCAGTTTATCGCTGTGTTCATTCTTATCGCACAGCTTTCATTCCTGGCGCTCCTTTTTAAGAATATCCTCGCTCCGGCGGCAACTATTGGTTTTGTCATCGCAAAAGTCTTCATGGAAGGAGTTTTCATTTTTTGGATTGGCCGATTTTTGCACCGGAGATTTGACGTGCTTGCTTTTGTCACCCTGCAGCTGATCTACCCCATCTACGTAGCCGGAGTAGGGCTGTTTTCAATTTTCTCTGCGTACGCATGGAAGAGCAGAAATTATAAATGACGGAGTCACGCCTACGCGTAATTTTCGGTTAAATTTACCGTTCAAGGCCTATGACGGAGCAGGAGATAAAGAAACGGTTGGATCGCAAGGAGCTGGAGCTCAACGCCCTGCTTGAAATCACGCAGGCCATCAACAGCAATGTTCCGGAGGATTCTCTATACAAGATATTCCATTTTACGCTTCGGTCTAATCTAAACATCAAGAAGCTGGCGCTTTATGTGTTTGATGAGCAGTGGAATTGTCAGGTAAATTTTGGTACCAAGCAGAATTTTAAGAAGATCCAGCTCGACAACCGATTTCATTTGATCCGCCAGGTACACAAGATGACGGACTTTGAAGAGGATTGTGAATTCCATGAATTCGATTTGGCGATCCCTGTCGCGCACGAGAACGATACCCTTGCGGTTGTCTTTGTTGGCGGATTGGATGCGAACAGCCAGGGAACTGACTTACAGGATGGCGTGAAGTTTATTCAGGCGCTGAGCAACATTATCATTGTCGCTATCGAGAATAAGAAATTAGCGCGAAATCAATTGGAGCAGGAAGCTTTCCGGAAGGAGCTTGAGATTGCAAGTGACGTTCAGCAATTCCTGTTCCCGGATAAGTTGCCGAATACCGAACGACTGAAGCTTGAAGCGAGCTATCTGCCTCACGATCTCGTCGGCGGCGACTATTATGATTTCATTCCCATCAACAAGAACCAGTTTCTGCTATGCGTCGCGGACGTGAGCGGTAAAGGAATTCCGGCTGCGTTGATGATGTCCAACTTTCAGGCGTCGCTCAGAACCTTGCTGCGCCATATGCCCAATCTGACTGAAATTGTCGAGGCCCTCAATTACCAGGTATTGGAAAATGCCAAAGGCGAAAAGTTCATAACGTTCTTCGGCGCCATTTACGACATTAACCTGAAGACCCTCGTGTATGTAAATTCCGGCCATAACCCGCCGCTCCTGTGGGACAAGAAGCACGGGATACGTTTGTTGGAGGATGGCAGCACCGTTCTCGGCGCCATACACCCGCTCCCTTTTTTGAGCGAGGGATTTATTACGGACCTGGATGATTTTCTGCTCTTCTGTTATACCGATGGTCTCACGGAGACCGCAAATGAAAAAGGTGAAGAATATGGCCAACAAGCCCTGATTGAATACTTCGAGAAGAACCATTACAAAGAATTGAAGACCATTCACCAGGATATTATTGTCAGCCTGGATGGTTTCAAAGGGAAAAACGGCTATCGCGATGATATCACCATGCTGAGCTGCCGCGTGAATTAATATTCAGCGCTTACTTTCCTATTTTTGTGATTCGATTAACAGACTCCCTGTGACTGCCGGATATCTTTTTCGTTCTCCCTTTTTTCTTCCGTGGCTGTATCCCGGACTTACCTGGAGAATTCCTTCCGTGCAAAAAGTGATCTATCTCACTTTCGATGATGGGCCGTTGCCCGGCCCCACGGAATTTGTACTTGATCAGCTCAATCGGGCGAAAGCCAAAGCGACTTTCTTCTGTATTGGGAACAACATTAGCAAGAACGGTTCCGTATTCCGGCGGGTAATCGACGAAGGACATGCGGTGGGCAACCACACCTTTCACCACCTGAGCGGATGGAAGAGTACAAGAGACAACTACGTGTCGAATGTTCAGTTGTGTCGTGATGAGATGCTCAACGGAGGTATGACAGGACCTTCCAACCTGTTTCGTCCTCCATATGGAAGAATCACCCGAAGTCAGATTGCCGGCCTGACGGATTATCGCATTGTGATGTGGGATGTTCTCACCAACGATTATGCAAGAAACCTTTCACCGGAACGTTGCTTGCGCGGGACATTAGAAGCAACGCGCCCCGGATCAATCGTTGTATTTCATGATAGCCTCAAAGCAGAAAGGAATATGACCTACGTCCTCCCTCGGTTTCTTGATCACTTTGGTTCCCTGGGCTACGGTTTTATTGCTTTGTCTTGAAAAAGGTCCTGGTTTGTGCAATGGATTGGGGCCTTGGCCACGCTACCCGGTGCATTCCAGTCATTAAGGAACTTCAACGGCAAGGTGCAGACATACGAATTGCTTCCTCCGGTTCAGCAGGCATTCTGCTGCGAAATGAATTTTCGGGAATCCCATACTTTGAACTTCCTGGATACAATCCGACATATCCACAACAGGGTTCGATGATGCTTACTCTGATGAAGCAGCTTCCCAAGTTCATTCGAACGATCCGGAATGAGGGTAAAGCGGTCGAAGCGTTGGTAGCAGAACACCACATTGATGTAGTAATCTCTGATAACCGGTACGGATGCTTTTCAAGAAAGGCTAAATCTATTTTCATTACCCATCAGGTTGAGGTAAGCCTGCCCGAAGGATGGGCAATGCTTGCTTCGACAACCAATAGTGTGCTCCAGACGTGCATCCGGCGTTTTCAAGAGATCTGGGTGCCCGACCAGCCAGACAGCGGGTTGACAGAACAATTCATGTCTGCACGGATCCCGTTTACTTACATAGGATGGCTTTCGCGATTTGATGAAGCGCAAGGCCATGTCAAGAAGTATGACGTCATGGCAATCGTATCAGGACCGGAGCCGCAGCGTTCCATGTTTGAGTCTTTGGTCCGAGATCAGCTTCAGCGTTTCCCCGGAAGGGCCCTGCTGGTGACTGGCAACCCCGTAGAAATGTCGCGGATGAAAGAGGGATCAGTGGAAATTCTAAGCCATTTGCGTACGCCGGATATGGCGGAGGCTATGGGGAGTTCAGAAGTAATCATAGCCCGTAGCGGCTACAGTACCATTATGGACCT
>JANPES010000448.1:0-5553 GCA_031423035.1 Cyclobacteriaceae bacterium | reverse complement strand
CCAGGTGTACTTCATTTTTACCCATAAGGACATATTCAAGTACATGGTCTGCCGCCTGGATGAGTACAGCAAACGCACGATCAAGATTACGCGGGCCAGTTCCATGAAGAAGTCAGACTTGTCGCGAAAGAAACAAGTGCGTGTTGACAATTACTTCACGCACAGTTTCAGGTTCAAGAAGGTAGCCGACGAAAAAGATTTCTACGACAAAGATGCCATGATGAAAGTGTTCGACCAGAACCAATTCAATTTGGTGATCATTGAACTTCTGATCTTCGGCATGGTCCTCGTACTGGGAATTTTTAAGGATTACCCATCCTTCCAATTTCCTGCTGCCGCAAGTGCCATGATCTTCCTGACGATTTGCGTAATGGTTTCAGGCGCATTTTCATACTGGTTTGGCGGCTGGTCAGCAACTACCGCGCTCATTCTGTTTCTCTCGATGAATCATTTTGTTGGAGAAGGCTTGTTGACGAAGAGGTATCCGGCCTTCGGGCTTGACTACAAGATTCCTCCGGTGGCCTACACCATGGAAACCTTGAGTAAACACAACGATAGCACCAATATCCGGTTGTCGCAGGAGCATACGTTGGGCATACTGCAGAATTGGAGGAAGAAATTCGAACCTGCAAAAAAACCAAAAATGGTTTTTATTTGTGCGAGCGGTGGTGGCAAGCGCGCTGCTTTGTGGACACTGACTGCGCTTCAGACGGCGGACAGTCTGAGCGGGGGAAAACTGATCGATCAAAGCATCCTGATCACCGGCGCTTCCGGTGGACTTATTGGTGCCAGTTATTTCCGTGAAGCCGTATTGCGCCAAAAAATGGGTGAGCCCGTAAATCCGCATTCAGGCGAACACCGGGAAAAGATTGCTACTGACAACCTAAATCCCTTGATTTTCAGTTTGCTCGCCAACGACCTTTTTGTAGGATTCACACGCTTTGAGTATGAGGGTCATTCTTACATGCGCGACCGCGGCTACACCTTTGAAGATCAACTGAATATTGATACTGAAGGAATGATGGACAAGACCATTTCAGATTATTACGAACCTGAAGCGAGCGGGCTGGTGCCCATGGTCATTCTCTCTCCTACGATTGTCAATGATGGTCGAAAATTGTACATCTCAGCCCAGCCGGTAGCGTATATGAATTCGGAGGTCCTCAACTTTCCGACCTATGCAAACCGAAAGCTCAGCGGTGTTGATTTTCAACTGATGTTTGAAAAACATGGTGGGCCCAGTCTCCGGTTTCTATCCGCCTTGCGTATGAACGCAACATTCCCCTACATCACACCCAACACGTCACTTCCTACTCAGCCGCCCATCCAGATTATGGATGCGGGTATATCCGACAACTTTGGAATTATGGATGCCGTCCGGTTCATCTATAGCTTCAAGGATTGGATTGCCAAGAATACTTCCGGAATTATCATTCTCTCTATTCGCGATTCACCGAAGATAACGCCGATTTCAGAAGAGAAGGGCAACACGATCATTGATGACTTAACTCAGCCAATCGCAAGCGTCTACAACAATTTTGAAAACTTTCAGGATATCACAAATGATAACCTCATTGGATATGCAAAGTCGTGGTTTCATGGCCCTATCGACCGGGTAGACATTCAATACACACCCACCAGCTACATTCCTATTCTTCAGAACATGGACAGCATCCGGCAACACAGTACGCGGGCTTCGCTAAGCTGGCGCCTGACCACGCGGGAAAAAAAGGGGGTAATTGAAACAATGCACTCCGATAATAATCTTGAAGCGCTAAACAAACTGATTCAGCTTCTAAATCAGTAGTCACAGTAACTGACCGACTCCGAATAACAGAACAAAAAGCAGCGTGGTGAGTGCCATTCGCTTCAGGTAGGGATCCAATTGCTCCGAGGGCTTTTCATTGATGCTCTTGCTGATGGAGAAAAATAAGGGCAAGGAGAGCAAAAAGAGAAATTGGTACGGAGATTCATAATCCGAAAGGGCATAGCCTGATGCTGCAAGCAATCCGCCTACCGAGAGAACCCAGTGATAATAGCCTGCCTTTTTCTTCCCGATGCGTACCGGGATGGAAAACTTCCCTGCCTGGCGGTCGGATTCAATATCACGGATGTTGTTGATGTTTAGCACACCCACAGCGAAAAAGCCGCATGCCAACGCGGGGAGCAGACTTCTCCACTCGATGGTCTTCGTAAATAGAAAGAGTGATCCCATTACGCCTACAAGACCAAAAAATATAAGAACAGAAAGATCTCCCAGACCAGCATAGCCGTATGGTTTGCTGCCCGCCGTGTACAGAATGGCTGCCGCGATCGAGAGCAGACCTAACCCAAAGAAAGTGATCAAGAGGCGCGCATCAAGCCCGAAAGATTTTAATAGCAAGGCGATGCCGCCGCCAAGACTTAGCACGACAAAGATGATAATAGCTCTTTTCATGCTTTCGGCGGTAATGGCTCCCGACTGAACCGCCCGACTCGGACCCCTGCGGCCAGCATGATCCGCTCCGTGGATTGTGTCCCCGTAATCGTTAGCCAAGTTGGATAGAATCTGAAGAAGTATCGTCGTTAGGCAACACAGCCCAAAAATTACGGCATCGAATTTTCCCTGCGCAGCCGCCAAAAATGCACCCATCCCAATGGATGACAGGGCCAGCGGAAGGGTTCGCAAACGGAATGCGCTAAGCCAGAGTTTGATGTGCATAAGGTCGAGCAAAGTTGTCATTTCTTTGCAATCCCATCAAGGACACCCTTCCCTTCAGCCCCTGCCATTTCCCATAACCATACCGAAATCAAGCCTCGAAGGAGTGGTTGAAAGGTGTAACTATAGAGTTCTATCACCCAGCCAAGGGTTCTATTCGGAAGAAACTCTATTGCCAGTGTTGTAAAGTTACCCAGTGACCAGATCACCATGAGTACACCCAGAATCTTCGTCCATCCCATTTCACTTAAGAGACTTAAACCATAAAACAGGTTTCCCAATGCAAAAGCAAGAATAAAGAGTCCGAATAAGGAGTTGCCAATAAGGTCGAAGTTTTCAATGTCTAATTTCAACATTTCGCGGAGCTCTAAACTTTCGGTATTCAGATATTTCGTCCGCAGGCCGTTCAAATAAAAAAGAACAAACAATTGGCGAGCTATCTCTGTGATCCCAAAAACAGCGAAGAACAAGAAACCCAAACCCGATAAGCCATGTGCTTTCCGACGCTGAACCAGATAAAACCCCCACATGGATACGATGACCAACAAGCAATGAACAATTACCCACCATCTATTTAGCAGGTAGATGCTATTCTCAAAAAGTAGTAACCGCTCATTGAAACTGCTTGAAAACTCCGGGAAGCCCAAGTGAATACCCAGGGTGGTTACTACGCTAAAGCACCCGCATATGGCAGCAAACTGAATAGTTGACTTTTCTGTGTTCATTTTCTGATGGGCAATCAGAGGTCTTACGTCAAAATCAGCGTAAAGGACGGATCATGCGGATCTTTTGTTCAAGAAATCCTCGAAATAGTCACTTCTTCAGGAACCGGTCAAGGGATAAGGCTCCGGGACCTGTAAGAAACAAACCGACATACGGTACAAGGAAGAGTAATGCATGCTCCTTGTCGTCCAATGGATCACCGGCATGAATGATAAAAGCCGCAATCGACATCGCGACAATCAGAGGCACAAGCGCAAAGCGTGTGAAGAGCCCAAGAAAGAGGAGAATGGAACAGAAGAATTCGGCGAACACAACCATTCCTAACGAAACGGGGCTACCTACACCGAGCGGATCCGGAAAACTATCGGCCTTCTCAGCAAAGCCAATGAACTTGGCGTAACCGTGCGGGATCATAAGCGTGGCCAGCGTAAGGCGAAGCACGAACAGACCGATATCGATGGAAAAGGGCTTTACGCTCCAGATTCTGCTAAGCATACCTACTCTACAATCCGGTTGACGAGTTGCTTGTCGAGGGGCTGCACAGAGGATTTAAAGAAAGTCACGGTGGCCCCATCTTCGCTGACGAGGTACTTGGCAAAATTCCAATCCGGCTTTTCTCCCGTCTTAGTCTGCAGCCATTGGTACAAAGGATGCTGATCGCCTCCCTTAACTGAAACTTTCTCAAACATCTGGAACTTCACACCGTAGTTTTTCTGACAGAACTCGGCGATCTCCGCATTGGAGCCTGGCTCCTGCCACAGAAAGTTATTGGCTGGAAAACCCAGAAGCGTAACCTTGTTGCCGTACTGTTCGTGCAATTTCTCAAGGCCGCCATATTGCGGAGTCTTTCCGCATTTGGAGGCCGTATTCACAATGAGAAGTTTCTTGCCTTTGTACTGGGCAAAGTCAATTTCTTTTCCATCCAGTCCATTGATTTTGAATTCATATATGGAATTGGCCACGGAGCCCGTGGGTGAAGAAAATTTGTCAGTAAGAAATGCGCCTAAACCCATAACGAGAATACCTCCGGTAATTAAGTAGATACTAGATTTCATCGAGAATTTCCTTGGACATAGGATTCACCTTCTGGTTGAAGAACTTCACTGTACCATCGGGCTTAACAATATACTTGCAGAAATTCCAGGTCGGTTCTGAGCCGGTTTTTTCCTTTAACCAGGCATAAAGTGGGTGCTGATCTTCGCCTAACACCGAAATCTTTTCGAACATCTGGAAAGTCACACCATAGTTTTCCTTGCAAAACTCTGCGATCTGCGCATTGCTCCCAGGCTCCTGCCCTTTGAAGTTATTAGCCGGGAAGCCCAGAATAACAACCTTCGAGCCATAGGTATCCTGTAGTTTCTGAAGATCAGCGTATTGCGGGGTATAACCGCATTTGGAGGCTGTGTTTACAACCAACAGGGTTTTACCCTTGTATTGGCTCAAATCTATCATTTTGCCGTCGATGGTATTCACTTTCAAGTCATACAACGAGGTTGCTGACAAGGTCCATGCTGACAATAGGGTGAGGAGAACTGCTTTCATAACTTTAGGGTTCGTTGTTAAGGTTAGAGAACAAATATGGGGAGGAAATGTTCAATTTGGTAGCAACCCCCGACCCCTAATGGGGAGAAGTAACCCCCGACCCCTAAAAGGGAGAATAAAATTTACCCACTTGTTGTACCTGCATATATGTTCACACTAAAGTCTCTTCCGGGGGAATCAGGGGTTGAAAAGTTCACCGCCCAAGTCCCCTTAAGGTGATTTAGGAGTCGAAGAGTTTCCCAACTCCCGACCCCTCAAGGGGAGAATAAAATTTACCCACTTGTTGTATCTACACATACAGGCGCACGCTAAAGTCGCCTTAGGGGGTTTAGGGGTTGAAGAGTTCCCCAACCCCCGACCCCTAAAGGGGGATCAAGATTTTGCCAGTTTGGTAGAGCCCAGAATCGTTTCGATACTTCAATTTCTCCTTCAATGGATTTAGGCTTGAAGAGTTCCCCAACCCCCGACTCCTAAAGGGGGATCAAGATTTTGCCAGTTTGGTAGAAACCAGAATTCCTTATTTCTCACAAGTCCACTTTAGATGAAGCAGTAGCCGAGGTGAAGTCCTGATATTCTTGTTAACCTCATCA
>JANPES010000447.1:0-8731 GCA_031423035.1 Cyclobacteriaceae bacterium | reverse complement strand
GGATCGTTGGTATGGCTATTACATGCGTAGGGGCAATCGCACAACCTTACAACAGTCGCCTTGGAAAGTTCCAGGTTGACGAAAAGAAAGGGTGCGCATCGTTTACGTTGACCGTAACCAACTTATCTCCCGGTGATTGTGGTATGTTTCCATGCACGATAACCTGGGGTGATGGTACCCCAAACCAGCAAGGTGTATTTGTTCATACATATATGAACGCGGGAACCTTTACACTCTCAATTCTATATGGAGGAACAGGCTCAGATGACCTTGTCATAACCGTTGATCAGAACATTCAGCCGAACTTCGAAATCTATGCCTGCTCCGGAGCAAGGGCAGCGATCAAGGTCGTTGACAATGCCTATGATCAGTACGTCATTGATTTTAAGAATGACGGAAGTCCGGATTATATTCTTCCCTTTTCGAATAACATTCTGACACCATCTTACACCTATGTACCCGCCGGAGTGTACACCGCCTCGGTACGTGGCAGGGATTTGTCCTCCGATGACAACTGCACTGCGAAGACGCAGCCGTTTACCACGTTGGCCACACTTCCAACCCCAAGCATTAACACGCTCACCTCGGTCGATGATGCCAACATCACGCTTGGCTTCACAACGGCAGTAAACATCCAGTACCGGCTGGAGATCGCATTGAATAATGCCAGCACGTTTCAACTCTTCAAAACACTCTATGGAGTGAACACCCTGGCAGTCCCTGATCTCAAGTTGGACGAAAACTATTACTGTTTCAGGCTCGTTGCGTATGATTTATGCACTCCAGCAAACTCAAGGTTTTCGAACATTGTGTGCACCAATAGATTGGTGGCAACCGCACAAACCGACATCAACGGAGGTGCATTAAATGTTATCACTTCTAATACATCTGTCGCCGGCGTTGTTAACTACTCCATAGCACGTAACAATATACCCTATGTCACTGTAGCGGCCAATCCCTACCCGGATCCGGATATCGTTTGCAAAGTAGATTACTGCTACCGGGTTACCACTAACTATGGCGGCGGCAGGACAAGTACTTCGCTTGAAAAATGCGTAACCTCTTTTGCGACGAAGACTCCAACCGCTATTGATAACGTAACGGCAACCGTGACAAATAGCGGCGCCACCTTCACCTGGACACAAGACCCTGAGTTTGAACCCGTCGGGTATCAGGTCCGCCGGTCGTCAGACGCAGGGGCTTTTAACATCTACGCTACCGTGGCTGGTTCACCGTTCACTGACAACGGTTATGCGACTTCCGGCAAATTCTGCTACACATTGGATTATGTTGATAAATGCGACAACCCCAGTGCGGCAGGAAGCCAGATATGTCCTGTCCAACTTACGGGCACGCTTAGCAGCAACAATGCCATCAGTCTGAGTTGGTCATCCTACGCGGGATGGAAGAATGGTGTCAACACCTATGTGCTGGAGAAATACAATCTCCAGGGTACGCTGATTCAATCAATTACGCTGACCAATAACACGTTTACTGACGATGTCCCTGATCCAATTAATCAATACGTTCGATATGTTATTCGCGCCCTCCCGGTTGATGCGGCCATGGGAGAAAGCGCGTCAAATGAACTGACGTTTATCCGGAACGCAAACCTATTCTATCCTACTGCCTTCACACCAAATAATGACCAACTAAACGACGGCTTTATCGTTTCAGGTCAATACATCGTCAAAATCAAAATGACCATCTTTGATAGATGGGGAGCTGCCATCTATTCCTCCGAGAAGAATGAGCCCTGGGACGGAACCAGCAACGGCAAGCCGATGCCTTCATCTACCTACATCTGGAAGGTTGACATCACCGATCGCGCGGATCGCACTTTTTCGGAAGAAGGAACGATAGCCCTTTTCCGGAATTAAATTCCCTAAGACCATTACCTTTGCGGGACAACTTATTGTTACCCCTATGCTGGACATGATGAATATGATGAGTAAGGTAAAAGAGGTGCAAGCACGCCTTCGGCAAGCCCAGGAAAATTTGCATTCAATCGTTGTCACTGCGGAGGCTGGCGCTGGTATGGTCAAAGCAACCGTAAACGGAAAGAAAAAGGTCATGTCAATAGAAATTGATCCTTCTATTCTGATTGCAACCGACCAAGTCCTGGTCCAGGACCTGGTGGTTGCAGCCGTAAACAAGGCACTGAGTGAAGCCGAGGACAAGGCAAAAGAAGAACTCAAGAAGAGTACGGATGGCCTCTTGCCCAATATCCCCGGATTAGATCTAAGCCAGATGATGGGATGAGCGATACAGCGGTTGTTATTCTTAACTATAATGGTCGCTCACTGCTCCAGAAATTTCTTCCCTCCGTTGTTGAGTATACCCCACAGGCACGCATTGTTGTTGTTGATAATGCCTCTACGGATGATTCACTGGGATGGGTGGCCGAACATTTTCCACAGGTAGAGCAAATCCGGCTGGATTCCAATCTGGGGTTCTGTGGAGGCTACAATGTTGCATTGAAAAAAATCAAGGCAACGCGATATGTTTTGTTGAATTCTGATGTTGAGGTTACCAGAAACTGGCTACCTCCGCTGGAAAGCATTCTTGAGCGATTCCCAGAAGCAGCGGCGGCTCAACCTAAAATCCTGTCCGAACGGCAGAAGTCTCACTTCGAGTATGCCGGTGCCGGCGGAGGTTTCCTTGATACATTGGGATATCCATTTTGCCGAGGCAGACTGTTCTATTGTCTTGAAGAAGACGAGGGGCAATACAATGACGACCGTGAGATATTCTGGTCTTCAGGAGCCTGCATGATAATCCGCAGTTCGGCATTCCATGAACTGGGAGGGTTTGATGAGGACTTTTTTGCCCACATGGAGGAGATTGACCTTTGCTGGCGCCTCCAGCGGTCCGGTCATCGAATCTATTACGCTGGCTCAAGCTGTGTGTACCACGTGGGTGGTGGAACCCTTTCCGCTTCAAATCCGCGCAAGACATACTACAATTTCAGAAATGGCTTGAGTTTGCTTTACAAGAATCTCTCCACCGGAGAACTGCTTTATAAATTTCCAGTCCGGCTTGTGCTGGATTGGGTTGCTGCGTTGAAATTCATTCTATCGGGGACAGTACGCGATGGACTGGCAGTACTTCGGGCACACAGCCATTTTTTCAGTCATTACCGCAGTGAAGTACTCCGAAGGAGACATTCCGCTTCAAGCGGCTATAGAAAACTGCAGGTACAATACCGGGGATCGGTTGTCTGGGATTTTTTTATTCTGGGAAAACGGAAGTCAGCCGAGATACTGGACTAAAAATCCCAGATCGAGCGGTTGCTGCGACGAAGGTGTTTTCTCATGTTCATGATAAATGCAAGCCCCAGGTATACGATGACTGGAGATCCCAATGTGAGAAAAGAAGCATAAATGAAGAACAACCTAATGCTGGAAGAGGCTATGCCAAGTTTTTCTCCCAATGCCGAGCAGACGCCAAAAGCATGATTCTCAAAAAACCGGCTTATCCTTTTCATCTGCTCCATCTTATCAAAATCGTCATTTATCTGAACCAACCGCGCTTTACCGACGATTAAAACCGCTGGCAAATATACGTCGTTTGCTGGCGGTCAGGTTGGGCTTACAGTTAATTTTTTGACTATAATTGCATAAAAACCGCGATAAACGTAGCTTTGCGACTCATTTTGAAACCTATAATAAACCATCCATGAGAAAAGCCCTATTCTCCTTAGTAATTATCAGCACGCTTGGACTTTCCAGCTGCACGCTTCCGCAAATGATCAAGCTTGCGAAGCAGCAAAACCTCACGGTGACGCCAAATCCGCTCGAAGTTCACAAGGACTCAGTTTCTTACGAAATGGCTGCGGCCCTCCCGGTGAAAATGATGAAGAAAGGGACTGTATACACGTTGAACAGCTTTTACAAGTATGGTGACAAGGAAATGGCACTGCCTGCAATCGTCTTCAACGGTGACGACTTTGCCAATGCAGCCACCGAACAGCCGAAGATGAGCAAGAAGTTCAACTTTGCTTACGAGCCCGCCCTGAAGACAGGAACGGTTCAAGTCGAAGGTGTTGCCCAAAAAGGGACTAAAACCAAGACAACAACGCCTCGAATGGATGTTGCTGTGGGGATCATTACTACCTCCAAACTGGTGAAGAATTCCTACTACGCAGCGTTTGCGGATCACGGATACAATAACAAGGAAGAAATTATGCCGATCGTTATTCCTGATTTCATCTTCGAACAAAGCAAGTCTGTACTTCGCAAGACCGAGATGAGCAGCGACAAGGCAAAGCAATTGGATGCATTTATCGCATCTAAGAATGTTACCCGTACGGTATCCATCACCGGTACACACTCACCGGAAGGTCGTGAGCGGATAAACAGCAAATTGTCTGAAGAACGTGCTGCGGCTATCGAAAAGTATTACCGCGCCCAGATGAAGAAGTATGACTACAAAGGAATGGCAGACTCCATCAAGTTTATCCTCAAGCCAGTTGTTGATGATTGGAGCGGTTTTAAGGCTGCGCTGAGTGCTTATGAGGGCATTTCCTCTGACGAAAAATCAGCTTACATGAACATCATCAATGGTGGCGGATCGTTCGAAGACCAGGAGAAGCAAATGAAGAAACTGGCGACTTACAAAAAGGTATTCAAGGATGTCTATCCCGGACTACGGACTGCCAAAACGGAAATCTTGACAATCAAGAAGAAGAAGACTGATGCCGAAATCTCCGTGTTAGCGAAGCAGATCACGCAAGGTGGTTCTGCCGATGGGCTTAGCTTCGAAGAGCTCATGTATGCCGCAACCATCACTCCTTCCCTGGATGAGAAAGCAGCGATCTACGAGGCAGCTACCAAGAAAGGAACCAACTGGAATGCACACAACAACCTGGGCGCAACCTATATTCAGCAGGCTATTGAAAATCCTTCCCGCACAGCTGAACTGGCAGGCAAGGCCACTATTCAACTGGAACTGGCCATCAAGATTCGTGAGACTCCTGAAGTCAATGCGAACATGGCATCTGTGTCCCTGATGAACAAGAATCCCTACAAGGCTGGCAGCTATGCCAACAAGGCCCTCAATGGCGCAAGCAACGATGTCGCTCGTGGCGTCAACGGCGTGAAAGGATCTTCCGAAATCTACACAGCCAATTACGATGCGGCTGTCCGTTCTGAGTCTTCAGCCCTGACTACGGATGTCAATCTTTTCAACAAGGGTTTGGCCCAGGTGCTTACGAAAGACTATGCAAGTGCAGATAATTCATTCGCTGAAGCCATCAAGAACAACAGCAATATGGCTGTTGCTTATTATGGTGCTGCCGTCGCTGCCGCTCGCTCTGGCAATGCCGACAAGGTAGTAAGCAACTTGTCTAACGCTGTACGTATTGATCCATCGATGAAGGAAATGGCCTTAACGGATCTGGAGTTCTCGAAATTCAATACAACAGAAGCATTCAGAAACGCGCTGAAGTAAACAGCCCTTTCTCTTTCGAAAAACCCTGCTTCTCATGGAGGCAGGGTTTTTCTTTGACCCGGAGGGAAGGAGGCGAAAAGAATGAAATGGTCAGGAATTGAAAATCAGACTTTCATCCTGTTGATCCACGTACTATTTTTACCCCTTTACCAGAAGACGATATGCGAGAAATTCAGTTCCGGGAAGCCCTTCGGGAGGCAATGAATGAAGAAATGCGCCGCGACCCCCGGGTCTTCCTCATGGGCGAAGAGGTCGCTGAATACAATGGAGCCTACAAGGTCAGCCAGGGTATGCTGGACGAATTCGGGCCGGATCGCGTGATCGATACCCCTATCTCCGAACTGGGATTTGCCGGGGTCGGCGTCGGGGCTGCCACTAACGGTGTTCGCCCCATCATCGAATTCATGACATTCAACTTCTCCCTGGTAGCCATAGACACGATCATCAACGCAGCCGCCAAGATGTATTCCATGTCTGGTGGTCAGTACAACGTACCAATCGTCTTCCGGGGCGCTACAGGCAATGCCGGCCAACTCGGCGCGCAACATTCGCAAAATTTTGAAAACTGGTACGCCAATACCCCGGGGTTGAAAGTGGTCGTCCCCTCCACTCCTTACGATGCCAAGGGTCTCCTCAAGTCAGCTATCCGCGATGATGATCCGGTTATCTTCATGGAGTCTGAAATGATGTACGGTGATAAAGGTGAAGTGCCGGAAGAAGAATACACAATTCCCATTGGTGTGGCCGATATTAAACGTGCAGGAACCGATGTGACGATTGTATCTTTTGGAAAGATCATGAAAGTGGCGCTTGCCGCAGCACAAGATCTGGAAAAAGAAAATATCTCTGTAGAAGTCATTGACCTGCGTACCGTGCGGCCGATCGATTATGCTACCGTTGTTGAATCAGTTAAAAAAACAAATCGGCTGGTGATCGTGGAGGAAGCATGGCCTTTGTCATCCATTGCTACAGAGATTACCTATCACATCCAAAAGCATGCGTTTGATTATCTGGACGCCCCTATTTATCGGATCAATAACTTCGACGCACCACTTCCCTACGCACCAACGCTGATACAGGAAATTCTACCCAACGTGGAGAAGACCGTCCGTGCCGTGAAGGCTGTGATGTACCGGTGACGGTAACCGGTAAGCAGTAAGCAGTAAGCGGTAATCAATAAGCGAGCAAGATCTGCCACGCCATTCCCATCTCTCCTTTACGCAGCATCTGTTGAGCAAGCACATGAACCGCTTGTTCCCCCTGCTTTCGTGCGGCAGCAAATTCTGCTGAGGTATCCACTGCTCCGGTTGGATCAGGCACTCGCTCGATGTTGGCCAATTTCGCCAACTCATTTCCGGTGAGCACCGAACTCCTTCGGATACGTTCAGGCAACTCATCAAACCCGATGCCCAATTTCTCGTTCGGTTTTGGGACCGTAAAGATGTTTTCCCCTTGGGCACGCAGGTAGAAGTCGGCGCCCATGCGGGCCACCGCATCAAGCTTATACGGATTGATCCTGCCATCAGGATCCAGCACGGCTTCGTTGATATGCATCCGCAATACTTCACAAATGACGAGGTTACCCGCTGCTCCTCCATTTCCCAATTCTAGTACCTGATTCACCTTACATTCAAATGACACCGGCGACTCCGCAACTCGGGGTGGACGAACAAGCTCGGAGCGGACTTCAGTAAGCCCAGCTTTGATAAATTCGTTGACGCCACGGGGGTATTCGCAACTGGCAAGCGACACCTGTTCCACCATGGAATAGCTGACGATATTGATCACTACATCTTGAACCTCTTTGACATTTTCATAGGTATGCTTGGTGGTGTTATCACGACCACGACGCGCAGGAGAAAATACGAGGATGGGCGGGTTTGCACTAAAACAATTGAAAAAACTGAATGGGCTGAGGTTAACATTCCCGGAGTTGTCAATCGTACTGGCCAGCGCAATGGGCCGCGGAACAACTGCCCCCAGGAGGTAGCTGTGCATCTTGGCAACGGTAATCTCTTTGGGGTTAATCGTCAGCATGGGATGTCAGATTAACCTTTGGCAGGCAGGATCTTCCCAATGCACGACCCAAATCCGATGCGGACACCGTCACGGGCTGCATGACCATTCATCAGGATAGAATCGCCGTCTTCCAGAAACCGCCGCTCTGCGCCACCGGAAAGGTGAACTGGTTTTTGTCCATTGAGCGTAAGCTCCAGCAGCGAGCCGTAGGAATCCGGCACTGGACCACTGATTGTGCCTGAAGCATAGAGGTCACCAACCTGAATATTGCATCCATTCACGGTGTGGTGTGATAGCTGTTGGGCCACATTCCAGTACAAGTATTTGGCATTGGTACGGGAAAGCACAGCAGTCTCTCCTTTATCAGTTTCCAGCACCACTTCCAGCTGAATGTCAAAATTGCGGCTTCCCTCAAAGGCCAGATACGGAAGAACCGTGGGTACTTGTTTGGGGCCCGCCGTACGAAAGGGCTCAAGGGCATCCAGTGTCACCACCCATGGCGACATGGTAGAACCAAAATTCTTTCCCAGGAAAGGGCCCAGGGGAACGTACTCCCACTGCTGAATATCACGGGCCGACCAGTCGTTAAATAGGGTAAACCCGATGATGTGCCCTTCAGCCTCTCGCAACGGGATGGACTTACCCAAAACTGTATTCGACCCTGTAATGAAGGCCAGCTCCAGTTCAAAGTCCATCTTCCGGCTTGGTGAAAACACCGGTGTGTCAGAATCTGCAAGCTTTACCTGTCCATGGGGACGGTGAATGGGGGTTCCGGAAACCACAATGGAAGAAGCGCGTCCGTGATACGCTACAGGCAAATGCTTCCAATTGGGCAGCAATGCATTCTTCGGATCGCGAAATAATGAGCCCACATTGGTCGCATGTTCCTCGCTGCTATAGAAGTCGGTATAGTTTGGAATCGTAACAGGAAGCAGGAGCTGGCATTCCGTGATTGGCACAAGCGCTATTTCCCGGGCAGCCACATGATCCCGCAATTCTTCATTGTCATGTCTGAGGATATTCGATACCCTTTCCCGCACTTCGCGTACTTTCTTTCTGCCTAGCGCGAAAAATTCGTTAAGCGATTTCTGATTAAAAATCCCTGAAGGCAATCCCAGCCCATCAAAGAACCCGTGCTCATGGAGGTATACCAGGTCAAGAACGGAATTGCCAATGGCAACGCCAGCCACCGGAGACAGGTACTTGGTTTTGAAAATACCGAAGGGTAGGTTTTGAATCGGGAAGTCAGAACCGCCAGGGG
>JANPES010000446.1:0-3923 GCA_031423035.1 Cyclobacteriaceae bacterium | reverse complement strand
GCGTGAATTGAAGTACACATTCATTGATGCAGACAGTTCCTGAGGTTGTATTGCTAAGAACGTATTTCTGAAAGTCCTTTCGCTGACTGAAGATGTACAAGGCCAGGGGTTTTGGCCGCCCATTGATAGCAGCCACCACTTCTTCCCGTGAAGTGAAGGTGGCTACCGGCAACACGGGACCAAATATTTCCTCATCCCACACCATTGCATCCGAAGGGATGTTGGTAAGGATAACCGGGCCAAGGAAATTCTCTTTTTCATTGGAAGTTCCGAGTGGCGTTATGGTCGCACCGCGTGTGCGCGCGTCGTTTATCAGCGCAGTAACCCGACTGAATTGCCGTGACGTGGCCATTCTGGAATAACTAGAGGATTTTTCGTCAATTTGATGGCCGTCACCGAAAATTTGCTGCACTTGCTTCTTTAGCTGATCAAGAAATTTTTCTTTGACTCGCTCTTCAACAAGAACGTAGTCTGGAGCAATGCATGTTTGACCATTGTTGAAGAACTTGCCGAAAGCAACTCGTCGAGCCGCGTCACCGAGGTTTGCGGAGGCGTCAATCACAGTAGGTGATTTTCCTCCCAGCTCCAGTGTGACAGAAGAAAGGTGTCTGGCGGCCGCTTGCATCACAAGCTTTCCCACCATTGTACTTCCGGTAAAAAATATGTGATCGAAAGAGAGTGCCAGTAGTTGTTGCGAGACGTCGACTCCACCCTCCACGACAAACGCAATGTCATCACTGAATGCCTCCTGAACCATCTCGTAGACAAGCCTGGATGTATGGGGAGTAAGTTCTGATGGTTTAACGATTACGCTATTTCCGGCAGCGAGGCAGGAAACCAAGGGTCCCACGCACAGGTTGAACGGGAAATTCCAGGGAGCGATAATCAGGCATATACCCTTGGGCTCCATTTGAATTTCTGAGCGCGTGCCCAGATAAGTCAATGTTGCATCGACCTTCCTGGGAGCAGCCCAGCGATCAAGATTTTTCAACGTGTGCCTTAGCTCTGTTAGCACCGGATAGATCTCCGTTGTGTCTACCTCGAGGAGTGGCTTCCGATAGTCTGTGTGTACGGCCCGCTTGATTCGCTCCCGATTAGCATGGATCCAAGATTCCAGGCTCCTTAGCCTTTTTTTTCGTGATTCAAGTGGCTCATTTCTTAACGCCAGACTCCGCGCCTTTAGCTTTTCAAAATGCTCCCTAAGGGCTGTTTCTGACAGGATTTTTGGGTCAATTCCCATAGATGGCAGGGTGAGGCCTAAAAATAGCCCAATTGGCAGCAAAGGCCTAATGTTAAGCCAATGTTAAGCCTATTGTGTGAATGTTAAGAAATTGTTAGTTTTATTATCTAATTGTTATGAAAAGCGCAAAAACAATCGGTCTGTTGATATTACTCTCCTGTGCTATGGCAGGGTGGGCGCAGCCCGCGTTGAATGAATTGCTCAGCACGGCCAAGGCCACAGCAGACCAAAAGGAGGAGGCGCATGTGCGGGTTCAGTCATTTCTTTCGTCGATTCGTGGAGACAGTGCCCCTAATCAAAAGACGCTTCGACGAATGTTTCATCGGGTACACAATACATTCCTGAAGAAGTATGAAGCCTATTCAGACTTTGGTGCGTTGTTCAGCAAAGGCAGGTTTGACTGCCTGACGGCAACAGCACTTTTCAGTCATTTGCTGACGGAAATGAAGTATGACTTTGATGTGATAGAAACCAATTATCATATTTTCATTCTCGTAAAGACAACAGATGGAGAGGTGATGTTGGAGACAACCGATCGTCTCGCGGGTTTCGTTACGGATCCAAAAATGATAGCCAGGCGTACAGGAGATTACCGCAAGAATTTTATTACCTCACGGAAAGGAGAGCAAGTGATATACAACTATTCCTTTAGTCTTTATCAAAAGGTGCCTACTGAAAAATTATCGGGATTGCTGATCTACAACCAGGCGGTGAAGGAATATAATCGGGGCGATTGGTTGCGTTGCGCACGCTCGCTGGAAGAAGCCTTTGATAAGTATTCAACAGCACGGTGCGAGGAGCTGGGAGACATTCTCCTCCGGACCCTGATGGAGCGCGAAATAGCGGAACAGATCAAGCGGGATTGTTTGACTCACCTGAAGACGGTGCTCATGGCAAAAGCAGGGACATTGGCTTCTAACTAAAGAAATTAATTCTCAATAATGCGTGCTTCAACGCGGCGGTTGAGTTTGTGCGCTTCCTCAGTATTCTCACGGCTCAGGGGCATCGATCCACCGAAGGCTTTCAACTTCACGCGACTTTTGTTTACACCTTTCCTGATGAGATAATCACGAACGGCATCCACGCGTTGCTCAGAAAGTTTGAGATTTAGCCTGGCATCCCCTCGCGTATCCGTGTGTCCCTCAAGCTGGATTACCATATTTGGGTTGGAATCAAGCATGCCCGCGACGGTGTTTAACTCCGGATAAGATTCCGGACTGATGATTGCGGAACGCTGCTGGAAGATCAAAGCCTCCAGGCGAATTACTTTGCCCACATGATGTATGGTTGCCTCTTCAGGTGCGGCAATTAAGGGCTTACCCAATTCTATATCCAGAATAACCTTTCGATCAGCATTTGCTGTTGCCGGATCAATCAGATGTTTAGACGGGGAGAAACCTGAAGCCTCTGCGGTAATTGTAAATTTTACATTACCATACAGCGGAAACGCATATTCAAAGCCATTCATAACCCCAACGATATTGCCGTAGGGTTCGCTTCGATAGGAAATTCTTGCCACAACGGGTTCGTGGGTAGCATGATTTGTAATTTTTCCGGAAGCCTGCACATAAGCACTGTTTTCCTGGGCCTCGCCAACAAAGACCAAGCCAGCAAGTGCCAGCAACAAGAAATACTTCTTCATCATCTACTCGAGTTTGACAATCTTAAATTCGACGCGTCTGTTTTTCTGGCGACCTTCCCGTGTGTCATTTGCTTCAAGAGGTTTTGTCTCTCCAAAGAAGGTAGTGACGATCCTATCAGCAACGATGCCTTTTTTTACCATGTGCCTGGAGACTGCCTTAGCGCGCTGTTCAGAAAGCACCAGGTTGTATTTATCTGGTCCTGTGGCATCGGTATGCCCGGCAATTTCAACTGTCATTGTTGCCCGCTCGTTCATTAATGCTACGATGCGGTCAAGTTCAGGGAAAGATTCTGGCTTGAGGACAGCCTTTTTGAAATCGAAAAAGATGTTGTTAAGTGTGATGGAAGTGTTGGCTGCGATAACAGCAACTTCAATCGGGGCTAAAGTGATATCACCGGTTTGAAGTGTACCGTCCTTTGTATAGGCTGTCAGATCAAGGTTCTGATTGGTGGAGATGTGGTCTGGAGCCTCCGCACGAACTCCGTAGTTCTGGCCGCCGGGAAGGTGAATTTCATATTCACCTGTTTCCGGATTGGAGTAGGCAATACCAATCTCTCTTCCGTCTGGAAGCCGCTCGTAAATAATCTTTGCACTAATCGGTTTACCCGTTTTGGCGTCAATTAGCTTTCCTTTCACAATAACCACAGGATCCGGGCTTTTGTAGACGGGAAGTTTCACACGGAAGATGTCTGAGTTTTCCTCTGTAACAGCGCGGGAGTAGTAGGCAAACTCGCTTGCAGAAGGAACATTGAAGAAAAGGTCGTCAAGGGTTGAGTTGATGTCTGGCCCCATGTTTTGTGGTTCTGACCAATTTGTCCAGGTATCATCAAGCCGCTTGGTCATATAGACGTCTGCTCCACCGTACCCGCTAAATCCATTGGAAGAGAAATATAGCGTCTTATCGTCCGACGCCAGATAGGGAGCGGACTCCTCATTAGCGGTGTTAATGATATCGCCCAGGTTTAGCGGCTCAGTCCAGGTATTGTCGTCCTTTAGAAAACTTACATACAAGTCCCTGCCACCCCGCGAGTCTTCTCGCTC
>JANPES010000445.1:0-4194 GCA_031423035.1 Cyclobacteriaceae bacterium | reverse complement strand
TTCTGCGCGCGCAATTTCCACACTGGCCTTGGACCCCGACACTGTGACTTGGAGGGAGGGCTGGAAGGGGAGAGGAGGGGATTCAAACTTCAGTGGTTTAAATATTTGAATATTAACGCAAAGCAGAATGAACTTTCAGGTCGCGTGATAGAATTGACGGACTCAGTGATTGCAAGCCTGCATACGGTAATAAGGCACCGAGACACGATGCTTGATATTCAACAAAAGAGAATTGACAACCTTCTTGAAGCTGTTGAGGCTCTTAAATGATAGAATTCTACCTGAACGAATTAAAAACCCTGCGGATGAAAACATTTCGTCGTATTTATTCGGACAAAGTAGTTAGGCCAATTCTTGCTAAGTCAGGGAACAGATGCGCCTTTCCAAATTGTGATCAGCCTTTGTTTACCGAAGGCCATTTATTTGTCGGTCAATGGTGTCACATTGAGGCTGTTTCGCCTGGAGGCTCAAGATTCAATCCGGATTCAACCGAGAAGCAAATTAACTCGTACGAAAACCTGATGCTTTTATGCTACCGCCATCACAAAGAGATAGACCATGAACCGACGGTTTATACCGTTGAAAGACTTAGACGAATCAAGGGGGAGCATGAAACAAAATTTAAAGAAGGTGATTTTGAACTTGAGGAGGACGCACTAAAGGGATTCCTTCTTGAGATCAATAGTTACTGGGATTCTATTGATCGGGCTAACAAGGAAGAGCACGGTTTTCCCGAACAAAAGTTGGACATTGACGCCAAAGCAGATCCTGAGAAACTCCTGGCTGAAATCCATGGGCAGATTGAGAGTCTTGATGCAGTAGGAAGAATTCTTATGGCGGAACTCAAGAACGATTACTTCGAAATTGTTTGCCTTTGGCTTCCAAATGTAACAACAAGACTCCAGGCGCTTATTGACCAGCTTGAGATTCGGATATTGGAATTGAAGGTTGCAAACGATCCCACCAATGAAGGGCTAAAGGCTCACTTAGAAGACAGGAGAGTGAAGTTTAAAGAGACCGCAAAGTCAATCTCTTTGAATGATTGATTTTTTTGTAAGGTTGACATTACTTGATGTCCGAGTAGCAAACTGGCCACCCTACCTTATTGTTGCGTATTGTCAAAATGGTTAAGGTGGTCCAATCGGCCTCTACTGCTGGAGACATCTAAAAACTACTATGAAATAGTTTTTTAGCCTACTCTCATTAGATTGATCGAAAGCCAGATTGGGTAGGTCAAAGGTCTGACTGTGCTTCTTCTTCTCTCCCCAATTTTCAAGAGCGCCCCTTGTGCTAACTCTTAAAGCAATAACTTCATTTTGTGACAGTCTTTTGATTGCTGTATCAGAGAGATTGTAGATCAGCTGGCCATCAACGATTTTGGATAAAGTCAATCTTACTGCTGGGGCGTTGTCATTGAGTAGGAATTCTAGGTCCCCCATAAAATCTGAAATATGCAAAGGAATTGTATTACGTTCAGTTGAGACTCCAATACCTATAGGCTGTTCCTTATTAGGGTCCTCCGGTTTAGTGTTAGTATCGTCCGATATCGACTTACTGTACGGTTTGGGCGTGTTCCGAACTCGAAACGACTTGAAATCATCGTTGAGGCGGAATCTCCAAGCAGGTGGTGTTCAAACTTTCGGAGGAATTCTGGGGTGAGTTCATGCGTCTGGATGTCATTTCCGTCACCGAGGTACCGTTCAATAGCAGACTTGGCACACAGATAGGAACGGTGTGTTCCCATTCGCTCCTCTAAAAGAAGGGAATCCAGATATACATCAAAGGTCCCTAGGAACGAGGTGGGGCGGTCCCCTGCGTACTTCTGCTTGAACTGGCCAAAAGAAAATGGGCGTTTTCCATTAAGGGTAAGGTCTTCGCAGAGTTTCCTAGCCTCAGCCTCGCACTTAACGACTTGGTTGCGAATTACCTTCAGTCTCCGATTGGTAGTCCTTTCCGATTTAACCTCTGTCCATTCCGCGGCGGTCAGGCAAAGGGGAGCGCTCTCAAAATTTATCGGAAAATACTTAGATGCCTGTCTATACGTAACCCTGATCTTGATTGGAAACGATTTGTCTGCTTTCTGAAAATACTTCCAAAGAATTGCTGTAATACTTGGTATCATTTTAAAGTGCAAATGTAGAATTGACTAAGTAACAATGAAAGAAATCTGAAAATAAAATGTTGATGCTCAACCAATTACAAATGAAAGAGTAACAATGGAAAGCACTGAAAAGAAATGAATCTGACTGTTAATCAGAGGGTCCTTGGTTCAAGTCCAAGAGGAGGAGCTTGAAAAAGCCGCTTAATCGAACATGATTAGGCGGTTTTATTCTTTAATCGGGTGTATGCTCGCCATAGGTACTTATCCCCATCATGCACTTACGAATTTTCATTCTTCTTGTAGTATTGCTTGATAACGACCTTTTGCAATACACGCTTGATGATCAGTTCTGAGATAACCTCAAGGTGATTTTCGTTCTGGCGGCCGTTCAAATACCGCTTCAATTGAGCTTCACTAATATCAATTCGGTAAAGCAATGGCATTAAACCAGAATCGGTCCTTTTTTCATTGCGCTGCAGTTCAAACTCAATTTGTTTAAGTATGCTGATGTAGTTTGGCTCAAGAGCCACCACAAAATCAGCTGGAAAATTACCTTGTTCAAAATCCTTTGCCAATTGGATCTTAAAAGCATCAAACAAATCCTTGCTGCTTAACTGATTTTCTATGTTTGTTAAAGCCTGCATACCTTAAATCACCACATCACCCCATCACCTAATAGATCATTCCCTCACCACCACTCCTCCCTTCATCACAAAATCAGGATGTGCCAACAACGTGATGTCATTGAGGGGGTTGCCAGGCACCGCGACCATGTCGGCAAGCTTTCCTGCAGCCAGCGTGCCGAGGTCTTTTTCCACTCCCAGCAACTTAGCCGTATTATAGGTGCCAATCGTGATGGCATCCATCGGTGTAGCGCCAAGGATTTCCACCATGTACCTGAACTCTTCTCCGTTGCGACCATGAATGTTGCTTGTGGCATCGGTGCCCAACGCAAAGAGAACGCCGGCCTGATACGCCGCACGCAATCGCACGCGTCGGTCGACGGCAATAGCTTTTGCTTTGACCAGCGCATAAGCAGGCACGCCACGTTTTTCGCCGTCGCGCACAATCTCTTCCAGAATAATCAGCGTGGGTACCAGGAATGTACCGCGCTGTTTCATTTCGGCGATGGCCTCGTCGCTGACCAGGCTGCCATGCTCAATGGAGGCGACGCCAGCTTTGACTGCTGCCAGCAGCCCCTCTCCGGCATGGGCATGGGCCATCACCTTGCGGTCAAGACGCTTCGCCTCACTAACTGCCGCTGTCAATTCTTCATTCGTCATCTGTGGCGCACCGACAGCATCACCAACGGAGAGTATCCCGCCTGTTGCACAGATCTTGATCTGGTCAACGCCGTATTTAACATTCAGGCGCACCTGCTTCCGAAACTCCTCAGCGCCATTTACAATTGCGCCCGTCCCGGGCAGGTCGAGCTCCGGACTCCAACCGTTCACGTCAGCATGGCCGCCGGTGGTACCCAGCGAAGGACCCGAAGCATGAATGCGTGGCCCCGGAGTAAGTCCACGGTTGATGATGTCGCGCAGCGCCACATCGACATAACCCAGCGAACCAGCTTCACGCACGGTAGTGAAGCCAGCTTCCAGAGTTTTGCGCGCGTTGATGGCGCCATAGATGCCGCCATGTGCAGGTGTTTCTTTCAAGGCAGCCAGGTCTCCGCCGTCGTCATCAATGGAAGCCAGGTGCGTATGGGCATCCATGAAGCCGGGCATGAGGGTGTGCCCCTTGAGGTCAATGACCTTGGCGTTGACGGGAATGCGGATTTCAGAAGCCTTTCCTACCGCGGTGATTCGATCGCCGGCAAGTACTACCACAGCAGACAGAATTTCCTTACCATCACCGATGATGACGCGGTCGGCCTTGATGGCCGTGATGGTGGTGCCAGGTAGTTGTGCCAACGACAGGAATGGAATCCAGAGAAGTGAAGCGAGAATAGTGGTGATTTTTTTCATAGGGCTTAAGATATAGTTTTTTGATCGCTTTGGCCGCTATTTGGCCTTCCACTTTTTCTGTGAGGTAGCCCTTTACCCAACCACGGCTACTTTCCTGCCAAAAGTCATTGGTGAATCTTATAT
>JANPES010000444.1:0-17583 GCA_031423035.1 Cyclobacteriaceae bacterium | reverse complement strand
CCGGCAAATCCGGCTTATTGACCTTTTCTCCTGGCTCGAAAAATGCGTCATAGAAGATATCCATTACCATCCGGGTTACGTGCACAGAAGTGCTTGTAAAATTCATGATATCTTGATCATTGAATGGAAATATGTAGTCCGGAACAAGCTTCGGTTTTGCGTCGGTCGGCAGAAGTATCCTAAAGTTGGGGTGATTGTTACGAAAATCTTTGTCGAACATGTATGACCCCGATGCACCTCTCATAAATAGTTTTTGATTTTCTCTCCTCTTGTACTCAATGATCGTTGAATGCATGTCGGTCTTCAGGTGTGCCGGCGCTATAACATTGTCCATCCTGCAGAGGGTAGTTTCGGGGTCCCCTTCACGCTCGCAGGCAGCGATTAAATACTTTTTTTGTAGATCAATTGGTGCGTTGTTGATTTGAACCCAGTTGAGGCGCTTGCCGAGTTCGTTTTTCATCGTGAAGTTGATGTGCATCCCTTTCATTCGCACCATCCAACCACCGAACCGCTCCGCAGGATTTTTTGCAAACACATTGTGAAGTTCCTTTTCAAGCCAATCCCAAAGCTGTTTACCTGGTATCCAGGCAGATTTTATTTCAGAATTGACGGGGACCATACTCCACAAGTAGTCCATGGTAATCACGGCTTCCCCTGTCTTACCGGAAGGAATCAGCGGCGGACAGAAACGAAACCCGTTGCTAATGGCAATATCGGGTTTGAATTTCCACATCAACGCGTCGGTGATCAGGTTGTCCATGGGTGTTTCCAGAACATAGTAGCGCACCAGCGGCGTCTTTGACCTTCCAATTACCTTTTCCAGTTCGGCCCTGTAGGGTGCGCTTTCTCTTTTAATCAATGCGTTCATTTCTGGGTCGGCCTTATACTTTTCCGGATCCACATCCAACAACACATAGTTGGTGTCCTTTACGCGGCCATCCTCGACAATAAGATCAAGTCGAGCAACAAACGAGGCAAAAGCGCCGGGCTCGGTAACGCGGGAATATTTCCCTTCGATGGGTTTGCGAACACGTTCGTGTGTATCGGCGCCTAGGATGAAATCCGCGCCCTGAACGAGCGGCTGATTGGCTAAATCCACCTGCTGGGCCAACCCGAGGTGAGTAACGAGAAATACCAATGCACAATGTTCTTTTCCCTTGAGTAGGGCGATGTACTTCGCAACATCATCGACCGGCTTAGTAAAGCGCAGACCTTCACTGTAAGCGGGTGGCTGCCTTTTCGGGATGGTGGGGTCCGTATATCCGATAAAACCAACGCGCAGGCCGCCCATGTTCTTTATCCAATAGGGAGGGAAAACAAGTGCGGTGGACGCATCATTCCGCTTGTGGTGCATGTTGGCGCAGATCTTCGTGGCATGGTACCCATTCAGGTCCTCAATCATTATCTGCTTTTTGTAGACCACCTCCCAATTCCCTGGCAGCACCAGATCATATCCGATGTTATTCATCAAGGGGACAAGGGCCTTTCCTTTGCTTAGCGAAGCCACACCACTTCCCTGAAAGCAGTCGCCCCCATCGATCAGCAGTGTGTTGTCAGGATTTTCCGAGCGAAGCGTATTTAACATTGTTTTCAAAACGGCGAGGCCTCCGCGTTGTTTATAAACCGCTTGTCCGTTCTCAAGGAAGAATTCATCGTGTGTCAGGAGTTGGCCGTGGATATCAGCCGTATGGAGTAATGTGATTCGTTGAATTTTTCTACTCTTTGGTATTTTCCACTTTTGCAACTCCCTGAGATGGGTTGGATCACCGGTAAGGTTATTGGCGAGGAGCGGGGAGGTTAGGCTCCCTAATGCTACCGTGGCAACTGTCCGCACAAAATCCCGTCGGCCCTCGTTCGGGATCTCTTTGCTGGACTTATCCTTGGGTGCGCAAGAACAGGTCTTATTCGCCGGATCGGGGGTTACAGGTAAGTCAGACATGATCAGTTTTTTCCTTTTTTTTGTTTAGCCTTTGAATTCGTGAAGGTAGTTGATTTCTTGCGAGAAGATTTGTATGGAAATCACTAGCTTACTGACTAACAAATGTAGCGCATGAGTTGAATTTCGTTTTTAGTAACACAATTCACAAGTGCGCAGCTCCGCAGTTAAGCAAGTTTGGTAATCTTCTTTGGAGTTTCTGAATTAGAAACATATGAAGCATAAAAAAATAGTTTCAGCAGGAATTCTATTGATCATTTCAGTTTTTGTGACTGAAGTTTTTGCCCACGGTGTTGATAGCAGCACTAAAGTCTTCTTACTTGAAAATGAGGGAGTTGCATTTGTTCCATTCTTGTATATCGGGGCAAAGCATATGCTTACCGGCTACGACCACATACTATTTCTGATTGGGGTAATTTTCTTTCTGTACCGTCCAAAGGAAGTATTGATCTATGTTAGTTTTTTCACGATTGGTCATAGCGTAACCCTTCTTCTTGGCGTATTGAGCAGCATCTCCATTAACCCTTACTTGATTGACGCTATTATAGCCCTATCTATTGTCTACAAAGGATTTGATAACCTTGGGGGGTTCAAACAGCTATTTGGGTTTCAGCCTGATACGAAGACTGCAGTCTTGATTTTTGGATTGTTTCACGGGCTTGGGCTCGCCACTAAATTGCAGGAGTTTAAATTCAATCGGGAAGGTCTTCTAACAAACATAATTGCTTTTAACATTGGAGTTGAAGTTGGGCAATTTATTGCATTGACTTTTGTTCTTATAATGATGGCCTTGTGGCGAAAGTACAGCAGCTTCAATCGGTTCTCAACGCTTACAAATACGCTTCTGATGGCCGCAGGTTTTGCATTTATAGGGTATCAGCTAACTGGGTATTTCATTTATTAAAAAACTGCATGACAAATAGTAATCAGCCCGCAATAGAAACAAGAAAAATTATTAAGGCACTTGTATTCGCATTAATAATGGGAGTGGTCGTATTAGTCACTGCTGTGCTACCAGCAGAGTATGGCATCGATCCCACAGGATCGGGGGAACTCTTGGGATTTGGCAAACTTTATCAACCCATTGAAACCGAAAGTAAAGTGGTTGATGAAGTTCCAGCGCAAAAACTTTTTAAAATTCTGACGCTTGAAGATGCTGGGGCGGGCCCCGATGTTAAAAGGCCCAAGGAGGCAGACAACCCACCTCCGGCAAAACAGTATGATGCGAGCGAGGACATAGTAACCATTACTATTCCCGCAGGTAAGGGATTGGAGTACAAAGTACTTCTTCTGAAATATGGGACGATGAAATACGAATGGGTAACTGATAAGGGGGTTCTATTTGTTGATTTTCATGGTGAAGTGAAAGAAGCGAATCCTCCTAAAAATGTATTCTATGAAAGTTATACGGTGGCTTACTCCAACAATATGATCGGTACATTTTTGGCTTCATTTGAAGGAAGGCATGGTTGGTATTTTAAGAATTCAGGACCTTTTGACATAAAAGTGACCCTCAGACTTGAAGGAGAATATCACCTCATTGAATAAATATTTGATCGCAAGTTTGATAGGTATTCGAAGTCCCGCAAAGCACTAAGAGATAAGAAACCAGTCTGTAAATGAATCGAAGCATCAAAAACGTAGAAGCAGCGAAAACTGTGGCTGCTTGATTATCAAGTGGGAGCTGAGGTCATCAGTTAGTTTTTGGAGTCTTATTGCCGAATAAGGCCTTCATTTACGTCTCAAGAATTCACAATAGGGATGAGTTAATTGGAATTATTGACTGACGGTTTTCTAAATGAAAAAGCCTCAGGAAAACCTGAGGCTCTTTTGTGGGAGCTGAGGGGTTCGAACCCCCGACCCTCTGCTTGTAAGATATAACCTGCCTTCCTCCTGTCTTAGGCTTTCTTTGCCTATCTTTACATAAACGGTGTTTATGGTCGAATTACGAACATCTTTTGAATACTTCATTTTCTGCCTATTATCATCGTTTGTGTCAAAGTTGTGTCAAAGTCAAAGTATTCCTAACTAAAACGACCTCATTAGAGGCTCTACAACATGGCAAAAAGAAATGAGGGTGAAGTATTGGCAGACTATATTTTATGGCCTTGGAGCGCAAATGAGGAGGGGAAACACCCCATTAAGATTAGGATTACTCACCAGCGTAACCGAAAGTACTACCCTGTCCTTACTCCTGACCGGAAAAAGGTTTTTCTATCACAAACGGAGTTTGATTTCCTAACCTCCACATCACTGGCTAAACTTCGTAAGGGTAACCGCGCTTTGCGTGTAGTGATGGACGGGACTGTGGATTCTGCGAAGGCATCAATAAAGGAAGCCACGTTAAACGGGAAGAAACCATTTTCAATAGGAGAGTTCGAGCGGAAATACTTGGGTGCTGAGGCGAACCGAAATTTCCTGGCCTATTTTAAAAGTCACATTGACAAGTTGAGCCGTAAAGGTCAGGCCGGAACCGTTCGGGCTTATTCATCGGCTTACTCCGCGTTGCACACATTCCAGAATGGGAGAGATTTTGACCCAGCAGACTTGACCCCTCGAAAACTGGAAACCCTAGATGAATGGCTAAGAACACCTCGGCCAAAAGAAAGCAAAGTAAAAAGTAAGGACGAAAAAATGACAAAGCCATTGAATGATACAAGTGTATGCATTTACATGCGGTGTATTCGATCAGTGTACAATGAGATGGCTGCGAATGATGATTATCTGGAAGCTATCTATCCTTTCAGTCGTAAGGGGTCTGATAAGAAATACAAAATACCCACAGGTGGAGGTCAGAAGGGAATAACCATGTCAAAAGAAGAAATGAAGGCATTCATTGAGGGCAAAGTTGATGGCAAGGCAAATCCGGAAAATTCCATGTATAGAGCAAAACAAATGTTTCTGTTTTCATTCTTTGGGCAAGGTGCAAACTTCAAAGACCTGGCTTTACTCAAATACGAAAATGTTGGCAAAGAATACATTGAGTTTGACCGCCAAAAAACTATTCGGACAAAGCAAGATGGCCGTAAAGTGCAGATACCTTTGACCGATGAATTGAAAGAAATACTCATTGAGCAAGGCAACCCGGATAAGAGGAAGGGTAATTATATTTTTGAAGTATTCGATTCAAAAGAAAAATGTACTCCCAAACAATTTGACGACACTATTCGCCAATGGGTGAAAATTACAAACAAATGGCTAAAAAAATTCTGCGCTCTTAACGACTTACCATCAGTAAGCACCTACTCAGCCAGGCATACCTTCGCCTCCATTTCAAAATCTCACTTGCCCCTTGCAATGATTAGCAAAATGCTAGGACATAGCAGAGTAACTACAACCCAAACCTACTTAGGCAGATTTGACAATGAAGAAAACCGAACGGGGTTGATGAAAGTATTCAAAGCCATTAAAGAGAAAACGGCATGAGTCAGAAGACTGAGAAAGCAAGTTTGACCGAAAATCATAAGGAATTTTTGAATGAGGTATTTAGGGCAATCGGGAATGTGGATAAGGCCTTAGCCGAAAATCTAAGCAAGGAAAGCATAAAAATCTCACCAGAAGGATTCTCAATTTTTAGGACGGCCCTCCTCGACTGTAAAGCTGCATTAGTCATTTTCGAGGGAAGTAAAGAGAATGAAAAATGGCGCAAACTCTATAAGAATCACGAGCAATGGAAAAAGATGGCCATTGAAGATCCATTAACCTCTGATTGGTTAAAGGGCATTATCAGAAGTAACACAAAAACTAAGAGGGTTTATCAAGTAAATAGCCTCAGCACAGAATTGGCCAGGTGCCTAAAAGATTCCCTCAATTACTTATCAAAACATGAGATTCGTAAAAAGGAAGCCGCGCAATTCCTTGTGCTTGGACTACTCAAGCAGTGCTTTCCAGAAAGCCCAGCACTAGATGGCATTACTGAGGAGGTATTTAAGAAAGCCATGCAAAGAGTTTAGTTGGCAAAAAGGGGGAAACTTACCAGTGCTCAAGTTTCCTTTTGCGTTAGCTGACTCCGTTATACTTTCGGCTCCATAGAGCAAACGAAAATACTATGGAGGCAAATCAAGGCACTAATCCATTCGATCAGATTGATACCAGGCTTTCAAGAATTGAAGCAAGTCTTGAACTGCTTGCGGCAAAGGAACAGCCACAGGCCGAAAAGAAATACTACACCATTGCCGAAGCTGCGAAGAAATTAAACGTAGCTGAAATCACTCTTTACCGCAATGGCCAGACTGGCAAGATTCCTACCAAAAGGATAGGATCGCGGCTTATGGTTCCAGGAAGTTTTGTCGATGGCAAATAGAAAAAGAGGTCACTACTAATGACCTCCCTTAAAGTATCCTAATCTATGGCAAAGATAAGCACAACTAAGACTCAGGCACAAACCATATTTGAGTATTTAATGAATCGTGTAGTGACGGCTTCAATGCTTTCAGAAGCTACTCGTATCCCTCATAAGAATATTTGCCGTTACAAACGGGACTTGGAAAAGGCCGGGAATTTGGTCGAGGTAAAAAAGGCAAGTTGCGAAGTGACAAGATTCAAAGCTTGGTACATCACATGTGACAAGTCAAAGTTTCCTACTAGCAAGCAATTAAGCATTTTCTAAATATTGATGGATCAAAGGTTTTGTTTTCGGTGCATCTTGCCTCGGTTCAAAAAGCGATAGGAACCAAAAAGAAGAACGGTCGAGTTGAACTATGACTGAGTGGAGGCTCGTGAAGCCATCCAATCCAAGGGATTCAGTTTGATGAGAAGGTGAAAGAAAACCGGGCTACGCTTGCCAGCGCCCCGGTCTGTGATAAGAACCCCTAAAGTTTTTTTCACTTTTCTCCCGGTACAGGAACCGGATGTTCAATTGTTAGGCCAGAGGGTAATAGGTTGCTAACAATGACAAAGGTAAGTATCCTTTTTCATTCACCAATTTCTCTTACTTGTGACCTCCTTAATCAAGGGGTTATCACAGGAAAAGGCATCGTGTGCCTTTCCAGATCACAGAAAGGAAAAGGTACTAGGAGCGTCAAATGGAACGGCCACAAAGTATGCGAAGCGGCACGAAGACCACTTAACACACACATTTAATAAACTGTTGCCTCTTCTTTGGGTGGAGGATGGAATATTAAGAATTTGAAAACGAAAGAGGCAGGAAATGCGAATTGAGGTTATCCATAACTCATAAGTTGGGAATCCTATTTTTCCACACTGTTGAGTTGTTTTGTTCCTAAATAGAAAAATTGATTGTCAGGGTTTCTGCCAGGCTCCCAGTAAATGTCTCCTATAATTTCGGCCGGAATCTTGTATGCTATGTTGGCGGTTTTTCGAACAAGAGGATTCAACGGCTCCATGAAAAAACCATCGACCAAATGTTCAGGGCTATCGTATTTATACCACTTTCCGTTATAATTGATGAGAATGCTACCTTCCAAAGGCACTCGACTTTCATTATCAATATTCTTAATTGTGACATTAAATAGCAGAAATACATTGCCCTCTCCTGCATTTCCATCCGTGAAGGCACCTCTTAGAAATGTTCGATAAACAACCTTATTTACTGTTATTTCAAAATACTCGGTCCTACCTGTCTCAGCAATCTGAATCACCTTAGCAGGAAGGCTCTCCACATTCTCATTTCCTGATGAGCTATCTATGTTTGTCTTTCCCGAATTGCATGATGCGCCCACTAAAGACATGGCAGCTAACATAAATCCGAAACACCATTGTTTCATACCGGTATGATTTTTTTTGACCACACATTATCAAAAGTAGCCACCAAGATTTAATCCTTGGACTTTAGGGAACTATCCACCTCCAGTGGCTTCCAACTTTCACAATACTAAGATAGGACCATTTTGGTCTCACGCCCAAACTTGGCGTAGGACTAATTTGAGCCTGTGGCGAAAAAGAATCTAGGTGCCAGGCTTAACCTCATAAAGGAGGTATTAGAGGCACAGGGTAAGACCCAGTCCTGGCTGGCAGGAGAATTAGATGTAGAATTTCGAACGGTAAACCGATATATCAACAATCACAGGCAGCCTTCACTTGAATTGCTTTTCGAAATCGCCAAGAAACTAAAAGTAAACCCCAAAGAACTTATCAATTCTTAGTTTGGAAAAACTGCCCTAATTTCCTTTTGGTGTCAAAGTCGTGTCAAAGTGATGGAAATGAAAAAGCCGTCACAGATCGTAACGGCTTGATTATCAATGTGGGAGCTGAGGGGTTCGAACCCCCGACCCTCTGCTTGTAAGGCAGATGCTCTGAACCAGCTGAGCTAAGCTCCCTTTTTAAGGACTGCAAATGTAACAGAGAAATTCTTCCGGGCAAAAAAGAGGTTTATTGACTGCAAAGAGTAGTTATCCTTCCGGGTTTCTTTGAAAATCCTCGTTTTAAGACCTTAAACGAAATACTTTGCCCATGGCCTTGTGAGGGTCTGGTCGATCCGACGCAAAGGCAAAGTTCGCTGTGCTCCTTCCTGAAAGACCTAATTCTTTACCGTCGGTGTAAAAAAGAAATCCCCCGTGAAATCAGAGGCGATCCATGGCCGCTGTGCATCACCCGATTCGGTTGAAACATCGCGGGCTACTTGCTTGAAAACCTGTTCAATGTTTAGTCCCTGGGTGTTCATGTACTGCAAGAGCTTGGAGGTAAATAACCCATTGCGGCCGGTTCCGTCGCTGGCTACGGAGCCTGGTTTGGTGGCGTAGACGATATATGAACCTTTAGGTGTGTCCACCATACTCAAGCCTTTTTCAGCAGAACGGCTAAAACCCTGGAATGGATTGTTGCGGCAGGCATCGAGCACAAAAATATTTAATCCGTTTCCTGCCTGATTGATGGCGCGCATTACGTAGTCCATGTTCACACACTGGTCGTCCAGATCAGCTTCAATTTGCGGATCAGCCTGTGTTGGAATCAAGTAGTTTATTCCCTTTACCTGCATTCCGTGACCGGAGTAGAAAACCAGACCGGTTGCTCCTGGTTTATCCTGAACAAGCGAAAAATAGCTCTTGATACCTTCTTGCATTTCCCGCTTGGTTTTCGGGTCATACACCTCGATCACCGTAAACCCTTTTCCTTTAAGAGTAGCGGCCATGTCTTGTGCATCGTTTAATGAATTGCGCAGCGGGGGCACATGTTCATAGGATTTGACGCCTATGATGAGGGCATATTTTTCTTGCGGGGACAAGGCCTCTTCCTTCCTAACGATCTGCAGGGCAGCTTTGGGCTGAAGGCCTTCGGTTACCCAGGGATTGTCAAAAAGTTTGATTTTCGATGCGTCAGCGGCTACAGCAATCAGGTGATTATCCGACGAGACATCGAAATAATCTATTTCTGCAGAGCCGGTAAACATGACCAAGTCCTTGGCGCTTTCAAGCTCTCTAAGGTTCAAGAAATTCTTTGAAGAAAACAGAATAGAATTTCCATTTTGAATAAATCTGACTTGCGTTACTTTCCTATACTCATAGGGGAAGGCAACTCCGGGCTCCACATTCCATAAAATGATTTCGCTGGCTGATGAAGATACCAGCCTCTTTTTGTTGTCATCATAATCCAACGAAGTAATGCTACTCTTATGCCCGGAGAGGATCTTAATTGTCGAAAAGGTCTTGAGGCTGTATACTTCAATTACTTTGTCCTCAGCAATGAACAAGGTTTCTCCATCTTGCGATAGTCTAAAGTCACTGACAGATCCGCTCTTGATTGTCTTGGTAGCCCCGCTTTTCCAATTGAGTTCGATAAGACGACTGTTGGAAACCAGAAATACGATTGCTGGATCATTCGTTGGAGCAATTTTCGTAATCTCTGTTAAGTTGGTAAGCTTCCTATCTACCTTATTCTGCAATACGTCGGTAATCGAAAATACGCTTCTAGAGCCGGCATAGAGAAACGCCCCATCCTTGCTAAACGCCACAAACTTTATCGGTTCATAGTGCTCAGCAATTTTTAGCAACGACTTTCTGCTCTCAATTTCATTGATAACCAGGTTTTTGTCCCGGGCCCCGGATGCCAGAGTCCGGGTATCCGGGCTGAACGCGAGTGCGCTTACTCTGTCATCATGATTCTGAAAAGCTTTGAATGGGAAGTTTTGAGCGCGGCAGGGATTGCACAGCAGCGTGAATAGGAGAATTAAGGATGAACTTCTCATAATGCATTAAGGTATGAAAAAACTGTGCTAGATTAAGGGATAGTTATCAAAAAATTCCATATGAAAAAGACTGCCCTTATGCTCAGTTTGGTACTGATGGTATCGTTGGGATATGCTCAAAAAGATAAGGAGGAATATGTTCATCCCATGTTTGAGCAAATGGCGGTAAATCACAAGACCATGGCCGTTCTTCCCTTTAAGTTTATTACTACTTTAAGAGAGGAGGAACTGAAAAATATTACGGCAGAGCAATTGAAAACAATGGAGCGAATCGATGGCCAGCTATTTCAGAATAGTGTATATGAATTCTTAAAAAAGAAGGAGCAAGGCCCAGGCCTGAGTGTTGAACTTCAAAATGTAAATGTCACCAATGAGATTTTGAAGAACAATAACATTAGCCCTGATGATGTGGGCGCAAATACGGTGAAAAACATTGCTAAGGCATTGGGGGTTGATGTGGTTATCTTCGGGAACATGAATACATCTGAGCCATTTTCCAATGGCGCTGCCGTAGCTTTGGACGCTACAGTAACAATTCTCACCGTTGGTTTTGCTGGGATTACTGCGCATTCAGCTGAAGGCGTTATGCAAATAACGGATGCCAAGAGTGGAGCACTTTTGTGGAGATACAGAATTAATCTCGGTAAGGGGTCGCAGAGCAGTACCGATGCGATTGTGGAGAAAATTATGAAGAAATCATCACGGAATATCCCTTATATAAAATAGAAAAAGCCCCGGTGGAAGGGGCTTTTTCGATTGGCCGGCTGGTAATCATTTCTTAGGGATCTTGTCTTTCCACACCCTGAGAGTCCTATCCACCGTATTGAAATTATAGAAGACAAGGTCTCCTTTGTTGTAGAAGGAACCATTTGCAGCATCAAAGTTATAGAAGGAAACGTCATTTGTCTGGTCGGTTGTATTGTAGAAACTTTCACTGCCGATAGCCAACGTTGCGGCTGCGCTGGCCACATCATTCAAGAACCCTTTCTTTTCCGCCGTGACGGTGGGGGTCCTTACTTCGACAGAACCAGCTTCTTCAATTCCGAATGATTCCAATGGAATAAAAAAGACATACTTCTTTGGGATTTTTACCAATCCACCCTTTTCCTCAACGCGGTTGGTGACCAAATACTGTTTGTCATTGTCTGTAATATGATACTTATATCCGAAGTACCCATTGCGCTTCAGCTCCAGCGCCATGCTTAGTCCCCGGACTTTGCGCGCACTTTTAACGTAGATAATCTGGTCCTTCTTAAAGATTTTGCGCGCATTGACAAAATTTCCTTGGGGGTCGAATTCAAAAATATTCAAGTCCATAATGGTGTACGCCCAATCCGCCTGGGAAGCAGGATCCGTACCGGTAAGGCTTCCAAGTGTAGGAGTGAATTTCTTAAGGCTAACTAGTTTCTTGCCCTCTTCTCCGGCTTTGCCGGGTTTGGATTTTCTGAAAGCTTCGCCAATTACGCTCAATGAATTATCGGGTTTTAACACAATATCCTGAATAATAATTTTTGTCTCACCACCCCAAAACGCAGACGTGCCTTTCTCCTTGGTAAATTTCTTGACCTCAGCCCAATCGTGCTTTTCGTAAGCTACACGCTGACCATCGTTTGTCAACTGAAGGTAGAAGAATCCTTCAGAATCTGTGTTGTCGGTTTTTGTGCCTTCAAAATAGATTCCTGCGGTGTATATTTTACCCTCTTCACTTACTTGCAAGAAGGTAGGATATCCGGAATGCGTACCATCATACAGATTATATGCGAATTCCTCGACTCCGGTTGCCGCATCGTGCTTCACGACTTCTGTATTAAATTGATTCCCGCTAGTTGCGGCGGTCTGTCGCAGAATATAGACCTTGTCCTTTAACATTTTCAAGTCAAGTACCTCCATTTCCTTTTTCTCTGGAGCAAACGTCTGGGATGATAGCGATTTCAGATTTTTATCTACCCGCTCAACGTTATATCCAACCTTGTCTGCCTTATCAGACCTGACCACAACAAAGTCGTCGCCCAATGCATTTACATAAGGATAGTCTTCGGGTGTAAGCAGGTTGCGCTTTACTTTAGGAATCACCCGAGTAGTAATGAGGTTGCCTTCCAGATCAAAAGTCATGTATGTGATGTTCCTCTTCATCAGGTCATAAAAAATAAAAAGCATGCTGCTTCTGCCGGCCGCACTGCCGGCCAGTTCGGAATATTTACTTATGGAAATCTTTTTTTCAGAAACCAGATTGAAATTCTTGTCAACAAAAGCAATCTTGAAATCCGCCTCGCCCTTTGTCTCATTTTTGGCGCTGAAGCAGGCGTAGTAGTAGCCGTTATCCCCGAGCGGTTGAAGCCCCGAGAATCCCCTAATCGCGACGTCATCAAATGTGTTTTCTTGGGCCACCGACAGTTGGGTGGCAAGTAAAAAAAGAACCAGGCAGAGTTTTGTTTTCATACAGCAGTGTTGGTTGGGTGTTAGATTTGGATGTTAGGTTTGGTGATTCTTCAAGAAGCACGCTCTGGGAATAACAATGTACTGTTATTAACCTTATCTTCCTAACGAAGGCACCGATGCAATCTCTTAATTCTGGACAGTTGAAGGCGCCAGCGTGCTTTTAGAACGGGTTATCTGGTAGCGTTATGAATAGGCGGGACTTCTTTTGAAAAGCATCCAGCCGGAGAAACCACATGCCTATGCCAGCAGCTCCCTGCATATATCCCGTTTGTGCCTGAAGAAATTCTGGGCGCCGGCGGTGCTCTGCCTGTACCCACTTCATTCCGTCTCCTTCCCGGGTTCCGCGACGGATGAGATTCTTCGTTACTTCCATAGAGAAATCGAGGTAGGCCTTCTCCCCAAAAAGTTCGTGGAGATCAAGAAAATAAAATGCGATGCTGGCTGACCCACAGCACATTGACACATTGTTCCAAAATCCAGGCAGCGGTTTAGCAGGAATCCCGCACTTCATGATGGCTTCTGAGGCTTTTATGATTCTTGCCTTCCATGATTCATCCTTGGTGATCTGGTAAAGAAGATAGTACAATCTCGCGGTTCCGGCAGGTCCATGACACCACGTGAGGTAATAAAGACCCTTGCCTTCCTCAGTGTCATGATGATAAACCCACGCGTCATCATTTTCAATGGTTGTCAGATGACGGGCACCCGCCATGGCACCTTCTAAGAATTCTTTATTGCCGGTACGCTCATAGAGCTTTGCGAGAAAGTAACTCACGCCGGCTGTACCATGAGAGAAATTGGGCATGTAGTACTTCTGCCGAACCATGGCGGTATCCATGAACCACTTCTTGCCACCTTGGGCAGGGACAGCCTTAGCAAGGAGCTCATTGCCAGTCTGCTTGGCCAGATTGAGCGCCTCGGAGGTTTCAATATTCAGAAGCATAAGACCAATACCCGCCCCTCCATATACGATGTCGTTGTATCGCCAATCTGCCCGGTCGCCGGTCGTCTTTGCGGTGCTGCGCAATCGCTCCAGCGACTGATCGGCTGCTGACTTGTATTTACTCTTCTTTGTAACGGCAAACACCTGATTGAACATAAAGCAAACACCTGCCTCGCCCGTGTAGAGGCCGACTTCATCATAGCCAATCTTTTTTCCGTTAGATACACCAAGGATATAATCAGCCCCTTTTTCTGCTTCTTCGAGGTAGGATTTGTTATTTGTTGAATGATACAATTCCAGATAAAATAGAACAATCCCCGAAATCCCTGAATATAGATTCGTAACGACTGTTGTATCACCGGCAACGGCCGGCCAGGCGATTCCTTGTTTGTGTTCACTGCGGTTCTTGTGAATCCACCGCTCGACTTTCAAAGCCTCATCCAGGGGTTTAAATTCCTGGGCCTCACTTGCCAGAAAGTAGAAACTTAAAAGAGCAACAAATAATGGTCGAGTCAGGGATTTCATGATGACGTTTACATCAGATTTGAGTTAGTGAATGTAGTGAATAGTTGCAATCAGAGGAAACTGAAGTTCTCACTTTTACTCAGCAGGTATAGCGAGAGCGCTCGAAGAATAATCATGAAGTTCACTTTGGTGTGCGCGATGCAAGCGCCTGCCAAGTCCGAGAAGGCCACTGCGATTGTGGCGGACGTCATTTTCTCAGGCAAGCAAAGATGCGCGCGTCAAATCGCTTCAAATGAAAAAAGACTGCCGCATGGCAGTCTTTTTTCTTGATAGAGAAATTGTATTATTTCTTCCCGCCGCCAATGGAAGCGCCAACGCGAATGCCGATGTAGCTGAAATTCTGTGTCGTCGTCTGAAGTGGCAATCCAGAACCGAGGTCAATCTGAGAGGTCTGTTCAGGAATGAGGTTATAGTCTAATGAAAGATTGAAGTGCCCCAGATCAAACCCTATGCGGGGGTAAAAGCCTATTGAGCTAGCGGAAGGGGAAAGTTGGACTGCGGTGCCGTTGATATTTCCAGTAGCCGCCGCAGTAATGAACATACCGACACCGGCACCCACAAAAGGGCGGAATGAGCCACCGCTTCCAAAATAGTATTGTCCGTTTAGTGTGTATGAACCAACCGCAGAAACATCAATGGATGTAGATGCTGCCGAGGGAATTTCACCGGCAATAAGCGCTGATTCAATACGAAACCCTACAGTTAGGTTGTCTTGAATGCGGTACATCGGCTCGAGGTAAAGCAGGACACCACCGGAACCTTTGCTGGGAACAGCATATCCCAGGCCTATACCTACTTTAAATTTCTTGTAATCTTGGCCATAAGAGGCCACCGAAGCCAATAAGACGAGTGCAATAATGGGGGTTACTTTTCTCATTACAATTGGGTTTTGGTTTGTGCTTACTCTATTATAACTGGCTTTTCAGCTAACGCCATTTTTTGAATATAGGGAATTGCCGAAATAGTTCAAAAACCATAGCTCAAGCTCCACCAAATATGTTGCCGGTGGCTCATTATTTTTTGCTAAATCATTCGGAAGGGTCTCAGGCGGCCCAGCAGTGCATGCGATTAGGGTTGCCAATATTCATACTGCATATAGGTAGCTGTCTCCCGGGCCACGTCTTCTCCCTGGAGCCTGGCGACAACATGTAAGGACATATCAATTCCGGCAGAGACACCCGCTGACAAGATTATCTTTCCATTGTCTACCCAACGCTTTTCACCCGACACCCGGGTTGTAGGTGCAATTGACTTCAGGAGATCAACAGCCAGGTAATGGGTGGTCGCTTCCAGATTTTCAAGGAGCCCTGCCTTCGCAAGTATCAAAGCACCCGTGCATACGGATAGAACATGGTCTGCGGTTATGGCGCGTTCCCTTATCCAGTTCAACATAATCGGATTATTCATTTCGTGTCGGCTGCCAAAGGGACTGCCGTCGGAGTTAAATCCTCCCCCGCCAGGAACCAGAAAGAAATTACAAGGGGGGCAGTTTTCAAACGTATAGGTCGGCTTTATCACTAGATTATTGCGTGCGCTGATCGTTTGGTTCTCCGCAACGGTGAATACGGTGAAGGGTTCTCCAGATTTTCTGAGTCCTGTAACGGAAAAAACCTCAAAAGGCCCGGCAAAGTCAAGAACTTCAACCTGGTCAAAAAGCACGATAGCAACTGATTTCATCAAGACCTTAAACTTTTTTTCTTTCCTTGCGCTTATAAATCTATTCAATTAATTCAACGCAACAGCTATGAACTATAAACTCTTCGGTCATACCGGTCTCCGTGTCTCTGAACTCAGCCTGGGCACCATGGGATTTGGAACAGAATGGAAATGGGGAGCGGATCGCGAAGGCAGTAAGCAGGTATTTGACGCTTTTGCCGAGGCCGGCGGGAATTTTATTGACACTGCCAACCGATACACGGAAGGCACTTCTGAAAAATTCATCGGTGACTTTATTGCTTCCGACCGTGATCACTTTGTCCTCGGCACAAAGTATTCGCTTCGCGACCGTACCGGAGACTTGAATTTTTCCGGGAACCATAGAAAGAATCTTATGCGCAGTGTTCGGGAAAGTTTGTCAAGGCTGAATACTGAGTTCATCGACGTGCTTTGGGTTCATGCCTGGGATGGTTGGACGCCAGCCGAGGAAATTATGCGCGGCCTCGACGATCTCATCAGTCGCGGGCTTGTTCACTACATCGGCGTAAGTGATTCACCGGCCTGGGTGGTGAGCCAGTCGAATACCCTGGCGGAATTGCGCGGGTGGTCGCGGTTTGCCGGACTGCAGATTGAATACAGTTTGCTGCAGCGGACTGTTGAAGCAGAATTGATGCCCATGGCCCGTGCATTAAATTTGACGGTGACACCCTGGGCGCCGCTCGCCGGTGGTGCGTTAACGGGTAAGTACCTCAAGGGCAATCGGGGTAGGTTGCCGGAAACCAGCCATCGCCTTTCTGAACGCTCGATAGGCATAACAAAAAAGGTGATGGAAATCGCCGAGCGACTAGGGGTGACTGAAGCGCAAGTAGCCATCAACTGGACGCGTCAGCACAAAGGGCAGTCGGTTGTACCCATCGTCGGAGCTACCCAAGTGAATCAACTCGAGGAAACGCTCGGGTGCCTGTCGTGGGAGTTGCCGGCGGATGCTGTTCGTGAGTTGGATGAAGTGAGCCGCGTGGAATTGCCATTCCTGCAGAAGTTTTTGAATGAACCTAGTGTGCTTGATGTCTTATATGGCGGAATGAAAGATACGCTGGACACCCGTTGATTAGGTATTCAATAGTTGTATAGACAATAATAGTGTCTACATTTGCTCTCATGGCTTTGGAGCAAGATATCCGGCAGGAAAAGTTCGACAACGAGTTTCACAAAACGGCGATAAACATTCTGTACACCAGCAGTTGGTTGTACAACCTGAACGCGCTGCGGCTTAAACCCTTTGGCATTACCCCGGAACAGTTCAACGTCTTACGGATTCTTCGGGGTAGTCACCCGAAGCCGCTTATGCTTGCCGACATTACCTGTCGCATGATTGATAAAAACAGCAATGCGACACGGCTCGTCGAAAAACTCCGTCAGAAGGATTTTGTTCAACGAACCGTTTGCGAAGGCAACCGGCGACAAGTGGATATCAAAATCACTCCGCGTGGACTGAAGCTTCTGGAATCCATTGACAAGGAATCAAGTGGCTGGACAGCTTCGCTCAAAAACATCTCAAAAGCGGAGGCACAGGAACTAAACCGAATCCTTGACAAGCTTCGGGATTAATGCCGACAGAATTTCCCTTGCCTATACTAACTCTCCTTTGTTAAACTGGTATTTTTCGCCAAATGCTTTGGCGCCGATGAACCGCTTGCGGTTATAGTTGTTCAGGTTCTTACGGCAAACTACCTGATAGGCCGTGGAACTTCCCTGACGTGTAATGTAGATGGACCAGCCGAGGAAGATCTCATAAATCCGGAATGTGCGCTCGCCGTATTTCTCAAGCACCTTACTCTTGTTGCTCATCCAGTTCTTGTACCAGTATTCAATGGTTTTCGAATAGTGAATACCGATATTTTCTACGCTGTGAACTTCAAATCCGGCACGCTCAATATGCTT
>JANPES010000443.1:0-3654 GCA_031423035.1 Cyclobacteriaceae bacterium | reverse complement strand
GGCAATTCGGATTTTGTCATTTTCTTGACACAATGCAAATTGGGGGAGGAGCAAGGCAATACTGAGTATGAACTTCATGACCAAATATGAGCACTTGCTGGTCAACGGTTTGTCAGCCGCAAGACACTAGTCTATTTCAGGTTATCTAAATCGCGAATCAGAATTCTTCGTCGGTCGAAATTGATCAGGTTCTTGTCCTTGAGTTCATTCAGAATGGTCGTGACAGTCTGCCGGGACGTTCCGGTTAGTGCCGCAATATCCTTGTGTGTCAACTTGGTTTGGATTAGCGTTTCAAACCCCACACGTTTTCCTTTCCAGGAGGCCGTGTCTTTCAGAAATTCGACGATTCGGGTACGGGCATCTTTGAAAACCAGCAATTCCATTTTACGTTCCAACTTGATGAGCCGTAACCCTACAAGTTTCAACATCCGGAAACTGAGTTCTTTGTTGTCGTACATGAGGGCCTTGAGATCCTCGATGCCCAGGGGGCAGATCGAAGTATGGTCATCCATGGCCTGCGCGAAATCGCGACGCATTTCTTCGCCGGCCAAAGCCAATTCACCAAATATTTCTCCTCTGGTAAGGATAGAACTCACCGCTTCCTTCCCGTCTTCCAGGTAGTGCCCGATTCTCACTCTGCCCTCGGCAATCATATAGACATGGGTAGCAGGCTCGTCCGGGAAATAGATAAATTGATCCTTCTTATAACTATGAAAAGTATGGTCATTTCCCATGACCTTTACCTTGTGCGGGCAGAGCACATGGTAGAGATTAACACTTTCAAAATACCACAGGGATGACTCCTTGCCCATATTTTACTTTTTCGGAGTGTAAAGTTAATTCTGATCTTTGTAACTAAACCGATGAGCTCAAGTTAAGTTCCATGCAGACGCGAATTCTATCTGAAATATGGATTTATCCGGTTAAATCGCTTGGCGGAATTCGGCTGTCTACTGCAAAGGTCATGGAAAAAGGGCTCCAATATGACCGTCGTTGGATGCTGGTCGACGAGAACGGCAAATTCATGACCCAGCGAACCGCGCCGAAAATGGCCTTGTTTGCAGTGAAATGGCAGGGACAAGGATTCTATGTTACCTATGGCGATGATGCGGTGCTTTTGCCAACGGATGACTTGTCTTCAGGCAAAATTATCAAAGCCGTTGTGTGGGGTGACTCCGTTGACGTGTTGGAAGCTAACATGTCAATCAATGCGTGGTTTTCAGAACGGCTCGAGATGTCTTGCCGGTTGGTTTCGTTTCCGGAAGGGAACCCCCGCCTGATTGATCCACATTTCCGGATTGCAAATGAGAGCGTGAGCCTGGCTGATGGCTATCCCATTTTGATTATCGGGCAAGCGTCGCTGGATGATCTGAACAATAGACTTGAAACCCCAGTACCCACGAATCGGTTTCGACCCAATCTGGTTTTTACGGGAGGCAGCCCCTATGAAGAAGATACCTGGAAAGAATTTTCTGTGGGGACCAATCGATTTATGGGAGCGAAACCGTGTGCGCGCTGCGTATTGACTACCGTAGACCAAGCCACGGGCGTGAAGGGGAGGGAACCACTGCTCACGCTTTCCAGGTATCGCAAGCAAGGAGACAAGATTAATTTTGGTGAGAACGTAATTCCAATTGACTATCATGAAATTCACGAAGGAGATGAGATTACCATATCCTAGTTTGATCCTGTGTTTAGCGGGCTGTTTGGTTTTGGCCTGCTCCGGAGATCATCGCCTTCCTATTTTCGGAGAGCGTTCATTCAATGGCACAGACACGACCTATCACACGATCGCTCCATTTCAGTTTGTTGATCAGGACAGCGCCATAGTTACCAATGCGGATTTCAAGGGAAAGATTTATGTCGCTGACTTCTTCTTCACCTCATGCCGAACGATTTGTCCAATCATGAAAGCGCAGATGGTTAGGGTTTACGAGGCCACCCGCGATATGCCGGATGTCCTATTGCTGTCCCATACGATTGACCCGGAGTGGGACACCGTGGCACTGCTTCATGACTTCGCTCAACGCCTGGGTGTAGAGAGCCGGAGGTGGCATTTTGTAACCGGTGTGAAAGATTCGATTTATAAAATTGCCCAGACAAGTTACTATGCAACTGCCATGGAAGATCGGTCGGAGCCGGATGGATTCATCCACAGTGGAGCCTTTTTGCTTATTGATCGACGCGGCAGGATTCGCGCCAAGTATGACGGTACAAAGGAGCAGGAAGTCAACCGCTTGATTGGCGATATCAAAATGCTGAGGCGTGAAGAGTGATCAAGGGTATTTGCGGTGGGCATTTGGCGTACTTGTTGTCTTGATGATTGGAAAGGCCCTAAGCCAGTGTACTCCGGCCGACCCGAAGTTCAGGCAGTATCTTGTGGAGGGAGAGCGGCTTTACGTGTCTCATTGTAGCAATTGTCATCAATTAGATGGGAAGGGATTGCGCCGGGTGTATCCGCCACTGGCACCGTCGGATTATATGGACCAGAATTTTGAGAACGTAATCTGCGCCATGAAGTATGGACTTGCGGACGAGATCGTGGTAAATGGCAATTCCTACCATCAGCCAATGCCAGGCGATGCTTCGCTCACCGAACTGGAAATCGCTGAAATTGCAACGTATATCTACAACTCGTGGGGCCGTCAACAGGGGCTTGTGGAGGTAAAAGGCATCGCCGGTATTCTTGATTCATGCAAGTCTGTAAGAGCCTACCATCAATAAAGAGCCTATACATGTTTTTTGACTTGTCTTTTTTCCGTTCCTTGCAGTACTAGACACCGATTATATTGCTTCATGAAGGGCCCTAGCTACCGGCGCGTCATTACCACATTGCTCATTGTATTTGGGGTTTATGGCGTACTGATTACAATTCTGTTAGACCTGGAAAGCGGCCTGCCAGGCAGTAAGCTTAATACACTTCAGGATGCCTTGTGGTATTTGACAGAGACACTTACCACGGTCGGATACGGAGACGCGCTCCCGATTACCTATTGGGGCAAGATGATTGGATTTATTTTTCTTTTTTCGAGTTTCGGTGTATACGGTTTTATCATTGGACAGATTGCAAATTTTATGACAACACTAAAGGAGCAAAAAGAACTGGGTTTGGGGGGCACACAGTTCACCAATCATGCAGTCATCATTGGGTGGAATGAATTCGGCCAGTCAGTCGTGAGTACGCTGGTGGCTGCCGGCCGCCAGGTTGCCGTGGTGACCAATGATCGCTCAAGCATTTCCATTATTCATGAATACTACCCGGACAATCAGGTGTTCACACTTTTTTCAGACTACAACAACTTCGAACTGCTGGAAAAGGTCAATTTGAAAGAAGCGGCTATCGTATTTATTAATTTGAATGATGACACGGAAAAGTTAGTGTACATCATCAACATCAAAAAGCGCTTTCAAGATCTCAACTACGTCGTTACTCTGGATAATGGAAACCTGAAGGCGACATTCGCAAATGCAGGATGCACGTACACCATTTCAAAGAATGAGATTTCATCCAAGCTTCTGGCGAGCTACATCTATGAGCCTGATGTGGCCATTCTGAGTGAAGAGCTAATCGCCTATGCGCATGAAGGTCATGAGTATGATATGAAAGAGTTCCTGATCAAGGGCGATAACCCGCTGATTGGAATGTCCTATGAA
>JANPES010000442.1:0-5650 GCA_031423035.1 Cyclobacteriaceae bacterium | reverse complement strand
TGCCTTGGTACAGTTTTATCCCAGTACACTCCATTCATAAGGATATCCGCACTTCTGGCGTAAGGAAGGAAAACAGATTCATATTCACATGAATGTTCGTGAAAATCATTTCGGATATAATTATCTGTAACGAGGTTGTCTTTGTGAAGTCCGTCAAGTACACTTTGGAAGACATCATTCGTCTGAATGTTGTAGATATAGATGATTCCAGCGGCTCCACTCAACCGAACGCCTTTGAACACATCCTTGGGTGTCCGCAGATTAAGGGTGATCGGAACTTCAAGTGTATTGAACCTCAGCTTCTGAAGATAGGTTGAATCGGGATCGCCCTGGTTGCCGTTTTTGTCGATGACCCAGGGATGGGAGAAGGCGCCGCCTGAGTTATCGGCATTGATGACACCGGTTCCCCGCTGTTGGTATCCAAATCCTGCACCTATACCCAGGAAGGAGTTGAAGTAATACTCTGCGCGGATGCTTATTCCAAGCGAGGGCTTGGCGTAGTAGGCCACGGGCAGGTTATCGCCGGTAAGTTTGCTCCAATACATCTGGAAGCCGGCGCCGATACGGAAATTCTTTTCAAATGGATTCTTTTCCTTGCCGTCCGCGACAACGTCTTTCATCGTTTGCGCCTGAGCGCTCATGGAAAGACAGAGAAGAACCAGGAGGCTAATGATCCCGGAATTCATAGGCAATTTGTTTGTTGGATTTGTCATAGCTTAATACTCAATGAGGGTAGTACCAATACTGAAGTTCAATTCATTCACGTTGTTGAGGTGCTGTTGCTTCATGTCAATCAGTTGAATGTTGGTGAGAATATATATCCGCTGTTGATCGATAAACTGAAGGAGGCTGATGTTTCGTTTTTGAAAATTCTGGTTGGTACTCTTGTTCAACTCAAAAAGTCGTTGTAAAAACTGCGTGTTGTAGTTGCTCAGTCCAGTCTGCGAGCTCTTGTAGCGGTTGTAGGCAGCGGCGACTTCATTCCGGGCCCGGTTTTCAATTTCATTAGTCTTTAGCGTCGATTGTTTGATGGTATATTGTGCCTGTTTTATTTCTCCTTGCTTGCGATCGAATAATGGTAAAGACAATTCTGTCGTGAATCCGTGATAGGGCCGAACAAAATTGCTACCCCGGTCCTGGGGCTGGAACCCAAACTTGATGTCTGGCATGATGGAAGACCGTTGGAGTTTGAGGTTCCGCTCCTGATACTTGACATCCAGTCGGGCGAGTTCAAGGTCGGGCCTGGCGGTCACGGCCTGGTCTGCCAATAACGTTGGGGAGAATTCCTGGGCCAAGAGCGGCAAGCGTTGTTCAACAAAGAACACGGTGTCTTGCGAATAGCGCAGCAATGATTTAAGATTCGAGAGCGCCTTTTCTTTTTCGCCATAGTTGGTAAGCGCATCAGTTTTTACACCAAGATATTCAGCTTCCAGTCGAATGGCTTCCGTCACGGAAATTGCACCCACTTCCAGCTGCTTGCGGGTAGCTTCCATCAGTTTGTCGTAGTTGGTGATTACCTGGAGGTAAAGTACTTCCTTCTCCTGAAGCGCAGCGAGGTCATTGTAGGTATTGCCAAGTTCGAAAACCAGGCTGCGGATGACATCTTCCATTTGTTTTTCAGCCATCTCAACACCAACCCGTGCTAGTTTTACTGAATTGGTATGCTTGCCGGCAATGGAGAATGTTTGCTCAATTTGGACGAGCAATTGATTTCGGACGGCGAAGTACTCATTGGTTTCGCTGTTCCACATATCACCGTTGAAAATGAAGTAGGGGTTATTCCATACGCGTGCCTGGATCACCTGTGCCTTGGCCAGGTTGATGTTGTAGTACGCAGCCAGCAACCCCAGGTTGTAATTGACAAGCCTGGCCTTAGCCTCCGTGAGGGAAAGGACCGTGTCGGCTTGCACCTGGGCACAGGTGGTTCGAACGGAAAACAGGATGACGAGCAAAATGCCCGAAACAAATCGTTTCATAAGTAGAGAGATATAGTGAATGATAAGCGGCCCCAAGGGGGTCGGCAGGAACTACAAGTGCCCGAAGGCAGAGGGGGAAATCAAATAATCAGACGCTTGTAGAGAAGCGTCCGGCTTCCGCACGGAAAGAAAATACGGGGCAGTTGATTTTGCCTGATTGGAACAAACTGCGAAAGGATTTTGGAATGAAAAATGATACCAGAAAGAGCGACCGCCTTTGTGCCTGGCCGTGCTTCTGAATCGGTAACATCCGCCTCGCCATCAACAGCCTGCCGGGTGAAGATATTCGAGGCATCCATATGGCCCGCCTGGAATACCAGGTGAAAGGGGAGTGAAGCATCCTGCTTCGCCGGCACTTCGTTCAGCACTACTTCTCCCATTATGTAGCAGAGGAAGCCGAAACAAAGGCTTGCCGAGGCGAAAGGAAGAAAGTTTCTGAACCGTTTCACAATGGATTTCTGAGTCGCAAATGTAGGCTGATTTTTCAAAGAATGAAATATATGGCTAAGATTGGCCTTCTGTTCTGAAACAAACAAGGTACTCGAAAGCATATGCGGAGGCTAACGGTCGTTGTTATCTCAATTTTCATTGCCACGATGACTGTGCATGCCCAGGAAAACCTCCATTTTTCGGTAGACCGTCCCGGCATTTCGGACTATCCGACAGTCATCCCCAAAGGCAATCTCCAGATTGAATCAGGCCTGGAATTCTACCAGCGGGAGGACTATCGGTCAATCTTCCTACCAACACTTATGTTCCGCACCGCCATCACTAAAGGCATTGAAGTTCGGTTGACCAACCGGCTTTTGCGCGTGGATTCAGCCAAGGATAATCCGGATGACAAGTACTATTACTTTGGCGCTGTAGATGTTAAGGCGATCCTTGTTCGCGAAAAGGGGTGGATTCCGGCGACTTCCTTGCTGGTTGGGTACGGTATCACCCCGGAGACATCCAGAAAACTGCGGGGTCCGTTATGGGGCGACTACGCCTTACTGCTAATGGAAAACAACCTGCACGACAAAGTTCTCTTTAACTACAATGTTGGGGTTGTGTGGAACGGATATTCATCGACAGTATCAACCATGTATTCCTTCTCTTTTGAAATTGAATTGAGCCAGCGGGCAGCATTCTTCGTCGAACAGAGCACCTTCTTCAATGAGGCTGAGAAAAATGACTATTGGGTAAATGTCGGATATACGCATCTCCTGGCGCGCCATGACCAGATAGATGTTTCCGCCGGCGTGGACCTGAATGGCGGTGCAGATGATTTTTTCTTTGCACTGGGATACTCGATTCGTATTCCTTATAAAAAGGAAAACTAACTGGGCCCCTGGCTTGAAGGATTCGATTGCAGAATCCAATTTCCCATGAATTCTAAATCTTCCACAACAGTCATATATAGTTACACGCACATGAGTTCAAAAGAGAACTCTCCGCCTGTCTGAGGGATATACAAATTGCTACCGTTCCGGAAGCCCTTCACCTTCAACCCAGGGAGCACCGGCATCCAGCAACGCTTTTGCGAGTGAACTAATGGTTGACTTGATGGTGACAAGCTTTGACTGAATGGCTTTGATCTCTGATTCAGCGATCTCCATGCTTCGTTTGTGTGTCGCTGTTGGCCCGTAGGTGGAGTGGCTAATTCCGCGATTGACGGCGAACAGTCTGCCACCTGGTGTGGGTTTTGACTTTTCACCGGCTTGCGCTTTGGTACCATCGCCATTCATCTGTTTATCGAGTTCCAACAACTCTTGACGGACCTGATTCAGTTGGGTGTCGAGGGTTCCTGGACTTGACTTGGCCCGGGCCAGCGCTTTCTGCATAGTTGCTGCCTTAGCCAGCTCGTTCGCTAGGGTAGTCTCCAGGGCGGAATAGGTCCGAAATACATTGTCGTATTTTCTCCAGAAAGCGGCTACTTCTTGCGGCGTAGCACCTGGCAGCGTTCCCTTCCTTAGTTGTTCCACCTGGAACTGAACCGGTTTTGAAAGTTCGGTGACTATTCCATCTACTTGTTTGGAGAGCGTTGCGGTGTAGGTACCCGGCGCAGCCATGAGTCCTTCCCCCAGGAACCCAAAACCGCCTGACTTATCGTTCAAAACAATGGCTGACATGGAAGGGTATTTCAAGTCCCAGGCGATGCGATGGAATCCCTTTTCTCGCGGACCTTCAATCCGACGTACCACATTTCCGGTCGCATCTTTTATGGTAAGCCAGATTTTGGGTGCAGCTTGTCTGCCTTCACTTTCAAGTTCGGCCCAGCCTGGGAAGGGAATATTCTTGTTTTGCTTTCTCAAAGGCTTTTCACTTTCCTTTCTCAATGCCTCCTTTGTTTTCAATCCTTCTTTCAAATAGTATGTGAGGACGGCGCCAAAGGGTGGATTAGGCGCAACGTAGTGGGAGGCACCCTGGGTACCTTTTTGATCATCAAAGCTCAGATGGGATCGTGGGACATACCACCAAGCTTTGCGGGTACTGAATAAGGTGGCTTCCTGAGATAGCTGTTGCTCAGAGACCTCCCGGAGCGGACTGTAGTCATCCAACACAAAGATTCCACGACCAAAAGAAGCGCCTACCAAATCATTTTCATGCTTCTGAATAGCCAAATCGCGGAAAGAGATGGTGGGTATGCCGCCTTGTAGCTTAATCCATCGTGTCCCGCCATTAATGGTAAAGTAGATTCCGAACTCGGTCGCTGCAAACATTAGCTCCGGTTTCACATGATCCTGCACAATCCTCCAAACCAGGGTCCTATCCGGAAGGTTGGAGCGAATCGATTGCCAGGTTCGTCCGCGATCGGCACTCTTCATCAGGTACGGGTTAAAATCTCCGCTCTTATGATTATCCATGGCGATGTACACGACGTTAGCATCGTGCAAGTCCGCTTTGATGTCATTGACAAATGCAGTGGCCGGTATTCCGGGCATTGTACCAACTTCAATTTTGCGCCAGCTGGTTCCTCCATTTTCAGTTACCTGAATTAGCCCATCGTCAGTTCCTGCATAGATGAGGCCTTCCTGCTTTGGCGATTCAGATAATGAGGTAATGGTATTGTAATTGGACATGGCGCCGACATCCCAGGGTTCATTCCAACTCTGTGTCTTTCCCATAATAGGAAGGGTAAGACGATCCTGGTTGCGGGTAAGGTCGCCGGAGATCGCAGTCCACTTGTCGCCGCGGTTGTCGGATCGCCAAACACGCTGGGAAGCGAAGAAGATACGTGCGGGTGCATGCGGACTGACAAGAATCGGGGAGTCCCAGTTAAACCTTTCATAATTTTCATTTGCTTCCGGTTGAGGCTGGATGTCAACAACTTCTCCTGTCAGGTGATCGATACGGGACAGCGTTCCCTCCTGGCGTTCCGCATACATGATGTTCGGATTTCCAGGCTCGGTGGCCGGCTGATGTCCGTCCCAATCCAGTACGATTCTCCAGTCGGAATTTTGTATTCCATGCACATTGTCGGTACGGGATGGACCGCCTTCCGTGCTGTTGTCCTGGGTGCCTCCAAAGATGTTGTAAAAGGGTTCTTTGTCGTCAACGGCCACTTTGAAGAATTGCGTCACAGGAAGATTTTCCATGAATCGCCAGGTTTTTGCCAGATCATAGCTTTCATAGACACCTCCGTCGGTACCCACAAGCAAAAAGTCCGGGTCATTCTTTTTGAACGCCATCGC
>JANPES010000441.1:0-17083 GCA_031423035.1 Cyclobacteriaceae bacterium | reverse complement strand
GTCCCTTGTTTCATTCTGAACAAATGGGGCGGTGAGGTTTGGGGCCTTGGTAAGCCATCCATTTTCAGCTGCCTTAAAGCGAATGTTGGGATCCTGGCTACCAAAAATAAATCCCCAGCCGGGAGCATCGAGGGTGTTATCCTGCCCTAGGGCATCCGGTGTTCCCGTAAATCCGGTAAGGATGGTTCCTTGCGTGATGTTGTAGGTACCTGTTATGCTCTTCAAGGACATTAGCAGCCGCAAAAAGGCGTTTATTCCAGCGTAGTTGGGCGGCTGCTTGACCGTATCCGGCTTGGCTTTGGCTTTCTCCGTTGCAGTTGGCTTTCGCTTGGGCGTATTAATATTCTTCAGGTAGGCAACCTTATTATAGAGTTTCAGCAGATCAATCCTGCCATTGAAGCCCTGGTCCCTGGTGTTCTGGATTACATTGCCGAGTTTGAGGCTATCGCTTTGCTCGGCAGGGCCGGCTCTCCAGAAGTATCCAACATTGTATCGGTATTCAAGCCCTACCCAGTCGGTAAGGGGAAGCTTGTCGAATGGAACAGTATAATTGGCGGTAACAGTTTGTTCAAAATTCTTCTTACGACCAAATTTCTTGAGATTGGTTAGCACCGAGTCCTGATATTCTTCGGCGGTAATGTATCGTTTTAGTTTAGTAGAATATCCCCCCGCGGGGTCGACGTCGGGCTCGTCAATAATGGCATTGACCCGGGCGCCGTAGTCCAGCGTCAGGGATTTGGCAAGATTCCAATGAAGATTGAAAAACCGGTTGAAGAGAAAGAATTTCTGAATGTTAGCGGTTGAAGGGGATTGGCTTTCATTCGAGTTACGATACACAATCTTGCTGAACGATCGATCCAGTTCACCACGAATAGAAATTGTACTGGGTACCGGATTGAAATTAAAATCCTTAATTAACGCGAGCCACGGTGATTTCCAACTTGTCTTGGCGAATGGATCGAATCCGTTGAACTTGGGATTGAACTGCCAGGCAATGGCACCTTTAATGTTGCGTTGCGTATTCTCCTGCAGGTTGAAGTTGGTGCGCGTCGCCTCGCTGTAGGCATAGGTAAATGCAAAATTTTCAATGTCATAAATATTGCTGCGGGCATCGGCTTTGACTTTGACTTTTTTTACGTTGGTGAAGTTTATACTTCGTCGTATCGCATTATCCTGGATGAGGGCCAGGTAGTTTGACCTTTCTTGATCTGTAGTGAATGATTTTTCCATCGCCGAGATGCGCATGTCGGGGTTCGCTGGATCGTAGTTTGGATTGATTGTTGTTTTCTCGTAACTGATAAACATCGGGATCTTCAGTCCGGTATTTCGTGGCAATAGTTTATCCACCATCAGATTGGCAGAAATATCGAAAGATGTTGTTGTTCCCCGGGCGCGTTCCGATATCTTGGACTGTACCCCGCCGAAGCCATAGGTAATGTGACGAACTGATGTTGTAACAGTACCAAGGTCGGCCAGCTTGGCGTTGAGGACGCCATTAACGGCCCAACCCGCTGTCCGGTCAAAGTCGGTCAGGCGCATCTCGTCTGCCCACATGCAAACGCTGAGTGGCTTGGTGTCATCGCGCGGATTGAGAATGCCGATCATCATAAGTTTTACCTGACTAAGATCGGGACGGCCAAAGATCCGAATACCGTGGCGGTCGATTTGCTTGGGACCAGCTAGCGGATAGAGTTGATCCAAAGGGAATGACTCCCGGTCGCGAGCGGCTTTTAAAGCGTACAGCTCGTTGAGGTCAAGGTCAATTTGATTCTCTTCCGGCCATACAATGCTGGGGTTAGGGTCATTCCCGTTGGGACTGATCTTCAGCGGTAATTCGATTTCATAATAATTTTGATCAAAATCAGTGCCCAGTCGCAAAAATGCGGTGAGTTGATTGTCTTGGAGGCCTTTGCCATGTGCAGACAGGAACATCTTGATGCGCCCGTAGTTGAAAAAGTCAAAACTGACGTTTTTATAGATGGCCCTTCCATCTCCATCTTCCAGATTCGTCACACACATTTGCACGGATTGCTCATTCAACCTGCGCTGAATGGTTGAAGTAATATCCCGATCACGGGCCAGGGGAGGAACGTAAGCCGGCTTTTCCGCATTGCCTTTTCCATTCTCTTCAACATTGACGACAGAAACGGAGAAGTTGTCGAGATTGGGTTCAAGCTCTTCACTGAATTGGGACTGCGCCAATCTGGCCGTATAGCGTCTCCAGCGATTGCCCACAGCGCGGAAATTGGAGAAGCGCAAAACGACAGGCTCCTTGAATCCCGTCAGGATCATGCGGCCATACCGGATTGATTTGAACCCATTGATGCCGCCCACTTTATCTTCAAACTGACGAATGGGTATACGAACCAGGTACCAGGTGACGTCTGAGAATCCTTCCGGCGTAATCTTATCAACAATATACTTCTGCCCTACATCAATCTGGCCGGGTTTCAGGTCCATGTTGAATACGTAGTACTCTTCGAGTTCGCTCAACGTATTGTCCTGGTTAAGATCTTCATTCTCGGGAATATTTGATCCGGATTGTGCAAAGGGCTCATTGCCGGAAATAATCGGAGAGTTATTTTCAATACCATTAATCTTCTTGTAGCGCTCCAAAAGTTTTGCATTCTCATCATCCAGGTCTGAACCGAGAAAATAGTGAAAGTCATCTGCTGATGGGTCCTGTAGTACGATAGGTTGTGCGGAACCATTTACCAGGTTGATGAAGCCCTGAAATGTCTGCGCCTCCCGTGCATTATTCACGCCATCAAGTCCCACATCTTGATTTTCCCGTGCAGCCGGATCATTGTTGAATGCATTGTTGATATACTGTTGTGTGGTAACAGCGCCCCAATTGTTGATCGTAACCCCGCCGGTATTGAAATTGCCATCCGTTGGAAGGCCGTTTTCAAAGGCATGCTTGCCATCGCGCATAAGGTCTTCGGAGATGCTTCCCAGGTGGAAAATGAGCTTGCCGCCGGTAGTATTGGGTTTTGGTTCATTAATGCCGTCATCGACGTTTCCGTTTGGATTGTTGATAAATGGATTCATTAGCCAAAACTCGACATACTCCACATTCGACTTGTCAAAGTCTACTTCCGTACGAATGGCTGTGGTAATACCGGCCCAGTTGCTGCCTGGGTCCTTCAGGGTTCCATCAAAATTCAAATCGGGATTAAAGTTGTAAGGACCTCGCTCCGAGGGATAGTAAGCAAGATCAAGAATTTGCTCATAGAAATTTCCAACATAGGGATCCTTGTATGGAAAGATTTCCTGCGGGAGAACTGGCCTGACATAATGGTTTTCAAGATCCTTCGGGGTAATGTTGTCCGGCTTATACTGGCTGCTTTCCCGGTAGAACAGGTTATCGATTTGATACCAGGCGAGTCGGGCTCTTTTATACCCGGATCGAACATCATCCTTGTCTCCCAGTGTGGCCGATAAGTCAAATCGGGGATCGGCTGGTGTGTTTGCCAGTTTCCAACCCACCGGGTTAAGAAGACTATAAGGGGTTGCGGTATTTTCGAAATCATCGATGAAGGATGTTCCGTCTCCATCAATAACATTGGACGTGCCGGGAAAGAGCTGGGCGTATTCTGCATTTAGTGTGACGGTAGATTGCTCTTTTGTCTGCAAAAATGGGAGAGCGTCAACCATCTTCGTGAGCAGGCGTGAATTCTTCCTAAGATTCACATCCAGTCCAATCTGAAAGTTTTGGGCAGGCTCATTTCCAATCAGGTTACGGGTGATGAGCGGCCGTTCGTTGTAATAAAGAAAGGTTGAGCCGATGTTCACGTCCTCGTTCAGTTTGTAATCAAAGCGGGTTCCAAGGAGCGAACGGGTTTGAAATGCAAAGGGGTCCTGCTGTTCGTAGTTGATACTTATGGTTTTGCCCGAGCTCAGGATCCCCTCGTTCAGGATAGTAACCTTGCCAAAAGTATAGTCTACGGTGTAGTCTACTTGTTCGCGCAGGGGTGTACCGCCTGCATATACTTTGACAGATCCTGGGGAAATGTTGAACCCTTGAATAATGATGTCTTTTCCTGCTCCGGCCTTAAAAGAGCCAACGATCCAGAATTTATTTTTTGTAGCAACTAACTCGGCCTCGGCTTTCGTCGTGTGATATAACGTATCGTAGACATATTTCTGAACAAGAAGTTGCTGGGTATTTGCGTTGGGCTCCTGTGCAAATAGGTTTCGCAGCGCTTTGTCAAATGGCTCCACAAAGGGAAAGATGATAACACCCGTTTCAGGGTTAATTGTTATTTTCTCCACGAAGTCAAAGTTTCCATCGGGCTGCGGATCGTTGTATGGGTTAAGCCGGTCGAGTCCAAAAACTTCAATTAATTGCTTGGTCCGGGCGACATCCCCCTCCTGTAGCTGCGGGTTGTCTATGCCAGTGCGGTCGTCACGGTAGATCACGCGAAGCTGAAATCCCTCACGTTGAAGTTGGGTGACATTGAGGTTGTAGATGTTTTTCATCATCAAGTTCCAGGTCGGCAGGATTGTTCCTAAATTATCTTTAACAGCAATCTTTCTGGGACGAAGCATTTTCAGATACACTACTTCCTTTTCACTCTTGTTGGAATAGTCTTCAGAAAGCTCACCCACCTTGAATTTTCGCCCATTATAAGTGTACTCGAACGCTACGCCGACGGCCTCGTCGTTCTGAAGTTTTCGTTGTAGTGTGATGTAGCCCAGTTCGCGGTTAAAGTTGAATTCCGTCTGCGCCAGCTTTCGTGCGCTGGTAATTTTTTCATAGTCAGTACCGTTCACAAAAGGTTTGCCCGCGGCTTCGCCTCCAAACAGATTTTGAAGTTGTTGGTCAATTCCATCTGACTCCAGAGGCAACTGGCTGACGAGCGTGTATAGATTATTGTTATTGTTGTCTGCAGGAGATTTGTCTGGAACGACGGTGGTGTAGTATTCCTTTCGGTAAGCTTTGTCGGACTCGCCCAAGTCCATCAAGCCAACAACATCGCGCAGGGTTTGAGTGTCGTTTTGCCTATTAAGCAAATAGACTTCAACCCTGGTGATGTTCACCCCTGATGTAATTTGAGGCAGGGTACCTAACCAAGTTTCGAAATTGTCCCGAAAGAACTGAGCAAGGAAAAAATGTCGATTCTCGTCGTAATTGGACCCTACGATTTCAAAAGGCCGCCCCTGCGTTGCGCCATCCGTCCCGCCATTGATGGTAATCGTTGATTGTTTGCCACGTTGTGTGGTAGCGATTGCGGTCGCAAATAGTTTTCCAAATTGAAATTGGCCCTTGATCCCGAAAAGATTTTGTGCACCGGTAATTAGACTATTGTTAAGGGGAAGGCTGACGTTTCCAATTTCAAGTTTTTTGAGAATATCTTCCTTGAACCCTGTGTATTCGACCTTCATCTGATTTTGAAAATCGAACGAATTGTTATTATCAAAGTTCGTTGTGATTTTCAGTTTTTCGCCCACCTTGCCGGTGACTGCCAGATTGATTTGTTGATCAAATTCGAAGCCGCCATTGGTTTGTTGACGTATGGGAATGGCAGGGTTTTGGATCTGCTGCCATTGTGCACCGAAATCCAGGGTGACAAATCCACGTGGAATCAGCTCGACATAACTTCCTCCAAAAATCCGGTCAAGCAAAGGGCTGGTATAAAGTTTTGGAAGCAGGTTTCGGCTGCTCACCGCACTTTCTCCATCAAGCGCCTGGCTTCGGTTTTTCCAATACCCTTTCAGGATGGATTGGCTATGGTAGTTATTGATCTCATCAAAGGTCATATATGAGGGCGACCGAAAATTGACGGGGCCGAAGCGTTCGTAGATCATGAAGGTCCTGCCGGTGTCGGGTAACACTTCGATGGAAAGTGTTTTGGGGTCCTTGAGGAACAGCGGCGATTGTGTCGTATAGTTGGAGAATGGATCTCCATACCGGTCGGCAGGTCGAAAAGTAGGTTGAAAAAGGGGTCGGTAGGCCGCTGAGTCTCTCCGGGTAGAATCTTGCGTTTGAAATTGTGCGTCAGCAAAAATGGGCATTAGGAACGACAGGAATATCGTCCCCAGTCCGAGGGTGAACTGCGTTGTCCGTGATAGGTAGTTCAAACGTACGTTAAGCGTTTTTAAGTGCTTGCTTGACCAAGTCTTCTAAACTAACAGTATTTCCTGATTTCCGTAAAACAGCGTCAATGCTCTGCTCTGCCGCTGCCCGGGTTATCCCCAGGGTCATTAGTGCTGTTAACGCTTCCTGGCGCTGTGTATTGCCTGTTCCGCCAGGTAAAGTTGAGCCTCCTTCAGACGGACTTTTCCTGAGTTTATCCTTGAGTTCCAGAATGAGCCGTTGAGCTGTTTTTCCCCCTATTCCCTTGACGGCCTGAAGGGTAGCCGCATCTTCTCGTAGGATGGCTGATTTGAGCTCCGCGGGTGGAAGAGACGACAGCATGACCATGGCCGTATTCGGCCCTACGCCGTTGACGGATATGAGGTTCAAAAAAAGGCTTTTCTCAGCATCCGTGGAAAAGCCGAATAAGAGTTGCGCGTCTTCCCGGACGTGCAAGTAGGTAGCCAGTCGAATGTCTTCCTTGTCTTTGATGTCGGAAAACGTATTAAATGATATAGCTGCCTGATAGCCGATGCCTCCCACGTCGATGACAACATGAGTAGGCTCTTTGTGTACGAGTTTTCCGCGGAGATACGCAATCATGATATTTTATACGGTGGTTGTAAAAAGGAACTTGCTATTTTATCATCTGATCTGTTGCCAAGGCAATCTCCTCCTGAACCTGTGCATCCACCACAGCAATTGCCGTCATGTTCACGATTTCGCGGATGGAACTTCCGACCTGGAGAATATGAACGGGCTTCTTCATACCCAGCAGCACGGGGCCGATTGTTTCGGCTCCGCCAATTTCCATGAGAAGCTTGTAGGCAATGTTAGCGGAAGACAAGTTTGGAAAAATCAATGTGTTGGCTCCTTCCTTCGACAGTGCGCTGAATGGATACAGCTCCTGTTGCAGTTCCGTATTCAAGGCAACATTAGCCTGAATCTCTCCGTCGATCAGCAGATTGGGGTATTTTATTTTCGCGAGCCGAACGGCTTCACGGGTCTTGTCGGGAACATCTCCCTTGCTCGATCCGAAATTGGAATATGACAGTACGGCTATTCGCGGTTCCACTTCGAAGAACCGGGCACCCCGGGCAGTCACCCCAATAATATCCACCAATTCTTCAGCGATAGGGTCGACATTTACTGTGCAATCCGCAAAGAAATATGTGCCATTCTTGTGAAGAACAATATACATGCCCGCCACCCGCTTGACGCCGGGGCGCATTCCGATAATTTGGAGTGACGGCAGAATGGTCTTCGAGTAATCCCGGGTGAGCCCTGAGATTAACGCATCAGCTTCGCCAAAATCGACCATCATCGCGCCAAATGCGTTTCGGTCGCGCACAGCACGGTGCGCATCAATCAAGGTTACGCCCTTGCGTTGTCTCTTTTCATAGTACGCCTGGGCATAGCGCTCATCTCGTTCATGCTCTTCCCTGGGGTCAACAATCGTACTTAAATCCAATTCAAGCTTGTGCTCCTTGATTATTCGCTCAATGATTTGCCGATTCCCAAGTAAAATGGGAAGGGCGATACCTTCGTCCTGAACGATTTGTGCGGCTTTGAGGATCTTCGGGCTTTCCGCCTCGGCAAAGACCACCCGTTTCGGTGCTTTCTTTGCCCGATCAATCAGGTTGTTAACCAGTTTTCGATCAATTCCGATTCTCTTTTGAAGTTGCTGGTGATAGAGGCCCCAGTCCGTGATTGGATGGGTTGCAATTCCCGAATCCATCGCTGCCTTGGCTACAGCCGGGGCAATGGTGGTTATAAGCCGGGTATCCATCGGTTTCGGAATAAGATACTCCCTTCCAAATTCAATTTTGTCGGAATTGTATGCCAACATAACGCTATCTGGCACAGCCTCTTTGGCTAGGGTAGACAGCGCATAAACGGCTGCCAGCTTCATCTCTTCATTTATCTCCTTTGCACGCACATCGAGCGCGCCCCGAAAAATATAGGGAAATCCGAGAACATTGTTGACTTGATTGGGATGATCCGAGCGGCCCGTTGCCATGATCAGGTCAGGCCGTGTCTTACGCGCCAGTTCATAGGCGATCTCGGGGTCAGGGTTGGCAAGCGCAAAGACGATCGGATCCTTCGCCATGGCGAGAATATCTTCTTGTACAAGAATATTTGCCTTTGAAAGCCCAACGAATACATCAGCACCTTTGATGGCTTCCTGAAGGGTGGTGAGTTTGCGGCCCGTTGCAAACTCGGCCTTGATATCATCCAGGTCCTTTCGGTCTGTACGAATTACTCCCTTGCTGTCGCACATGATGAGGTTTTCACGCTTCAGCCCAAGGGCAAAGTAAAGCCGGGTGCAAGAGACCGCAGCGGCTCCAGCCCCATTGACAACCATGAGAATATTTCCAATTTTCTTGCCCACAAGTTCCAGGCCGTTAAGTAAAGCGGCGCTGGAAATAATGGCCGTACCATGCTGGTCGTCATGCATGACCGGGATGGTCATCTGCTCGCGCAACGCCTTTTCTATCTTGAAACACTCCGGCGCTTTGATGTCTTCGAGATTGATCGCACCAAAGGTTGGTTCAAGCGACCTGACGATTTTTATGAACTCATCGGGATCGTTCTCCGCGATTTCAATATCAAAGCTGTCAATCCCTGCATATTTCTTGAAGAGGACAGCCTTCCCTTCCATGACTGGCTTGGCAGCATCAGGCCCGATGTTTCCGAGCCCGAGTACAGCGGTGCCATTACTGATCACGGCCACGAGGTTTCCTTTTGCTGTATATTTATAGACATCCTCTTTATTGATGACGATTTCTTTACATGGCTCGGCCACGCCCGGGGAGTAAGCAAGCGCCAGATCCAGTTGTGACGTAAGCACTTTGGTTGGTACGACCTCAATCTTGCCCGGCTGCCCGTTCATGTGATAATTGAGTGCGTCTTGTTTCCTGATCTTGATGGCCATTCGTATAGGGTAATAAGCCAGCTAAGTTAGTGGATTCATCGAAAAAATACGATTTTGTATTGTGAAGGCCAATAACAGGTTTGCGATTGGCATGAAGGTTAGGCCGAGTTGATTGCCCGTCTACTTAGCTGGTTTTGTTGCCGGAGAAAGTTCCTGGCTTGTCTTGAAGGTGTATAGAATGGTTTCCAACTCGCGCATAATCTCACGCTGATCCCTGGAAGGGCTTATGGTAAACCCTTCAATATAGTAGAACTGCTGGGCGGCCTCATCCACAAGTGCGTAACCAAGAAAAGGTCCGCCAAGACCGGGCGTGTTGGTCCGCCAAATGCCGCGCAGTTGCACTGCAAAATGACCGTTAAAATTAACAGTGTCGGCGGTTACAGGGATAAAAGGTATTGTCGTTTCAGTCTTTAGGTAAGACTCGGTGTCATCGGGATCACCAAATAAATACTTCCGGCACACCTGGTCTCTGAATTTTATTAAGTTTTCCCGGGTAAAGTCAGCCTGCGTTGTAAAAGGTTTCCGGGCAACGAAGATGTCCTTGTCATCTCGCGGATTAATCTGCCTTGTCCAGAGAAAATCACCGGCCTTGTCGGCGAGTTTGTATCCAAAAGGCATTTTGATCGTGCAATTGAAATCTTTTATCAGCAAGTCACTGATGCCCTTCATTTGGCCTGCCTTGAAAAGCGATTGATTAAGTTGTTTCCGTTCTATTTGATTGAAGAAAGACACAAGGAGGTCGCCCTTAGTTCGCAGATTTGCTGCCATCGTCTCCTCGTCCTTGCCGAATAGGTACATCACGGCTTGACCCCGCGCAAAAACATCTGAGGCAGTGGTCATGAATTGATCGGTATTTTCCTGTATTTGTTTTATGGACTCAGGTGTAAAAAATCGGCGGACAATCGAGGCTCCCTGTGAGCGTCGGTCAAGGGTCATTACGTAGATCATATTCCTGCGCTCTTTCAAAATGTAGTTAAGACGGCGCGCGTCGACCCAATGAATATTAAAGATTGCCTCTTTTCTTGGCAGACCAGGCATTTCAGCACCCAGAATGGAATCCAGCAGGAATCCAATTTGACCCTTGCGCTGTGCAGAATCCATGACAATATACAAGTCGCCCACAGCTCCTTTGGCCAGGGGAAGATTCTTAACATCTGAACTGCAGGCGCTGCCGAGCAAGACGGTTGCCAAAAAAAGGAAATACTTCATAGGATAATTCTTACAATGTCGAGAGACGGATTTCGCCACAACAATACGTCAGGAAGATGGTTATTTCTCAGGGTATAACACCGCCTGGAAGTAGTTGTTCATATTGAAATACTTCTTGGCCCTGTCCTGAAGGTCCTTGGCGGTAATGTCATTCAGCCTCTTTTCAACCGTTAGCACGTTTGAAGGTGAGCTTCCCAGTTCCACACTCCGCTGGAGGATGCTAAGCCAATAACCATTGTCCTTCAGGTTCTCTTGGTGCTGTTTGGAAAAAGCTTCTTTCACTTTATTGAGGTCTTCCGGTTTTGGTCCAGAATCTTTTATCTTCTGAATCTCTCCAAAGGCAGCTTTGATAAGTTTGTCGACGTTTTCCGGACCGCACGGAATTGCCAGATTGATTGTATAGTTGTTGTATGGATTCTTGCTAAGGCTTCCATTAAGTTGTGTCGTATAGGCGCCACTCAGTTCCTCTCGCAGCGTTTCGGTGAGTTTGATATCGATCAGGTCGATGAGGGCCTGCAGTTTTAACTGCTCCTCCGTGACAAAGGGGGCCTCTCCGGTGAAAGCAATGGAGATAAGGCTTTGAGGTTCCTGTCCTTTTTTGATTTCCTTTTTTACAACACCCTTAACGGGCCGTATCCCTAGATCCTTGAATGTGGATGTTGCGGAGGATGAAGCCGGAAGGGACCCGAGGTAGGTAGCAACCAAGGGCTTCATCGTATTCATATCAAAACTGCCGACCAGAAAGAAGGTCCAGCCACGGGCATTCCCAAAGCGTTCCTTATAGATTTCCATAACCCGGTCAATGGAGATATTTTCAAAATCTTTGGGCCTGGGAAACCGGGGTGCACGGGCGTGGCTATTATACAACATGCGGCTTACAGAATCCTGAAAGATGGTTCGCGGGTCACTAAGCATGTTTTGTATCGAGCCCTGCTGCCGGGAGACAAAAGACTGAAACAATTCGGGATCCTTACGGGGTGCGGTGAAGTAGAGGTGGGTCAGTTGCAGCATTGTTTCCACATCGGCTGTTCCCGACTGTCCATTGATGCCTTCCGATAAACCGGTCAGCCGTGGAGATGCGCTGGCGGACTTTCCTGCAAGGACCTTGCGTATATCAGCCGGTGTGAAGCTGCCGACACCCATTTGGGAGACCAAAACAGCCGCATACTGAGCATTATGTGAGTCCCTATCCGGATACAGCGAGGTTCCCCCAAACCGAAACCCTGAAAACATAACCTGGTCATTCTTGAAATCGGTTTGCTTGAGCATTACCGTGATGCCATTTTCCAGGGTCAGTTGGGTAACGCCGATATCGGACAGTTGCTTCTCCGATGCGATCTTACCAGCTATGGGTGGAGCAGCCATAAGTGTTGCGGCAACCAATTTCTCCTCAAATGGAGTTATCGGAAGTTGCTCTGCTCTCAAGACCGCAGCGAGAAGTTCTTCATTCGATGGAATGGGAAAATCAGCCTTGTTTGGACCTTGAAGAAGGACAAGTTTTTTCTCGGATGAAGCAGGAATGCTTTTTGCCGTGAATTCATTGATTTCCTGAAGGGTTATGCCATCCGTGAATTGTTTATAATAAGCAAACTCATTGGCAATTCCAGGGATTGATTCGTTGCTGAGAAAATTGCGCAAGTATTCTTCAGCGTGATCGCTTGATTCAGTTTTGTCACGTTCGATATATGCCCGTTCAATACTGCGAAGCGTGGACTTTTTTGCACGGTCCAATTCAGGAGCCGAGAAACCAAATTTCCGGGCTCGTTCATTTTCAAGAATTAAGGCATCTATGGCTGGAACGATACCTGCCTTTCCGACTGCCGCAATTCCAAAATAGGATTCATACCCATGAACAAACTCGCCTCGGCCGCTTCCCCCGAAAAGGAATGGCGGGATTGGCTTTTGTGTAAGTTCCTGCATGCGTAAGTTTAGCATCTGGTCTGCCATCGTCTTTACAATGTTCTGACGATAGTCCCCGAGTGTAGTCACAATTCTGGAATCTTGTGTCGCATAAAAAATTCGGAGCATATGATTTGTGGCTTCATCGTCGGTAATGACCAGTCCTTGAGACAAGGTGCGCGAAGGTACTTTAGCATATTCGCGCGTGCGTGGTTTTGCCAGATTCTTCAGTTTCTCGAAGTGTTTCCGAATCAATCCTTCAGCCATAGCTGGATCTATGTCCCCCACCACAACAACAGCCATAAGGTCTGGCCGATACCAATCTTTGTAGAACCGCTTTATGGTCTCCGGCTTGAAAGATTTCAGCACCTCGGGAATTCCAATAGGCAGCCTGTTGGCATATTTTGAACCTTCAAGAATGTATGGAAACGCTTTCTTGTTCATGCGCTCTTCCGCGCCCTTGCCCAGCCGATCTTCTTCCAGCACCACGCCGCGTTCTTTGTCTATCTCAGAAGATTCAAAGAGCACTCCGCTGGCCCAGTCTTCGAGGACCAAAAATCCCTTGCCAAGATTTTCGGGCTTGTCAATCGGAATAGGGAGAATATAGACGGTTTCGTCAAACCCGGTATAAGCATTCAGATCGGCGCCAAACTCAACCCCAATTGATTGTAAATAGGAGACCAGTTCATTCTTCTTAAAGTTACGGGAGCCATTAAATGCCATATGCTCGGTGAAGTGGGCAAGTCCCTGCTGGTCGTCGTCTTCGAGAATGGATCCGGCTTTAATGGCCAACCTCAGCTCCACTTTTTGTTCCGGCTTGCTGTTTTTTCGGATGTAATAAGTAAGCCCATTGGATAGTTTTCCCATCGTTATTTCCGGGGCAATGGGCAGCTTGTCTGTGAGATTTTGCGAATAGACTGTTGTACTTAATAAAGTGACCGCGATCACCAACAGGAAGGTTCTGAATTTATACATAAGTGATAGTATTGGATTTTACAAAGTAGAATAACCCCATTCCTGGGCAATGATCGACTGCATGGCGCTTTGGATGGTTCCGCCAGCGCAGATTTCCCTTCCATACAGAAATTCCTTTCCACCGCTGAAATCGGTAACAGTTCCGCCAGCCTGCTGGACAAGGAAGGCCCCGGCTGCAACATCCCATGGATTTAGATTGTATTCAAAAAACCCCTCGAAACGACCCGACGCGACATAGGCCAGATCAGTCGCAGCGCTTCCCAGTCGTCGAACGCCGTGGGATTGCCTCAGGAATTTTCTGATAATATTCATATAGGCTTCCATCTTTGGAAACTCATAATAGGGAAACCCGGTTGCGAAAAGACATTCATTGAGTGAATTTACGGGAGATACGTGGATGACTAGCTCGTTGCAATACGCAGGATGACCTTCCACGGAGTGGAACATCTCCTTCTTGGTTACTTCATAGACGACTCCAAGAACTGATTTGTCATGATAGGTCAGACCGATGCTGATTGCAAATGGAGGAAGCCCATGGGTAAAATTCGTTGTGCCATCCAGCGGGTCAATAATCCACAAATATCCATTGGTGCTCTTAATCGCGGCACCCTCTTCGCCGAGGATCCCAGAGCCCGGGATAATGGCCGAAAGGGTACTTACCAGTTTCTTTTCAGATTCTTTGTCAACATAGGAGACCAGGTTGTTGAATCCTTCCTTAAGAATGATGTGAGTTCGGTCAAATGAAAGGCTTTCGACCCGGATGAATTCACCCACGTCATGGCATAGCCCCATAACATTCTGCTCGACATCCAGTAAATCAATCATTTTTTCTTGATTTGACTCTTTGCAAACGCGAAAAGCAAGATTAATGTTGATAACCAGGCTGCTGTACGTACAACTAATTCGCCGTGTGCAAGATAAGCAACATCTACCTGTGTCGCCTGATTGCCGTATGCGTTATTCATAACCTGCCGGGATATGGGGGATTCGGTCAGCACATAGGAATAACAGGCTGGTCCAAACAACAGGAGTATTCCAACAGCGAACCAACTCCACTGAATTGACTTGGCTTGAAGGAATGCCTGATACCAGCACCAGTTGACAAGCAGAATCCAGAGCGAACCGCCCAGGTAGCCTGTGTGAATCGTCCAGCGTGTCCAGACACCCTGAAGGCGCAAGGCGTCTGCAAGGAAAATTCCAGTTTCTGGTGTCAGTTTAAGGACAACATATTCAATTGCCAACCAAAACAGAATCAAGGTGAGTTTGCCAGTCCGGATTCCAAGACTTTGCCACACCCAGGCATGAGCAACGAAGGCCAATGTAAAAACAATGGATGCAACGATGGCACCCACAATGGATTCCTCCCGGATAACAGCATAGGTTACCCAAGAACATCCGAGTGCAAGAAGGACAAGCTCCATTCTCTCCAGGAGCGGGGAATCGGTTTCAGTCCGGTCGGACAGCGCAAACAACGGGGCCAATCCGAGGAAGATCAAGAAAGGAAACGGTGCCATTAGCCAGCCCGCGCAGAGCAGGATGGCCGACGCAGCCAAGAGCAGAAGCAGTGAATGGTCAGGCTTTTTTGGCATCGACAATGATTACGATTTCACCCTTCACATCCTTTTTGTTAAAATGTTCCAGGACTTCATCGATGGATCCTGTAACTGTCTCCTCGTGGATTTTTGTGAGTTCGCGCGATACGGAGATCCTTCGATCTGCTCCCATGTGTTCTTTCATTTCCCCGAGGGTTTTTATTAGTCGGTGCGGGGACTCGTAAATGATCAGCGTCCGGTCTTCAAGGGCAAGTTTTTTTAGCGCGGTCTGTTTACCTTTTTTATGGGGGAGGAACCCTTCGAAAACAAACCGGTCAGTTGGAAACCCTGAATTGACAAGCGCCGGGATAAGTGCTGTGGCTCCGGGAAGGCATTCAATAGACAATCCTGCTTTAAGACACGCGCGGACGAGAAGAAATCCAGGATCTGAAATTCCAGGTGTCCCGGCATCGCTGACCAGAGCGAAGGTTTCACCGGCTGCCATCCGCTCGAGCAAGGCCTGGGTGGTCTTGTGTTCATTGTGAATATGAAAAGACTGAAGCGGCTTTTGAATATTGTAGTGCTTCAGCAATGATCCCGATGTACGGGTATCTTCGGCAAGGACTGTGTCGACTTGTTTGAGGGTTTCCAGGGCCCGCAGTGTAATGTCTCCGCGATTACCGATAGGCGTGGGGACAAGGTAAAGGGAGATCATCCGAGCCACGCTTAGACAAGTTTATCGATGGCCGCAGCCAGTAGTCGATCCCGGTCGGTAATGATATTGCCTGCATCGTGTGTAGTTAGTGCGATGTCCACGCGATTCCAGGTATTGCACCAGCTTGGGTGATGGTCCATTTTGTCGGCGAGCAAGGCGACGCGGGTCATGAACCCAAACGCTTCGCTGAAATCCCGGAACACAAACGATTTTTTAAGTTTATTATCTTCTTCGGTCCACATATGCAGTCGTTTCTACAATAATGTTACGAAAATTTTCTTTTTAACAGGCAGACATTGCCGTTGATTAAAGGGCAACGATACCTTCAATAACCGATACTTTCTTATAGACGTCGATCACAGATTCGCTGGATGGCATCATCATTTGATAGGTGAGACTGACGTACTTGCCTTTCTCAGAATTTTTCTCCGTTGTAGTTAGGTGCCTGGGGAAAAGCTGTTTCAACGCATCCTGCTTGTCAGCTGGAACAATGAACTTGAACATATACAGCGAAGGCCAGGCATAGTGCCTGTCAAGTTTTTCCTTGAATGAAATGAACCAAGCTGGGTCCATAAACTAGAAAGACCGCAACTTTCGTGGCGAATGGTTGCGGTCCGCTGGATGGTTAGTAAAACTTGTATCTTTTGTCTTCGACTTTGGCGGCTTCTTTGAGCGCTTCCGTGATGTAATACCCTCCCCGGTTACTCATACCCTGGAGCAATTGATTCTTAAACATGGAGAAGTCGCCAATTGCAGGCGCTTCCGTTTTGTTTTGAAGATCGGCAATGACAACGCCATTCTCACCGGCCATGGGCAATGAGCGTTTCCCGGGTTCCAAAGAGAATACGGACCCAACGACCACCGGATCAAAGCCTACACTGGGAAGTGAGCTTGCATTCATTTTAAGATCACTGGATGAATTTACCAGGGCATCCCTGCTGAAAAGCTTGGTGAGATCGTCGAGGGATTCAGTTTTTCCTTTGAGTTTTTCCTGGATGTACTTTCCTTTTGCCTGATTCCGAACAATGGGTGTGATTTCCTCCTTCACTTTTTCAAACGCTTTGAAGCCTTTCTCCGTCTCCCCGGTCATGACCGCAACCACGTAAGTGTCGGTCAGGTCGAATACAGTAGACACCTTCCCGACCTTGGCTTCCCGGAAGAGCCACGTTACCATCTGACGTGCTTCACCCAGGTTGTTGATGCGTCGCTCCGCTGTCCCGAGATCATTAGCATCGAACACAGACAAATTTTCTTTCTTTGCTTTTTCCTTGAATGCGTCCAAGCCAGATAGTTCTGCAGCAAATGAATCCGCTTTTCGCAGCGCAGCGTTAAGGGTCTCGTCACTGGGCGTGATGCTTCGGTCAATGGTGGCTACGCTGTAAGAAGTGTTGTCTTTTGTGTTGGTGACTTCAATGATGTGGTAGCCAAATTGTGTTTCGACAACATCCGACAGAAGACCGGTTTTTTTTGAATCGAATACTGGTTTTTCAAACTCCTTCACCATTTGGCCCGAACTAAACCATCCCAGATCGCCTCCGGACGACGCAGTTCCATCGGTTCCGAATTCGCGGGCTTTGCCAGCAAAACTTGCCCCGCCCTTGATCTCTTTTAAGATCTTCTGTGCTTTCTCTTTCGCGGCCTTTTTGCCTTGCGGCGTATCGGTGTCCCACTTGATCAGGATGTGATTGGCTTTTGCGGTGTAAATAGTATCCTTACCTATTCGGGAAATCTTGTATACC
>JANPES010000440.1:0-2494 GCA_031423035.1 Cyclobacteriaceae bacterium | reverse complement strand
GGTGAATGGCGCGGGCAACGAGCTCTTTCCCTGTTCCGTTTTCTCCGAGGATCAGTATGTTGGCATCTGTCTTTGCCACCCGGTCGATGAGGTCGTAGACTTCCTTCATGGCGCTGCTGGTGCCGATGATGTCGCGGAACGGCTGGCTGATTTGTTCTTCCAGCATCTGCTTGGCCTTGCGCAGCTTGTCGACTTCGTTGTACGACCGTTTGAGTTTGATGGCCGTGGAAATGGTGGCGATAAGTTTTTCGTTCTGCCAGGGCTTGAGGATAAAATCGGTGGCGCCGTCTTTGAGCGCCCGTACCGCCATCTCTACGTCACCGAAGGCGGTGATCATGATGACCACAGCTTGTGGGTCACGCTCTTTGATTTTTGCCAGCCATTCGAAGCCTTCTTTACCACTCGTGGTGTCCTTGCTGAAGTTCATATCCAGCAGGATGACATCGTAGGTATCGTTGTTGAGGAGGAAGGGAATCTTGTTGGGGTTCTTTTCAATGATGACCTGGAAGTTGTGCTTTTTGAGCAGCATCTTGGCGGCCAGCAGGACATCTTCGTCATCATCAATCATCAAAATCTTGCCGTCGTTCACTGAATTCTAGGTTTAGGTAGGGATTAGTAAGGAAAAACTGTGCCAGTGCGTTAGGAGCACTGGATCAGGGTTTTGGTGCCCGAAGTTGTTCTGGGGTGGACAAATATGTTCATATTCGTACACTTTAGAAAGCCTTAGTGGTGGTGTAGCTACGAGTGACAGAATCCAGAGGAAAGCATGGGTGCGCTTGGAGTGGCTTTGATGCCCTTCTTCAGACCCATTGATTAGCTACTTAAAGACAGAGAAATTGGGTATTATCTTCCTGCGTCAAAAATCCATTAGATAAGATTACCTGAAATCCGAGATAGTGATGGTCCTCGTGGTGACAGAATACATCCGGTCATCGTTCAGTATAGCAAACCGCGAGGTAGCCTCCAAGGGCAGCTTTCGTTTTTCGGACGTGTACAAATCGATGAAAATCAATTCCTTGCCAGACACATAGTAAAGTTCTTCCCCGTAAAAATTAAAATGCGTCATGTACTTTTCACCCAGTGTATGAACGAATTTTCCGAGTAAGTTGAATACATGCACGCCAGCTGTTATATCAAGAAGAAAGACATAATTCTGATACTCACGCATGAAGGTGTAATCAGTAATCCGTTTTTGAGGCAGATGCTGAAGCGCTGTCTCCAGGCTGATGGTGGCAGCGTTCTGCGCAGTCTTCTTTATGCTGAAATCTGCCGAGTCCAGGATCCACAGCTCGCGCAATGCGGGGCAGACGAGCCAGGGACTCACGGCAAAGGCCGGGTCGATGATGTGCTCGGCAATCGTTGTAAAGTCGTACGACATATTGCCGTAGATCTGGCCCTGCCGGTGGTAGTAGAAAGACTGAACCCCATCCAGCGGATCGAGCAAGGTAGGCGGTGTCTTGAATTTGTGTGAGCCGATCTTCTTTCCGGTCTTGTCGAATTTTTGCACATCGCCGTTTGCCAACACGACAAACAAATCGCCGGCGCGATCGACGCCAGCCCAGACAATATTATCTCCCAGGGTAATCTTGACTGCCAAGCCCTGGCCGGCGGAGGCAAAGGAAAGGGTAAGCACAACAACCAGGAACATGGGTCGCATCAGGCGGGGAATTTCTTCAGTTCTGCGTTGGTGCCGTCATACGCACAGTATGTACCCTGGTGGTGCACCCATTCACCAATGTTGAGGTAGCGGCTATTGGGCCCAACCTGAAGGTCGAGTACGAGGTGACGATGTCCAAAAATGTAGAAGTCGCGGTGCGTCCGCTTCTCTTCGTCCCGGCACCAGAGGAAAAGGAATTCTTTTTCTTCACCCTTGAATGTCTCCTCATGTTTCATGTTGTTGATCCGGCTCTTCCGGCTCCACCAATGTGCAATCCGCATGCCGAGATTGGGGTGTATTCGTGCGAACAGCCATTGGCAAATGCGGCTGTTGAAAAATTTCTTCAGCAGTTTATAGGAGGCTTCGCCGGGGCCGAGTCCATCGCCATGGCCGATAAGTAAGCGTTGTTTGCCCACAACAAGTTCAATGGCCTCACGGTGGACAGGAATCCCGAGTTCGGTTGGGAAGTAGTCAAACATCCACATGTCGTGATTGCCGGTGAAGAAGGAGACTGGGATTCCCGCATCACGAAGTTCGGCGAGCTTGCCCTGCAGACGGATAAAACCCCTGGGGATGGCGTGGCTGTACTCAAACCAGAAGTCAAAAATGTCGCCCAACAGATAGATTGCATGTGCGTCATTTTGGATAGATGCCAACCAGGCTACGATTTTTTTCTCCCGTTCCAGGCTTGAGGCGGCATTTGGAGCGCCCAGGTGGAAGTCGGAGGCGAAGTAAATTTTTTTGCCCGGCGGGAGGTGTAATTTTTCTGCGGTCATCCTATGGTTGTCTCCAGCTTGCAAAGGTAGTTATAGGGAATGACCTATACCTCATGAAAGG
>JANPES010000439.1:0-6332 GCA_031423035.1 Cyclobacteriaceae bacterium | reverse complement strand
GCCGCAAACGATATCACTGTTCAGTCCGTAAGGCTTGACAAGGCATTTGACCTTAACGTTGACGACATTCTTCGTGTCGCTAATTCAAAAACAAAAATGATATTCCTGTGCAGTCCCAATAACCCTTCGGGCAACCTGCTGGATTCAGGAAAAATAGAGAAACTACTTTCACGTTTTTCAGGAGTTATCGTGGTGGATGAAGCCTACATCGACTTTGCCGCAACAAAAAGTTGGATCTCCAGGCTTTCTTCCTTTCGGAATCTAATAGTCCTCCAAACCTTCTCCAAAGCATGGGGCCTTGCCGGGCTCCGTCTAGGAACTTGCATGGCGGACGTGGAAATCATCCAATTGATGAATAAGATCAAACCGCCTTACAACATTGGCTCGTTTGCACAGCGCAAGGTTATTCAGGTAATTCTCCAACAGAGCAAATTGGTTGCCAGGCGTGTTACGCAAACTATTCTCCAGCGTACCTACCTTTCAATCGAATTGCGAAAACTCAAGGTCATAAAAAGGGTCTTCCCGTCACGCTCGAACTTTTTGTTGGTTGAGGTCACGGATGCGCCTAGGGTCTATGCCCATCTTATAGAAAAAGGAATCGTTGTCCGTGACCGTACATCGGTGAAGGGCTGTGAAAACTGCCTTCGAATCTCAGTGGGGACTACGAAAGAAAACAAAACTTTGATCAACGCCTTAAAAGCACTATGAAACGCGTACTTTTTATTGACCGGGATGGCACCCTCATCGTCGAACCACCAGATGAGCAGATTGACAGCCTGGATAAGCTTGAGTTCCTTCCGGGAGTGATATCAGAACTCGGACGCATAGCCAGATCGGGTATCTATGAACTTGTGCTCGTCACAAATCAGGACGGATTGGGAACCGACCACTTTCCGGAAAACACCTTTTGGCCTTCCCACAACAAAATGCTGACAACGCTTAAGAACGAAGGCATCTCCTTTCAGAAGGGCCACATCGACCGATCGTTTCCTCATGAAAACAAAGCAACCCGAAAGCCCGGGATCGGCATGCTCTCGGAATACATGACACCCGACTATGACCTTGCCAACTCCTTTGTCATTGGAGACCGCCTCACAGACATCCAACTCGCCAAGAATCTGGGAACAAAGGGAATCCTTTTGGGCACTGAGGAACGTCAGATGGAAATAACTGCCAGCGGGCTCCAGGAACATTGCCAACTAAGGACTTCATCGTGGGAGCATATCCGCTCCTTTGTTCTGGGGCGCACCCGCAGCGCTTCCGTTCACCGGAAGACGAATGAGACTGATATCCACATTGACCTCACCCTGAATGCATCGGGCAATGCCAAAATAGAAACAGGGCTTGGTTTTCTTGACCACATGCTGGATCAATTGGCGCGGCATGGAAACATGGATATGCACGTGAGCGTCAAAGGTGATCTGCACATTGATGAACATCATACTGTGGAAGATACTGCACTGGCACTTGGAGCTGCCTTTCATGAAGCGTTGCTGGAGAAGCAGGGTCTCGCACGGTATGGGTTCTGCCTCCCCATGGATGACTGTCTTGCCCAGGTGGCCGTTGATTTTGGCGGAAGGCCATGGCTTGTTTGGGATGCTGAATTCAAGCGAGAAAAAATCGGCGAAGTGCCGACAGAAATGTTCTTCCACTTCTTTAAATCGTTTAGTGATTCCGCAAAGTGTACACTAAATATCAGCGCGACCGGCACCAACGAGCACCACAAGATCGAATCCATTTTCAAGGCCTTTGCCAGGGCGATCCGATCGGCCGTATCCGACGACGGAACACAATCACTCCCATCAACCAAAGGGCTGCTATGAACACTGCTATTATCAGATACCAGGGAGGAAATGTCCAGTCTGTGGCCTTTGCGCTTGAAAGGCTTGGCGTGAATTTCAGTATCACCGACGACCCGGAAGAAATTCAGCGTGCGGACAGCGTCATCTTCCCTGGGGTAGGCGAAGCCAGCACTACCATTCGATATCTTCGGGAAAGGAAACTGGATAGACTGATTAGCGACCTTCGCCAGCCTACACTGGGAATCTGCCTGGGCATGCAACTCATGTGCCGACATTCTGAAGAAAACGATACTACCTGTATGGGAATCTTTGATGTAGAGGTGAAACGGCTGCCCGGTAAGCCATTGAAAGTACCGCACATGGGCTGGAACATGCTGCACAACACAAATAATTGGATTGACCGTGGGCTCGAAGGCAAATTTGTCTACTTTGTACACAGTTTTTTTGTTCCCCTGAATAAATACACCGTGGCCGAGGTCACTTACGACCAACCGTTCAGTGCTGCCATGAGGAAGGATAACTTCTTTGCGGTGCAATTCCATCCGGAGAAATCCGCTGAACAGGGTGTCCCCATACTGCAGGGCTTCCTGCAACAATCCATAGCATCATGAAAATCATCCCGGCGATAGACATCATAAAAGGCAAGTGCGTCCGGCTAACACAGGGTGATTTTGGGAAAGCAAAAATATATCGGGAAGATCCACTGGAGGTAGCCAAGGAATTTGAGGACGCGGACCTGGAATACTTGCACCTGGTTGACCTTGACGGTGCCCTCAAAGGTAAGGTTGTGAATTGGAGTGTCATTGAGTCGATTCAGGCACACACAGCGCTCAAGGTAGACTTTGGTGGTGGCGTGAAAACCGAAGAGGAAATAGAACACCTCCTTGACCTGGGCATTGAACAAATAAATATTGGCAGCATTGCGACACGCGAGCCCGGAGTCTTTATTAGCTGGCTGCAAAAATACGGGCCTGAGAACTTCATTCTCAGCGCGGACGTCAAAGATGAATTTGTCCTCGCCCATGGATGGACCGAACAGACGGCCATCACTATCTATGATCTGGCCACCCAGTTCGAAAAACAAGGGCTTGAATACCTGACATGCACGGACATCAACTCAGACGGCATGCTCCAGGGACCAAATTTTGGCTTATACAAAAAGTTGAAAAAACGACTACCTAACCTGAAGCTCATCGCCAGTGGCGGCATTAGTTCAACGGAAGACCTGGCCGAACTGAACTATATCAACATGCACGCGGCCATTGTGGGAAAGGCGATCTACGAGCACAAGATCAAACTTCAAGATCTGAAAAACATCTGACGCTGTGCTGACCAAACGAATCATTCCGTGCCTGGACATCAAGAATGGCCGCACGGTAAAAGGTGTAAATTTTGTAAACCTTCAGGACGCTGGTAATCCTGTTGAGTTAGCCGCTTTCTATGCAGAGCAAGGTGCCGACGAGCTTGTTCTTCTTGACATCAGCGCCACCCAAGAGGGCCGGAAGACATTTGCCTCATTGGTTAAAGATGTAGCCAGGCAAATCAACATCCCCTTCACTGTCGGTGGGGGAATTACTTGCGTTCAAGACGTTGCACCGCTGCTCGAAGCGGGGGCCGATAAAGTAAGTATCAACTCATCGGCAGTAAAAAACGCCGGACTAATCGATGACCTGGCTCGGGAATTTGGATCACAAATGGTTGTACTCGCTATCGATGCCCGGAAAGTCGACAATCAATGGACTGTTTTCGTTGAGGGTGGAACTAAAGTAACAGATAAGCGACTGTTCAGTTGGGCCAAAGAAGGGCAACAACGTGGCGCCGGCGAAATCCTCTTCACCAGCATGGACCACGATGGCACACAAAATGGATTTGCCGTCGATCCGGTTCAAAAACTCGGCCGACTCCTGGAAATTCCCATCATCGCCTCCGGGGGTGCCGGAAAGAAGGAGGACTTCCTCACCGTATTTAAGCTCGGTGAAGCTGACGCGGCGCTTGCCGCCGGTGTATTCCATTTTGGAAAAATCCAGTTACCCGAACTTAAGCGCTACCTCGCCCAACAGGGAACTGCTGTGCGCCAATCAACCTAACTATGGAAAAACCCGATTTCAAGAAAATGAACGGCCTGGTGCCTTGCATCGTACAAGACGCGGAGACCAACAAGGTGCTCATGCTTGCGTTCATGAACGAAGAGGCATTTCAAAAAACAAACCAGGAAAAGCGCGCAGTATTCTATAGCCGCTCACGTCAGCGTTTATGGACCAAAGGGGAGACTTCCGGCAACAACCTTGATGTGGTTGATTTGATCGGCGATTGTGACCAGGATACTATGCTCCTTAAAGTGAAGCCTGCCGGACCCGTCTGTCACACGGGCAAAGACACTTGCTTTGGAGAAAAAAACAGATCCACCGGGTTTGAGTTTCTTGAAGAGGTGATTGCAGAGCGGAAAAAAAACCCAAAGGCGGGCTCATACACCAATCAGCTCCTGAGCGGCGGCATCAACAAGATTGCGCAGAAAGTCGGTGAAGAGGCGGTCGAGCTCGTGATCGAATCAAAAGATGACGACAAAGGCAAGTTTCTCAACGAAGCCGCTGATCTCATGTATCATTTTATCGTTTTGCTGAATGCTAAAAATTGCAGCCTGGATGAAGTCAGTGGCGTACTTCGCGCAAGACACAATCAACCATAGTTACCTGTCGCTGGCGGTGAGCAGCCTGAAGCATATTCATTATCTTTCCGTTATGAAAGAAATGACACGCCTGGTTGACGGCTTCGAGTTTATCCGGCATCAGCCCACATCCTTTGGTCCGGAAGAGACCCTCAAACGCAGCCAGGAGTTTTATGCCTGGCTAAATACCCGGCGTACGGTTCGGGATTTTTCAGACAAACCCGTTGACCGGAAGGTGATCGAACAGATTCTATTAGCTGCCTCGTCAGCACCCTCCGGCGCACACAAGCAACCGTGGGCCTTTTGCGTAGTGTTGGACCCAACCATCAAGAAGCAAATCCGCGAAGCAGCCGAAAAAGAAGAGTACGATAGCTATAACGGCCGGATGGCTCCGGAGTGGCTTGACGACCTACGTCCACTACAGACCGACTGGAAGAAACCATTTTTGGAAATCGCCCCATACCTGATCGTGGTCTTCAAAAAAGCCTACGATATCCTGCCCGGCGGAGAGAAACGCAATAACTACTACGTCACCGAGTCAGTCGGTCTTGCTTGCGGATTTCTACTCACTGCAATCCATCATGCCGGACTGGTTGCCCTCACGCATACGCCCAGTCCGATGAATTTTCTAACCAAAATATTGGATCGCCCGGAAAATGAACGGCCGTTTCTGCTGATTCCTGTCGGTTATCCCGCTGATGAAACGTTTGTGCCCAAACTCGAGCGTAAGCGGCTTGAAGTGATTGCTACGTTTTTGTAGAGGTCAGGAATCAGTAATCAGTGGTCAGTGGTCAGTGGTCCGTAGCTCCTTAGGAGCGACCTGTTTGTAGCCTAGAAAACAAGATCCTGATATATGCCCCCAATGCAGGACCGACAAGACAACCTGCCGCTAAGCGCCCCCGGTTTCAGTGTGGATTTCCCCATTAACATCCGAACACATTCCTGGATCCCTTCGGTAATCGATGGATGCGGGTGGACGCATTCTGCCAGCTCTTCGATGCCCCGATTCATAGAGATCAGCACAGCTACCGCCTGGATCGCGCTGGATGCATGGTTTCCAACGACCTTCATGCCAAGAATCTTCATCAGGATGTCATTGGTCACCAATAGTTTAATAAAACCCTGTGTATTCCGTTTAGCAATTGCTCTCGGTATGGTGCTGTATTCCAGCGTCACAATTTTATAGTCTAACCCCTTTTCCCTTGCCTGAATTTCGTTCATGCCCACGCCCGCTACCTCTGGGCTCAGGAACATAATGGTGCTTATGTTCTCATACACCAACTTTCGGTCCGGCACGCTGAAGATTCGTTCCACCGAATAGCGCCCCTCCAACTCTCCAACATTCACCAGTGAAATATCAGCCGTTAAATCGCCAACAGCATAGATATTCGAAACATTGGTTTGCGTGTCGTTGTTCTCAATGCCCCGCTTAGACATGTGGATCCCCACCTTATCATCCCATAGATCTTCCAGGTTCGGAATCCGGCCGACAGAAACGAGGGCTTTCGCTACGTTGAAAATCTGGCGCGTATTGTCCGTGTATTCCAATTCGTATTCAACCCGTCCATTTACCTTTTGCATCCTGACCAGTCTTGAATTTCGGTGAATGAGCACACCGTTGTTCTCCATGTTCCGCTCAATGATTCGAACAACGTCCTCGTCCTCAAAAGGAAGAATCCGGTCTCCTTTATCGATGAGGTGAATTTTGGTTTTACCGAATCCACTAAAAATCGTAGCGTACTCACATCCAATCACACCCGCTCCGACGATCACCATGCTCTCCGGAAAATCCGTCATCTCCTCAATCCCCTCACTGGTCATTACGATTTTCTCATCGATGGGAAGCTCCGGTAGGTAGCGCGGGC
>JANPES010000438.1:0-5309 GCA_031423035.1 Cyclobacteriaceae bacterium | reverse complement strand
CTTCAGATTCTGCATAAACCGTTGGTTGAATAGTGAGTGAATTGGGATTGAGATGGTTCTGGAAATCACCTTCAATTGAGTTCATATCCTCGGCTGTAAAAAGTCGATCGTACATTCTCACCTCTACAGGAACCGCATGTGGCGCACTCACCCAATGGAGTGTGCCTTTCACGGGTATTCCTGAAGTATCCGAACCACTCTTACTCTCGGGCACATAGGTACAATGAACCTCTTTCACAGAACCGTCAGGGTTCTTGATCACCTGCTCACAACGGATAATGTAGGCGCTCTTCAACCGGACGACCTGACTGGGAGCAAGTCGAAAATACTTCTTGGGAGGGTTCTCCATGAAGTCATCCTTTTCAATATACAATTCCCGGCTGAAGGGCATTTCACGGAAGGTCACCCCCTCCTCGCCTGGCATGTTTTCGCTTGGAAGCGTTTCTGACTTTCCTTCAGGGTAGTTAGTTATAACAATCTTTAACGGATCGAACACAACCATTCTTCGCAAGGAAATCTTGTTCAGGTGTTCCCTGACGCAAAACTCGAGCAAGCTGATGTCGATCAGGTTATCGCGCCTGGCTACACCGACGCGGTCGCAGAAATCCCGGATGCTCTCTGGGGTATAGCCTCGCCGGCGCATACCGCTAAGTGTAGGCATGCGCGGGTCGTCCCAGCCGTTGACGTGGTTTTCGTTGACCAACTGAAGCAGCTTGCGTTTGCTCATCATGGTGTGAGTCATATTCAGTCGCCCAAATTCATACTGACGGGAAGGGAATATTTCCAGTTTCTCGATAAACCAGTTATACAATTCGCGGTGTGGCACAAACTCCAGGGTACAGATGCTGTGTGTAACCTCTTCGATGGAGTCGCTCTGGCCGTGGGCAAAATCATACATCGGGTAAATGCACCACGTGTCGCCGGTACGGTGATGATGGGCATGCTTGATGCGATACAGGATCGGGTCGCGCATGTGCATATTTGTGTGCGCCATGTCCACTTTGGCTCGCAGCACTTTCTCACTGTCTTTGAATTTTCCATCTTTCATTGCCTGGAACAGCAAAAGGTTTTCCGCAGTGGATCTGCTCCGAAAAATTGAATCCTTACCGGGCTGTGTTGGCGTTCCCTTTCCGGTGGCTATTTCCTCACTTGAACTGTCATCGACGTAAGCAAGACCTTTTTCAATCAGGTGAACAGCAAAGGCATATAATTGTGGAAAATAGTCAGAAGCATATAATTCCTGCGCCCAGGAGAAGCCTAGCCACTGAACATCATTCTTTATGCTATCGACGTATTCCGTCTCTTCGGTTACGGGATTAGTATCATCGAAACGGAGATTGGTTTTTCCGCCATACTTCAGGGCAAGGCCAAAATTCAAACAGATGCTTTTGGCATGACCCAGGTGCAGGTAGCCATTGGGCTCAGGTGGGAAACGCGTAGTGATCCGGGTATGCGTTCCCGCACTCAAATCCTTCTCGACGATCTCTTCCAGAAAGTTCAGACTCTTTTCCTCTGACATGGGTGTGGTTGAAAAGGCGTAAAGATAGGAAGCCTTTCCGCTCAGGGAAACAAAAAACTTTGAAGGGGTGTCCTACACCTGACAGGTGTAGGACACCTAAAAGCTTACCAGAGGCGATAACCTGCCATAAAGAGCAGCGCTACGTTCTTATCATCAAGCTTCCCCGAATAGTAGAACTTCAGCTCAGTGCCCATCGTGAATCGCTCGCTAATGTCTTTCTTGTAGCCTACGGTAGCGGCAAAGTCCCCCAGGGAGAGAACCGATGCATCAAAATTACCCTTAAACTGAGTAGACACATTGTTCAGTAGAATGGCCTGTCCCACATTGAAACTGCCGTATATATGCTTGGAGAACTTCATTGATACAACGAGTTGGATCGGGATCGCCACATTCACAATACTCACATCTCCGACTATCGGTCCCGTTCCGCTAAGTGAATAAAGCCGATTGTAGCCGGTCTCAAAACCAATACTCAGGAAATACTCTGGCTCCCACATAAGCCGGGCGACAAACGAATAATTCAATTCCGTTACTTTATCTGCAGCCCTTTCGAGGTTATTGAAATAGTAATTTGGGCCTATCCCGCCGTATACAGTCCAGCGGTGCTTCTTGGCAGGCGCAGACGCTTGGGCGCTCACCTCACCGAGGGCCGCGCAGCAAACCAAAAGTCCAACGAATAATTTATGAAACCTCATAGACTTCATTCAAGCGCTAACCACTGCGCGTTTAAAACATTGTATAAAAATCATACACCACATAGGTCGGATAGTCCGTGATCATTCCATCAAACTTTCCATTCTTCAGGTAATTTGTAATCAGTCCTCTGGAATTCAGCGTCCAGCTGATTACCTTAATTCCATTGTCATGCGCTTTTTGAACCTCGGGCAATAGCAAACCCAGTGTGTAACGCGGACCAAAGTATTGGCAACCATTTTCGATGGCTTTCTCAACCGTTTCCTCCGCCAAGGTTGGCAACGGCAATGTATAATTCGGATCAGCAGGATTGCCACCCTGATAGGTCGGCTGCTTTTTGAGTTCTGCGATTACATCCGAGGAAGGTAATCCGGCAAAAATGACAACATCACGACCTTGATCCGCAGCATGCTTATACGCCTCGCGAACGATCGGTTCCAGATGCTTGAAGACTTCGGCGTTCCCTTTAATGTCCATCCAGAAATATTTCAAGGTGGTCTCATCAATAAATGCGGCTAACGCCTCTTTAACAGAAGGGACCTTTTGACCGTCCACCAATGTGACAAACTGAGAGATCAGGTCGAAACTATAAAGATCCCAAGAACCAAAAAGTGGACCTTTTTTTGTCAACCGGGTGTTGATCGTCGCATCATGAATGAGGATGGGCACATTGTCACTGGTCAATCGAACGTCTAATTCCAATCCCGTGACCCCGTAATCTTCTGCATTCATAATCATGTTGAGAGAATTCTCAGCATACGGAGGATCAACGGTTGTCTGTATCCCGTGATGAGCAAAAATCATGAATGGATTATTCGTAGCCTCCGCTGTAAACGGTCTTTCATAAGTCAGCGCAAGCTGGTTGCCGGAAAACATCCCTTCTAGTTTTACGTTGGTAATAATCCCGTTGAGCAAGTCATCGGAGCCGCCTGCGGCCGAAATCCGAAATTGTATCTTCCCCTGCGTCGGGCTTTCTGAATAGCGATAAAAGCCAGAAAACTGAATAGACCCATCGGATGCTTTGTATCCATATTTCAATACAATGTGCAATCCGCCGTTGTTGCTGAAGAACGAAACTTTGTATTTTGACACCCGGCACACAAACGTTGTTCCCAGACTTTGATTGCCTTCACTCAATGTGTAGATCCCCTCCATCGTCTTGATGGTTGCAGGGCCCACAAAAGGCAGCGCAGTAGTCCCGGCAAGATTTGGATCATCACCTTCAGGCGGTGGCGTAATTTCACTCTTGGAGCAACCCAAAAAAATAACTACTAAAAGCAATACAAGAGAACGGGAGAACTTCATTCACATCATCTTTAGAAACTGAACCCTAACTGAAACTCGGGCATAAAATAGCGGTACTTGCTCGCCGGAAGAGCGGGCCAGGCCACCATGTGGTAGCGCAGGTAGTTCATTTTGAATCCAAGCGACATCACGCGTTTTCTAGTTAACCGCTGCTCAAAACTGGTGGTTATACTGTAGCCATTGATAAACGATTCAGGATTGGACAGCACATTTCCTGCTTCGTTGAGGTTAATGGAATGTGTATTGTAGAGGTCTCCACGAATGATTACAGCGGTTTTTCCAAAACTGTAACCCGCCGCCAAAGAGGGTTGCGATTCCCATCCAGTCAATGTGGTATTAAATCCAAACTGATTCAGCACACCATAGTTGAACGCCATCTGAAATCCAACACCGAAATGATAGTTCCCAGTAGAGTAATTCCAGAAAGGACCAGCGCTGAACCGATTAGAAATAATCAGCGACGCCCAGCTCCCCTGCAGGTTGAATCCTTTCGGGAGCGTGTACTTCCCGCTATACTGGAACATGGGCGCTACAATGGCATCCAGTGTCCAGTCTTTGGGAGGCACTACATAGAGGAGATAGATCGAATGTGAGTATTTGCGTGCGGGGCTGACCTGAGGCAGCAGGAAACTATGGTCTCTGATATTGAATTTGACTGTATCCTGATCCTGGGCAGCCAGCGTAAGAGGCGCTAAAGCCAAACAGAAAGCAATTGCCAACGTACGAAAAATGGGACTGTGGAGTACCTTCATAGCATAGCGAGGGATGTTATTTTCTTTGCACAGCAACCGATGACAAGGGCAACCATATGCGCGCCAGCAAAGGTATAGAATCCAGAAGAATTGCCAAGTATTCCTAACCGTTTAAAGACTTCAAAATGTGACAAGTGCCTCACTTTGCATACTGACATTTCGCATATTTGCACTTTGTATCAATTACTACAAATTAAATCTATTTTTTGAGGAAAAAGCCCAGCAAGAATTCTAGTGATAAAATGAACAGAAAGACCAAGTACACCATCACCGGCATGACCTGCAACGGCTGCGCTAATACCGTGAAAAAACTTCTTTCCAACGTCAAAGGTGTTAAGGACGCGCAGGTATCCCTGGCCGAAAACACGGCGGAGGTAACCCGCGATGAAAACGTAACCCTGGACGTATTGAAGATTGCGTTGAAAGGCTTCCCCTACGGAATCGTGGAGAGGAAGTAGAGGTACTAGGCTTTAGGTTTTAGGCCCTCGTCGCACCCACGAGAAAACGCTATTCCCTATTTCCCATAGATTTGGTTTAGCAATCCAGCCAACCGAACACCCGCCTGAAGCATTCTCAGCTTTGCAATGGAATAGTACTTGTAGGAATATTGATAACTCAGGCTCCCATTGCCGATGTCATAAACCTGGGGGCGATAGGTCATTGACTCATGGGCCCAGTCCCGCACTGAAGCTGATTGCCATTTAATGAGCGTCGCTTTATCCGGCTTACCCAGCGCAAGAGCGAGCTCGGTATAGCTAAGCCTGGTATCGTCAATCATCTCACTGTCCCACACGCGGTGAAGATTCGATTCGGTACGGAACCACTTTACTTTAACTTCATTCCCGCCACGGTCACCCGGCTTGCCCACATGTAGAGGCTGGTGAATATCGCCCACCAAGTGCACCAACATCTTCAAATACTCCTGCTGCTGTTTTTTTGTTAGCCTTCCCGACTTAAGATCGGCTGCTATTTTTTCGATCATGTCGATAACCCTTCCATCTGGATTCTTGGCTACGTCTTCATAGCGCTTCCCATCAGGG
>JANPES010000437.1:0-4820 GCA_031423035.1 Cyclobacteriaceae bacterium | reverse complement strand
TATTGCCACGAGAACCTGACAAACTATAAAGTACCAAAATTCATTGAGTTCAGAAAGGAACTCCCCAAGACCAATGTCGGAAAGATACTCAGGCGCGCCCTCAAAGAAGAAGAGACGGCAAAGGCGGCATAAATATTGCGTTTGGAGTTACTGCAATTAAGTTTGAGAACTTACCTTGGACCCGTATAAATTCCTTGACCTATCCCAAGCACAAACAGACAATAGCGATGAGATTACGTATACCTTTTTTTATTGCCCTTTTCAGTGTCCTGGTTTCATTTGTGCCATCGCCCCGCCCGGGAGATGACCAGGAATCTCAAAACCTTACTTATCCCGAAGAGAAGCACCTGGCCAATGTTCGCCAGTTGACATTCGGAGGTGACAACGCCGAGGCCTACTGGAGTTTTGATAGTCAAATGGTCAGTTTTCAATCCAATAATAAGGCATGGGGCCTCGGGTGTGACCAAATATTTTATATGCCGGTTGATGGCGTGAACCTAAGCAACGGTAGCAAACCTCAGCTGATCAGCACGGGCCAGGGGAGGACGACATGCGCTTTCTTCATGCCCAAAGGTAAATCAATCCTGTACGCGTCAACACACCTCGGTGGAGTCACTTGTCCACCAGAACCGGAACGCAAACCGGGAGGAAAGTATCTGTGGCCAATCTATGACAGCTTTGATATTTTTGTAGCCGATCTGAATGGAAAAGTTATCAAGCAATTGACCGCTGCACCGGGCTATGATGCGGAAGCAACGATTTCTCCAAAGCAAGACAAGATCGTATTTACATCCACCCGCAACGGCGACATCGATCTCTACACCATGGATATCGACGGGAAAAATGTAAAGCAAATCACCAACGAACTGGGTTATGACGGTGGTGCTTTCTTTTCGCCGGATGGAAGCAAGATTGTTTTCCGTGCGTCACGCTTTGCCAAAGAGGATGACAAGCAGGAATACCTGAGTTATCTGAAACAGGGCCTGGTGGCGCCGACTGCCATGGAGATTTTTATCTGCAATGTAGACGGAAGCGGACTGAAGCAAATTACGAACCTGGGCAAAGCGAACTGGGCTCCGTTTTATCACCCTTCGGGCAAGAAGATTATCTTCAGTTCCAATCACAAAGGAACACGTGGGTTTGAGTTCAACCTGTTTATGATAAATGAGGACGGCACCGGGCTGGAGCAGATCACCTACGACAAAGTCTTTGATTCCTTTCCGATGTTCTCACCCGATGGCAAAAGAATCATCTTCTCTTCAAATCGAAACAATCAAGGTACGCGGGATACCAACCTTTTCGTCGCTGACTGGCTAGACTAACCTGAACGTAAGTGAGGGCAGTTAACCAAATAGCCACTCCAGGCCAAAAAACTTGTCGATGATGACGCCCACGGATAGTATACCCAGCAAAATCGGGCACACCCAGCGAATGGTGATGTTGAGATAAGACTGCAGTATGGATCCGGGATATCCGGGATTGCCGATGGCTAGCTCTTCATGCATGTTGGCAATCTTCCAGCGGTTCCTGATGAAGATACACATAATGCATCCTCCTACAGTTAAGCTGATGTCGCACATGTCAGAAACAAATGTGAGAAAGTCCCTGTCTTTGTAGAACGAAAGGTGCGATAGGAATTCAACTTTTCCCTGGCTTACCAGGCTAGGCAGTCCAAGAATGAAGATCAGGATGGCGAGCCCCCAGACTACTTGTTTCCGCGGCAGTTTCTTCTGATCCACAAAATAGGCTGCGGGTACTTCAAGCAAGGAAATCGTAGACGTAAGTGCGGCGAAACATAGCAGCAAGAAGAAGGATCCACCTACGACCCGACCTGCGATCGGGCCCATGCTTTGAAATACTTGCGCCAGCACAACAAACACGAGGCTTGGGCCTTGAACATCGTAAGCTCCAATGGCAGCTACCATTGGAAAGACCATCAATCCTGCCAGGAAAGCAACGGAAGTATCGGCCAACGTGATGATGGTTGCCGAAGAGACAATGTTCTGATCCTTGTTTACATAGGATCCATACGTAATCAAGCAGCCCATGCCCAACGAAAGGGAGAAGAAGGCCTGGCGCAATCCATCAAAGAGCGTCTGAAAATTGATCTCACTCAAATTGGGTATGAGGTAGAATCTAGCACCGTCGAGCGCATTCGGCAGTGTGAATGCATAAATGATCAATCCAATCAGGATGATGTACAAGGACGGCATCATGATCTTGTTGGCTGCTTCAATTCCTTTCTGGATACCCTGCGACACTATCACCGCAGTCATCAGCATGAAGCCCAACGAGAAAGTCAGGATGGTCCAGACGTTATTGATGTATGTCCCAAAGAATGAACCGAAGTCCTTTTCAAGGAGCAGATCACCAAAGGATATTTCAAGAAAGTAGCCGAAGGCCCAGCCAGCAACCACATTATAGTAGGAGAGGATAAATATCCCGGCAAGGATTCCAAATAGACCGAGATACCCCCAACTTCCTCCTCCAAGCTTCTGGTACGAGCCATACGCATCACTTTGCGCTTTCCTGCCTATAGCAATCTCGCCAATCATCACGGGAACGCACAAGGTAAAAATGCAAATGAGGTAGATGACCAGGAAGGCAGCACCGCCATTTTGTCCCGCCAAATAGGGGAAACGCCAGATGTTGCCCAGGCCGACTGCTGATCCGGCAGCAGCAAGAATGAATCCTAATCGACTTGAAAAACCGGCTCTGGTTGACATGGCTAGGTTGATTTACTGGCAAAATAGACCTTAAACCAAAATAATCAAAAGGGGTGACGTCAGGTAGCAGGAATTATGTTCCAGTCCGTTGGTACGGATTATGGGAAGAAAGCTAAATTTGTACTATCCGATTTTTTAATCTGACCTATGGATGAGCCGAAGAAACTAACGACCCAGGAGAAGGCCCTTCAGATTAACCTGAGCAAGACGATCTACGGCTCTTTTGCCGAGATTGGTGCGGGACAGGAAGTAGCTGCCAGTTTTTTTAAGGTAGGCGGTGCTTCCGGTACCGTCGCCAAGACGATCTCCGCTTATGATATGAAGTTCTCGGATGCCATTTATGGTGTTTGCGACAGGTATGTATGCGAGGAGCGCCTGATAAGCATGTTGGACAGGGAGTATTCCCTGCTGCTCGAGCGCTTGCCTCACCGTGCAGAGACAGTAAGGTTCTTCTCCCTGGCTGATACGGTTGAGATTCTGAACTATGAACGCACCAACCAGGGGCATGGATGGATCGGGCTGCGGTTTCAAACCCATTCAATGGGCCCTTTCAATGATTGTGTTGCTCATTTGAAAATGCACGACAACGATCAGCTTCAACAGCAATTTGCCGTTGGCATTGTTGGTGTCAACATGCTCTATGCCTGTATGTTTCTTAGCGACCCTGAGAAGATCATGATGTCGCTGCTAGACGGACTCACCACGCGGCGCATTGAAATTGATATGCTACGGATCAGCGGCCCAGATTTCAAACATGTGGACAACCGCCTTATGGCCATGAAACTAGTTAAGAACGGCCTGACCAAAGCGGCGATGTTTGGTCCGGATGGTACCGTCATGCAGCCTTCCGAAGCACTGTACAAGAAAAACGTGCTTGTGCTCCGCGGGCGATTCAGACCGGTTACCCATGTCAACGTAGACATGCTGCTCACGTCCCGCAGACACTTTAGGAGCGAACCGGATGTTGATCGGGCTAAAATGGTCGTGCTCACCGAATTGACACTCAATGACCTGGGTGCAGATGGAAATATTGATGAAAAAGATTTTCTTCACCGTGCTGATGTCCTTTGCTCCCTGGGACAAACCGTGTTGATTTCCAACTACTTTGAATACTTCAGATTGGTAGACTACCTCTCCAAGACAACGAAGGGAAAGAAAATGGGAATCATCCTGGGAATCTATGCGTTGCAGAAAGTTTTTGAAGAGAAGACTTATGGAAACTTGCGTGGAGGGTTGCTTGAAAGTTTTGGGATTCTTTTTGGTAACAACATTAAGCTGTACATCTATCCGGCCTGGAAGAAGGACTCCCATGAATTGTTTACCCTAAAAGACTTTGAAGCAGGGCTGCCGGAGAGTACAAAGGACTTGTTCCGCTACCTGATGAAGAACGGAAAGCTGGAAGATATTCAGGATGCGAACGTCAGCAACCTGCACATTATTTCAGACAATGTGCTGGCCATGATACGAAAGGGGGAAATCGGATGGGGAAAATTTGTTCCACACAAGGTGGAGTCTGCCATAAAAGAGCATGGCCTGTTCGACTATCCTTACCAAAAGGAACACGTGCCGGTTGAATCGGCTAAATAATCACATTTTTCCTTTCATCCTTGCAAAGTAGCTCTTTGCCTCCACCATTACACGGGGAGCGAGGATCAACCCTGAGAGCATCGTAGGAACAGCCATAAGTGCGTAGGCGATATCGATCACGTTGATAACGTCCGCCATCGAGGATACAGCGCCGACAACAATCGTTGACAGATAGAAATAGTCATAGTACTTGCTGGCCTTTACACCAATCATGAAGGATAGCGCTTTGCTTCCGTAGTACGAGTAGGAAAACAGCGAAGTGATGGCAAAGAAGAATGCGCATAGCAACAACAGGTATTTGCCGGTATCGCCCAACGAACTTTCGAACGCCAGTGCCGTCATGCTCACTCCGGTTAGGTTGCCTTTCCAAGCACCCGTAACAAGAATGGCCAGTGCAGTCAGTGAGCAAACCAATAGGGTGTCAATTGCGGGGCTCATCATCGATACCAGGCCTTCGCGGATGGGTTCCTTGCTCTGGGATGCTCCGAGAGCCATGGGCGCTGTGCC
>JANPES010000436.1:0-3041 GCA_031423035.1 Cyclobacteriaceae bacterium | reverse complement strand
AATTCGCACTGACAACATCCCGTTCGCTGAATACGTAAAAGCTACCATATTCCATTAACTTGCCTTCCTCAATCGCCCCAAACCCATGGATACCAACTGGCGATCACCGCTGATGACCCGCTTGCTGTTTTTTGCCGGCACGGTATTTCTCTTTGCCTTCCTCCTCGCGCGTGACAGCTCGTCGTATTTGCTGGCCGCCTTGAACATTGCAATTATCGTGCAACTGGTTCGTCTTGGGCACCTGCTGCGTGACCTGCCTGGTGGCCTTGAATCCGATTCTGCCAAAGTTCCTGATCTATCAGGAATCAATTTTGATGAACCCAGTCAGACCTTCAAAACTAATTCCAACGATACCCTCGTGTATCACCACTGCAAGAAGTTAAACGAGGCGCTGACAGCGTCGAAACAGACGCGTCGCGAACGTGATTCGGATTATCAGTTCTTTCGAAACATCGTACAGCATGTCGGGATCGGACTGCTCACTTTCAAGCAAGACGGTGCGGTACAGATCATCAACAGTGCGGCGCGGAAACTTCTCCGTGTCGGGCAAATTCAGAACATCAGTCAGCTGAATGACAATAGTCCTACGCTAGTCGAGGCGTTTCAGAAATTGAAGACAGGCGGGCGCGAGTTGATTCACCTGAAAATAGGTGATGATGCCGTCCAACTATCGGTGTTTGCAATCGAACTCACCTTACGCGGGGAGGAAATCAAACTGATCTCCATGAGCAACATCCAGAGCGAACTGGAAGAAAAGGAAATGGAAGCCTGGCAAAACCTCGTGCGCGTGCTCACGCATGAGATCATGAATTCGGTAACGCCGATTTCTTCCTTGGCGGTGACGGTAGAAGAAGAACTGAAAAAGCAACTGGCGGTCCCCGTGCCGGAAATTGATAAAGAGGAACTGGAGGATATGCACCTCTCTCTGCAAACCATCAGCCGTAGAAGCGAAGGACTTATCCGGTTTGTAAAAGAGTTTCGCAGCCTCACCCAGATTCCACAGCCTCGCCTCAGCGAGATCGCGCTTCAGCCTTTGCTTGAGGAAATGGCGGTACTTCACAGAAAAGAGTTAAGTGACCGGGGGATAACCCTCACAACCCTGACGGAACCTTCCCAACTCACGGCGTTAGCCGACAAGAATATGATTGAGCAAGTATTGATCAACCTGATCAAGAATGCCATTCAGGCCTTTGACGAAGAATCCGACAAGCGCATTGCGCTTGCTGCATATATCAGCGACAAAGGCCGTCCCGTGATCAGTGTGAAAGATAATGGGCCCGGCATAGATCCAGAAGCATTGGAGAAAATCTTCATCCCTTTCTTTTCCACCAAGAAGTCCGGATCCGGAATCGGCCTAAGCCTCTCCCGACAGATCATGCGGGTGCACGAAGGACGGATTACCGTTAAGTCAGTAGTTGGGGAAGGGACCGAGTTCTTGCTTAAGTTTTAGCCTTTTTTCCTACATTTGAGGCCATGCAGACCATCCAGAAGAAAATCACCGCGATACTGACCGATAAGATTGGAATTCCTGAATCCGAGATCACCCCAGACGCCAGCTTTGTAAAAGATTTGGGTATCGATTCACTGGATTATGCCGAGCTCGTTATGGAATTTGAGCAGACTTTTGATATCAAAATTCCGGATGACGATGCCGATAAGCTGCAGACGATCGGGCAGGCCGTTGCCTATATCCACGACAAACTGGAGAAGGCTGCCAAATAACCAAATCGACACTTTGCTACAAGTGCACCCCGTGATGGGCAGAGGACCACGGCATGACTTCTTTCTTTGAACAGCTATAACATGGCGGAAAGGGTATTCTTCATCGTCAACAAGTATTCTGGTAAAGGATTTCAATCCTCCGTTGAAGGTGAGATCATCGATGCCTGTGCTGCCGCCAATGTGGAAGGCACAATATCCTATACCCAACACCGGGGACATGCTGTTGAACTCGCTGCGCAAGCGGTATTGCAAGGGTTCCCGCGGGTGTTTGCCATGGGTGGCGACGGAACAGTAAATGAGGTAGCCCGTGGTCTTGTCAATACATCTGTCGCTCTCGGGATTATCCCCTCGGGTTCTGGCAACGGGCTCGCCCGCCACCTAAAGATTCCACTCGTCCCCCACCTGGCCTTGAAGCTTCTTCATCAAGGTGAGGTTATGGTCATGGATACACTTCGTATCAATGGCGGGCTCTCCGTGAATGTCTCCGGCTTTGGCTTCGACGGGCATGTTGCCAGTCAATTTGGAAAGGATGGAACGCGTGGCTTGATAGGATATACCAAACTTGTGCTGCGAGAGTTTCTAAGTTATAAGGAATTTGACATCCGTGCAGATGCAGACGGCAAGATCACAACGCACCGTGCCTTCATGGTCGCACTCGCAAACGCTTCTCAGTTCGGCAATAACGCTCTTGTTGCCCCGGACGCATCGGTGAGCGATGGGGTGATGGATGTATGTTTCATCCGACGGATTTCTATCACTGAGGCTGTCCCATTTCTCATAAAATTGTTTAGGGGAAACATTCAGAGGTCGCGATTCGCCACCCTGATCAAGGCGAAGCACTTCCACGCCGAACTTTCGAGAGAACAGCCGATTCATTTGGACGGAGAGCCCGGGGCGCCGTCCAGGGTTTTTGATGTGCAGATTCATCCGGCGTCGTTGCGGGTCGTAGTGCCCGGCCGCCAGCAACGCTGAGAAAGTTATTACACAGAGAAGCACGGAGGCTTCACGGAGGGCACGGAGAAATACAAAAACAACAGTTACACGGAGAAGCACGGAGGTTTCACGGAGAACACAGAGAAATACATAAAACAAATCATTGCATTCTCCGTGTTCTCTGTGCTACCTCTGTGATCTCCGTGTAATAGCTTTTCTTGAAATATCCGCACTGCGGAATACAAGTTGCACAGAGCGCACGGAGGTTTCACAGAGAGCACAGAGAAATACAATTAGAAGTGAAAAACGAAAAGGGAAACATAGGCCACTAGAACTTTTCACTATTCACTTTTAGTTTCTAACTATTGGCATTTAAACCTATGGCT
>JANPES010000435.1:0-1502 GCA_031423035.1 Cyclobacteriaceae bacterium | reverse complement strand
GTGAATGGGCTAGCCGGCGACGGAAAAGACGTCATGCCCAATGAGCCATATGACTCTCCTCAGAAACCTTTTGGCGGCGACGAGGATTATGTCTGGAGCCCAGATAGCAAGAAAATTATCTATGTGGCGAAAAAGAAATTTGGCACCGCTTACGCCGTGAGCACCAACACCGATCTCTATGCGTACGATATGGCCACTGGCACCACGGCCAACCTCACGGAAGGCATGATGGGCATTGACACAAACCCCTCCTTCTCCGCCACAGGGTCTCTCGCCTGGTTGAGTATGAAACGTGACGGCTACGAAGCCGACAAGAATGACATTATTGTCCGTACCGGCACGTTGACCACCAACCTCACCCAAAGCTGGGATGAATCCGTTGCATCCTACGCCTGGAGCTCAGACGGCAAGAAAATCTACTTCACCGCGGCCATTGATGGTACACTTCAATTGTTCGAAGTGGATGACCCTGGCGTCGCCAAAAAGCTGCCCCAGATAAAGCAGATTACGAAAGGAGATTTTGATATTTCTTCCATTGGCGGTCAGGCAGGCAGCACACTTCTTGTCTCCAGGACCGATATGAATCATGCCGCTGAATTGTATACCGTCAACCTCGGCAATGGTCAAATGGTGCAGCTCACACATGTCAACGAAGCAGCCTATGCGAAAGTGGCCATGAGCAAGGTAGAGAAGCGGATGGTGCCCACCACAGACGGCAAGCAGATGCTGGTATGGGTTGTCTATCCACCCGACTTTGATACTGCAAAAAAATACCCAACGCTGTTGTATTGCCAGGGAGGGCCTCAGTCTGCGCTGACACAGTTCTACTCTTTCCGTTGGAACCTTCAGTTGATGGCGGCCAACGGCTACATCATCGTTGCCCCGAACCGACGCGGTATGCCTGGGCATGGTGTAGCGTGGAATGAAAAAATCAGCAAGGATCATGGTGGTCAAGTGATGGACGATTATCTCTCGGCGATAGATGCGATAACTAAAGAGCCTTTCGTCGACAAGGCCCGGCTTGGTGCAGTTGGCGCAAGCTATGGCGGGTACTCGGTGTTTTATCTGGCCGGCATCCACAACAACCGCTTCAAAACATTTATCTCTCATGATGGTATCTTCAATTTGAAAAGTATGTATGGAAGTACAGAAGAACTCTTCTTCGTAGACTGGGACTATGGCGGCCCATATTGGGACAAGAGTAATGCAGGGGCACAGAAGTCGTACAACTCATTCGATCCCAGCAACCTTGTTGAGAAGTGGAATACCCCCATCCTCATCTTCCAGGGCGGACGTGATTACCGTGTTCCAGACACGCAGGGATTTGAAGCGTTTCAGGCTGCTCAACTGAAGGGCATCAAAAGCAAGCTTGTCTACCTTCCAACCGAAAACCATTGGGTGCTGACAGCACAGAATGCTCTGGTGTGGCAACGGGAGTATTTCAAGTGGCTAGCCGAGACGCTGAAATAGTTAAAAAGTAAAAGTGAAAAGTGGAAGAAAAC